>NZ_JAAKSL010000017.1:0-128820 GCF_049173895.1 Aeromonas sp. 602200
GAAAATCAAAAATTGTTTTTGATGCTCGATGCTGTGAGTGCCCACACAGATTGCTTGATTCAAATTGTTAAAGAGCGTCACGCTTATCGCGTTGAGGAGGCGCATATTACGCTTCTCACTTCGAAAGTCAAGCGATTGTTTTCGCTTTTCTTTCGGCGCCTGCTTCGCAAGGAAGCTGACTCATCAGGTTGGCGTGTTCCGCCGTGCTGGTAGGGGCGCATTATAGGGAGCGACGCTGCGATGACAAGACTTTTTTTGAAGAAAATCACGAAAATTTCAAATTATTCAATTAGAAACAGCTTATTCAGTGTATATATACAACGTTATCCACAATCCGGTTATTTCACTCCCATTTTAGCGTCATTTATGTCGCCTTTAGTGTCCTTGGGAATGCCATACTGGAGCCGATAACCTCTCCCGAGTGGTCCATGGTAGCGCCAATCAGGAAAGCTGGTTACCATGGAGGTGAATATAGTGTTGCACCTTTTTTGCTTTCATTTACAAAAGGTCTTTTAAGATGAATTTATCCAAGTTTCCCGTATATATGCAGGCCGCAATCCTTGCTCTGGTATTGGCAGTGGTTGGCTACCTGGTTGCCCAGGCCCTGCAGTTCTCTTTGAAAGCGGAAGTGATTTTTGCAGCAGGTCTGGCCATCGGCGGTTTCGTGGTACCGCTGTTCCTGAAGCGAACCCCGGCTAATGTCGCCGAGTCGATCGCCAATCAGGAGACTTGCACCTTATATGTAGGCAACCTGCCCTATCGCGCCAATGAGATCGCAGTGCGCGAATTGTTTGCCGAGCAGGGCCAGGTCATTTCCGTGCGGTTGATGAAGGACAAGGCAACCGGCAAGCGCAGAGGTTTCGGTTTCGTGGAGATGCCCGCCGCCGATGCCGCCAAAGCGATTGCCGCTTTGAATGACAAAGAGTATCAGCAGCGCACCCTCAAGGTGCGTGAAGCGAATGACAAACGTGATAAAGAGGAAAGGGAAGGTAGCGAAACTGACGCCTAACCGCTCGTCAGTACTTCACCTCTTCCAATGATGACAGCCCCCATGCTTGCAAGGGGGCTGTCAGTTTTTGGGCCTCCCCATCCAGCCGGGTACAGTAAGCCCTGGCAATCACCTCTTCTATATGTACAGGCTGCACGGTGGCATGCCCGCCATTGCTCAGCAACCAGGCCACCCGTTTGGCAACGGCACTGCCCGAGTCAACAAGCTGGCATTGCGGCATCAGTTGCCCAATCTCTTCATTGAGTAGCGGGAAGTGAGTGCAACCAAGCACCAGCGTGTCCGGCTTCTCTTCCCCCTCCAGCCAGTCGGCCAATACCTCGCGCAGCAGCGCAATATTGACCGGTAGGCCCGCCAGCTTGTGTTCGGCTTCTATGACCAGCTCGGTGGTGCCCTTGAGCAGCACCCGCTTGCCGGGAGCAAACTGGGCGATCAGTTCATGGGTATAGTCGCGGCTGACGGTGCCTGGAGTGGCCAGCAGACCGATACAACCGTTGCGAGTCTGTGCAGCGGCGGGCTTGATGGCTGGCACCACCCCCACCACGGGAATATCCAGTGCCTCGCGCAGGGCCGGCAGCGCTATGGTGCTGGCCGTGTTGCAGGCAATCACCACCAGATCGATATGATGACGGGCCACCATGGTGGTCACCAAGCGGGTGCAGGCAGCAATCAGGGCGGGCTCGCTCAATTCACCATAGGGGAAGTTGGCGTTGTCGAAGCAGTAGAAATAGTTGTGTGCCGGCAGAACGCGGCGGATCTCCCGGTAGATGGTCAGGCCACCCATACCGGAATCAAACACGAGAATATTGGCCACTTGAGCTCCCCTTTGGTGCAAGGCGGTGATCATACTCCCGCCTGCCGCCAATAGAAAAGGCCCTGCCAATGGCAGGGCCCCTGATTTTTCCGCTTGGCCGGGTCCGGCTTAGAGTGAGTAATCCATTGTCACGTAGTAAGCGCGCTCATCGGCAGGGTAACCCACCGCCGTCTGATAGTGCTTGTCCAGCAGGTTATTGATCTTGCCCGATACCTTGAGTGCCGGCGTAACCTTGTAGCCGACCGCCAGATTCCACACGCTGTAGCCACCAAGTGTTGTGGTGTTGGCCACATCGCCATAGCGCTCACCCTGATAGATCCAGCTCAATGAACCATCAAACTGCTGCCACTGCGCCTGCGTCACCCACTTGGCCCCTTTGCGGGAGATCAGCTGCAACTGCTTGTCGGTTACCTTGTCTTTGGGATCCTTGTATTCGGCAGAGACCCTATGACTCACCCAGCCGGTATCAAACTCCCCTTCCAGCTCGATCCCTTCAATTCGCGCCTTGCCAACGTTCTGTGGTGTCCACATACCTTGGCTGTTGGGTGCCCACTGGATCATATGTTCGAAGTCGTTGCGATAACCGGTGGCTCGCCACTCCACGCCAGCGGTTTGACCGTCCAGCATCAGCTCGCTGCTCTTCGACTCTTCCGGCTTCAGGTTGGGATTGCCTGACCCCGGATAGTAGAGGTCGTTAAAGGAGGGGGCGCGGAAACCGGTGCCGTAGCGGGCACTCAGGCGGTAATCCTCGACAAAACGCCAGCCTGCGCCGGTCTGCCAGGTGTTGTGGCGGCCAAACTGCTCGTTGTCATCACTGCGGCCGCTCAGCTCGGCCTGCCAGGTCTGGTTGTCGAACTGGGCAAGGGCATAGAGGCCGGTATTGTCCCGCTCTTTGGCGTCGGCCGGATATGTGGCGCCGGAGGAGCGGGAGCGATCATCCAGTCGATCACTCTGCCAATCGGCCCCGCCTCCCAGCGTCCAGCTCTCGTTCAATTTCAAGCTGTTGACCCAGTTCAGGCTGTACTGGCGGGTGTAGGTTCGGTTATTGGCCTGATCACGGCCGCTATTGTCGAGATAGTCGTAGGCATCCTGTCTGGAGAAGGCGCCGCGCAGTTCGCTCAGATAGCGATCATCGTGATAGCGCGACCCCAGCTGATAGCTCTGGTTTTCAGTCCACGTTTCGGCTCGATGCGGCGCATAGTTTGTATCAGACCCCGCATACTGGGCCACATTGCGGAACCAGCGGGTCGTACCGAACAGATCCCAATTGCTGCCGAGCGCCTGCTGGTAGTCCAGCATGGCGTTGTAGCCCTGATGCCCGTGACGGTCACCATCGTTGATGCCGGGCAAGGGGTGTACGTTGTAACCCTCTTCATCATCAAAACCGCCAGCCACCTTGAGCTGACCCGCCTCACCTACCTGGCTGGCACTACTGAAAGCGGCCTGACGCTGTTGATGGGAACCAGCACCGATATTGAACTTGTGCTGATTTGTCCCCTTGTCGGGACGGGTAATGATGTTGATCACCCCACCGATAGCGTCGGAGCCGTAGATGGTGGCGCGCGGGCCGCGGATATACTCGATCCGCTCGACCTGATTGAGTGGCAGATTGTTCAGTTCGGTCATCCCGGCGGTCAAAGAGGCACTGCGCACCCCATCCACCAGCACCAGCGTCTGGGAAGAAGTGCCACCACGCACCCGCAGCGAGCTGAGCTGGCCTCGACCACCATTGCTGACCACTTCCACACCGGGCAGGGTCTTGACCACATCGGTCACGGTCTGGGCTTGCAGGCGATCGATCTCGTCCCGGGTCACCACATTGACCGGGGCAAGCACGCTGGAGGCAGGTTGGGCGACGCGGGTAGCGGTCACCACCATGGTGGGATTGACGGGAATGGTCAGCTGCTGGGCAAACGCCGCCGTCGGCAACAGGGCAGCCGCCAGAAATTTCTTCGACATGAGAGATCCTTAAGTTCGCGTAAGTATCTACTTCGTGGCCGGTTTCTCTCGGCCCGAAATACGAACTCTGGCAGGTCTTCGGGCTCGGGGGCTGATGGCCTACGGCGACGGCTTCCCGCCTGACGGCAGTGCCCTGATGTCGCTTCGTTCCCCCTTACCGCTGCGCGCCAGCTCCGGATTTTCACCGGATTCCCTATTAAGCATGATGCGCCAAAGCGGGAGGATTATAGGCAGAGCCAAGCTGGATGTATAGCCATCCAGATTTCTATTTCTTGCCAGCCAGCACCGTCAGCCGCAGCTGGGCCCCCTCCATTACCGCTTGTACCCCGGGATGGGAGAGATGGCGCCCTGCCGAGACCAGATAGTAAGAGAGTGTGACGTCGGTGAGGGTCGCAATCCGCTCCACTCCGTAGAGACGGCCAATCTCGTCAGCCATTGCCAGCGGTGCCGGGAAGATCCCCATCCCCGCCTTGCCGAACGACTTCATCAGGGTGGAATCATCAAACTGTCCCACCAGATGGGGATGAATACCCTGCTGGCGATACCACTCCAGCAGCCGATCGTGAGTGGCAGACTTCTCTCCGGGGATCAGCAGCGGCAAGCCCTCCAGCGAGGCGGGAAAACCGTCCCGCGCCCGCGCCGCCAACTCGGGGCTGGCAAACAGCGCCAGCGGGCTGCGCCCCAGCTCGTGGTTGTAGCCACGTACACCACTGTCGGGAGGAAGCGGGCGATCGATCAGCACCATATCCAGCTTGTGACGGGCCAGCTCGCTGAACAGCTGCTCGGCCCGCTCCTCGTGACACACCAGCCGCAGCGGCGTTGCCAGCGCCATAGCCGGAGCCAGCAGCTCGAACGCCAGGGTGCGGGGTACCGAATCGGCGATCCCCACCTGCATTGTCAGCTCCTGACTGGCGTGGCGCAGGGTGTGCTCCAGCTCGGCGCCGAGCGAGAAAATCGCCCCCGCCTGCTCCTGCGCCTGCCGACCCGCAGCGGTCAGCACCAGACGCCGCCCCACCCGGTTGAACAGCGCCACCCCGAGGGACTGCTCCAGCTCGGCCACCTGACCGCTGATGGTCTGCGGCGTGAGATGCAGCTGTTCGGCGGCCTGCGTCACGCTGCCGCAGCGCGCCACATGCCAGAAGTAGTAGAGCTGTTTGTAGTTGAGCATGCCGTTCCCTATCAGTTTTTACCGAACAACCATCAGCGAGAATCTGATTTTATCGAAACATTGCGGGCTCTAGCATGCAAACATTATCTGAACTGCCCTGCGAACCATCATGCTGGACGTTGTTGTACTCTTCTTTCTGTTTGGTCTGCTGGCCGGTTTGGCGCGCTCCGAGCTCAAGCTGCCGCCCGCCCTCTACGACACCCTCTCTCTCTTTCTGCTACTGGCCATCGGCCTCAAGGGCGGCGTCGGTCTGGCCCAGCAATCCCTGCAACCCCTGCTGCCGCAACTTGCGCTGGTGATCCTGCTCGGCGTGGTGCAGACCCTGCTCGGCTTTGCCGTGCTGCGCCTCAAGATGAACCGGGTCGATGCCGCCGCCACCGCCGCCCACTACGGCTCGGTCAGCGTCGCTACCTTCGCAGTCGGAGTGAACTGGCTCACCGAACGGGGCATCAGCTTTGAATCCCAGCTTTCGATCTTCCTCGCGGTGATGGAGATCCCCGCCATTCTGGTGGGCATAGTGCTGGCCCGCGGCATCAGCCGCGAGACCCGCTGGCGCATGCTGGCCCACGAGACCTTCCTCGGCAAAGGGGTCACCCTGCTGCTGGGAGGCATGGCCATCGGCTATCTGGCCGGGCCGGATGGAATTGCTCCGCTCAAGCCGCTGTTTGTCGACCTGTTCAAGGGGGCGCTGGCGCTGTTCCTGCTGGAGATGGGCCTTATCGTCGCCCGTCAGTGTCAGGACTTACGCAAGCATGGCTTCTTCCTGCTCGGCTTCGCCCTGTTGATGCCGCTCGCCTCGGCGGGACTGGGATTGGCAGCTGGCCAGCTGATGGGCCTCTCCCTCGGCGGACTGACCCTGCTGGCCACCCTAGCGGCCAGCGCCTCCTATATTGCCGTGCCGGCCACCATGCGCATCGCCGTGCCCCAGGCCAACCCGGGGCTGTCCCTCAGCGCCGTGCTGGGGGTCACCTTCCCGTTCAACATCATGCTGGGGATCCCGCTCTACCACAGCTGGGCCCGCCACTTCACGGAGTAGCCACATGCAGACCGAGACCCGCACCCTGCTGACCGTCATTACGGAAGCCAATCTGGAGCCTACCCTGCTGCGCACCCTCACCCGCGAGGGGCTGCGCGGCTACACCATCACAGATGCCCGCGGCCGTGGGGATCATGGCGAGCGCAACGCCAGCTGGAGCGAGAGCGGCAACATCCGGCTGGAGGCGATCTGCAGTCGGGAGCAGGCGGAGCGGCTGCTGGCCCACCTGCAGAGTCGCTACTACCCCGATTACGCCATGATCGCCTTTCTGCAACCGGTCGAAATCGTGCGACCCGAGAAATTCTGAGCCGGCTTGCCGGCTCTTTTTGTTTACCAAAAGCAAACGTTTAACAGCAAGGATTCAGAAAAAATGAACACCCCTCCCCTGATCGGCCTGGTAATGGGCTCCGACTCCGACTGGCCAGTGCTGCAGGCTGCCGCCCGCATCCTCAAGGAACACGGCGTGCCCTACGAGGCTAAGGTGGTCTCGGCCCATCGCACCCCGGATCTGCTGTTCGAGTATGCCGCCACCGCCTGCGAGCGCGGCCTGCGCGCCATCATCGCCGGAGCCGGTGGCGCCGCCCACCTGCCGGGCATGGTCGCCGCCAAGACCACTCTTCCGGTGCTGGGGGTGCCCATCCCATCACGCCATCTCAAGGGAATGGACTCGCTACTCTCCATCGTGCAGATGCCCAAAGGGGTACCCGTCGCCACCTTCGCCATCGGCGAGGCGGGGGCCGCCAACGCCGCCCTGTTTGCGGTCTCTCTGCTCTCGGTCGCCCGGGATGACGACGCCCCCCGCTACCGGCAGCAGCTCGACGACTTCCGCACCCGCGAGCGAGATCGGGTGCTGACGCTGCAACTGGAGGAGCCGACATGATCCTGCCCCCCGCCACCCTCGGCATGCTGGGGGGCGGCCAGCTTGGCCGCTACTTCGTGATGGCCGCTCACCGCCTCGGCTACAAGGTGGTGGTGCTGGATCCCGACCCAGCCAGCATCGCCGGTGCCGCCGCCGATCACCATATTGTCGCTTCCTATGATGACCAGACCGCCCTGCACGAGCTGGCCAGCCGCTGCGAGGCCATCAGCTGCGAGTTCGAGAACGTGCCCGCAGCCACCCTCGCGCTGCTCAAAAAACACAAGCCGGTGCGCCCGGGCGCCAGCGCGGTGCGCATCTGTCAGGATCGCCGCGAGGAGAAAGCCTTTCTGCGCGGAGCTGACATCCCGGTCGCCCGCTATCTGGCGCTACTGCCGGAAGAGCCCATCCCCGCACAGGCCAGCGAACTCTTGCCCGCCATCCTCAAGACCGCCCGCGAAGGGTACGACGGCAAGGGGCAGTGGCAAGTGAACAATCTGGATGAGCTGGCGACGGCGCTGGCAGCCAGTGGCGTCCCCTGCGTGCTGGAACAACGGCTGGCGCTGGAGGGGGAATTTGCCCTTACCCTGGCGCGCAGTCCGAGCGGTGCCATCAGCGCCCTGCCGCTGGTGCAAAACTGGCACAGCGGCGGCATTCTCGACCAGACTCGCTCCCCGGCTAACGTGCCGGTGCTGGAGAGCGAAGCCAAAGCAATAGCCGAGCGACTGATTGCCGCCCTCGATTACGTGGGGGTACTGACGGTGGAGTTCTTTCTGGTGGAAGGCAAATTGCTGGTCAACGAGCTGGCGCCCCGCCCCCACAACTCGGGTCACCCCAGCCTCGACAACGCCGCATGCAGCCAGTTCGAGTTGCAGGTGCGGGCCCTGTGCGATATGCCGCTGCCGGAGCAGATCGCCGTGCGGCCCGCCCTGTTAATCAACCTGCTGGGAGATCTCTGGCAGAACGGCACACCCGACTGGGCTGCCCTGCTGGCGCTGCCCGGCCTGCATCTGCACCTCTATGGCAAGGGCGAACCCCGCCCCGGCCGCAAGATGGGTCATATCACGGTAACCGGTGACGACTGGTCAACGGTGGAGGAAAGCTGCCGCAAGGCCCGCCAGCTGCTGGGGCTAGCACCGCACTGATCGACCATCGGAAATGCAAAGACCCGGGCATGGCCCGGGTCTCTGTTTTTGCTTGCTGTGGCAGGGAGGCTTATCAGGCCCGCTCCACCGCTACCGGTGCCGGCAGGCGAATGGTGAGGGAGAGCACCAGCGCCACCACCAGCAACACCAGGATCAGGTGGAAGGTCGCCATAAAGCCGCCAAACAGGGAGGCCACGATGGAGCCGATGATGCTGCCCAGACCAAAGCCCAGATAGATGACGCCGTAGTTCTTGGTCAGGTTGTTGAGACCGAAGAAGTCGCTCACCAGCGAGGGGTAGACGGTGATGGTGCCGCCGAAGCTGAACGCCACACAGGCGACCGCCACGAAGAACAGGTTGGCATTGAGCGGCACGAAGAGCAGCAGTGCCATGCCCGCCAGGGTAATCAGCTGAGCGATGGTGATAACCCGGATGCGGGACATCTTGTCGGAGAGGATACCCAGCACCAGACGGCCACCCAGGTTGGCCATGGCGATGATGGCGACGGCATTGGCGGCGACTACAGCAGGCAGACCCACCATCTTCTCGCCGATATCCTTGGCCACGCCGATGACATAGAGGCCACTCATGCAGGCGGTGAGGAACATCAGCGCCAGCATCCAGTACTGCGGCTTGCGCATCGCCTCAGCCAGAGTGAAGTCACGGCTCTCGCTCTGCTGCACGGAAGCGGCCTGTTTGGGCGCATCCTTCATCAGCATGCCGCCCGCCAGCACCATGGACATGGCGATCAGCCCCCACAGCTGGAAGGTGGTCTCAAGGCCGGAGCTGGAGAGCAGCAGCAGGTTGATGTATTTGAAACCGAGGCTACCGAGGCCATAGGCACCGATGGAACAGGCAGAGATCAGCCCCTTGCGCTCCGGGAACCATTTCACGCAGTTGGAGAGGGTCATCAGGTAGCCGGTACCGTCGGCAAAACCGACCAGAATGCCCGCGCAGAGGTAGAGCATCGCCAGATTGCTGGCATGGGCGGTGAGGAAGAAGCCGATGCCGAGCAGCACGCCGGCGCCCAGGGTCACGTTGCGCACCCCGAACCGCTCCTGCAGCTTGCCCGCCATGGAGGAAGCGACCGCCAGCGAGAGGCTGAGCAGGCCGAAGGCGAAAGCGACCTGACTCACCGGCTCGTCCAGCTTGTCGGAGAGCTGGGCGTTGAACAGGCTCCAGGTATAGACAGAACCCAGTGCAAACTGGGTGATGATGGTACCGATCAGTGTCAGGTACCGGGTGCGGTTCATCTCTTTGGTCATGATGCGTCTCGGTCGATGGCCTTAAGGAAATTGAGGCCACTATAGGCAAGACGCAGCTCGCGCCGATCGATTAAGGCATGAAATGCAGATCGGCGGGAATGAATGACAATCAGAGCCGCATCAGCTGACGGAACGCCTTGATGTTGCTGCGACTGACCGGCACCTCGAACGGCAGATCATGGAGCCGGATGAGATAGGTGCTGTTAAACCAGGGGACGATTTCGCGGATCTTGTTGATGTTGACGCAGTAGGAACGGTGGCAACGGAAGAACCCCTCGGCAGGCAGCCGGCTGACAAACTCGCTGATGGTCATGGTCATCACGTAGCGGTCATCACGGGTGTAGACATGGGTCAGCTTCTCGTCGGCTTCCGCGTAGTAGATCTGCTCGCAGGGGGTGACGATGATACGCTCCCCCTTCACTAGATTGACGGTGCGATTGTGGGGGCTGCTCCCCTCGCCGCTCGCCTCCCCCGTGGTGGCTGGCTGCGACTTGCCCGCATGCTCGAGCTTTTGCAGCAAATTGATGATGCGCGGCTCGTTGTAGGGTTTGAGGATATAGTCGAACGCCTCCAGCTCGAACGCCTCCACCGCAAACTCCTTGTAGGCGGTGACGAAGACGATGTGGGGCGGATGGCTCGACTTGTGCAGGTTCTTGGCCAACAGCAGGCCGTCGATGGAGGGGATCTGGATATCCAGAAACACCACATCCACCTCGTGATTCTGCAGGTATTTGAACGCCTCCAGCCCATCCTCGAAGCTCGCCACTATCTCTATGGTGCTGTGCTGATTCACCAGATAGATCAACTCCTCGCGAGCCAGATACTCGTCTTCCACAATGATCGCTTTCAGCATGACAACACCTCTCGCGGCACACACTTATCCTCAACCATGATGGCACTCAGCATGGCATCGACTCCTGATCCGGCAGATAGAAACTCACCTCGGTACCCGGTTCCAGCCGCTTGAGATGCAGGCCATCGCCATAGAGCAGCTTGACCCGCTGATGCACGTTCATCAGGCCGATGCTGCGGCTCTCCACCCGACCGGCGGCGACCCCGTCGATCACCGCCTGACTGATGCCGTAACCGGTGTCTCGTACCGATACCCGGATGCCGCCCGCCAGCTGCTTCACCTCGATGGTGACCCGACCCGGCGCGCTGCGGGGCTGGATGCCGTGCAGGATGGCGTTTTCCACCAGCGGCTGCAACAACAGACTCGGCACCTGAATGTGCACATCGTCCACCTCGAACACCACCTCCAGCTTGTCGCCGAAGCGGGCCTGCTCGATGGCCACGTAGTCGCGCACCTGCTGCAGCTCCTCCTGAATGTCGATAAGCTCATCCCCCTTGTTGAGGTTGTAGCGCAGGTAGTCCGCCAGATTGGCGATCAGCTGGCGCGCCTGTTGGGGCCGGATGCGGATCAGCGACGAGATGGCGTTGAGGGCATTAAACAGGAAGTGCGGGTTGATCTTGCTCTGCAGGGCGGTGAACTCCGCCTTGCGGGTCATCTCTTTCAACTGCTCGATGCGCGACACCTCCATCTGGGTGGAGATGAGTTGGGAGAGGCCCACCGCCATCTCCCGCAGGGAGCTGGTGATGCTGTGGGTGCGGCGGTAGTAGATCTTGAGGGTGCCGCTCACCGAGCCGTTTTCCCGCAGCGGAATAATGATGACCGAGTGGAAATCGGAGAGGTGATACTGGCGCAGATCGTTGTTGATGATGATCTGGTCGAGCAGCACCGCCTGCTGGGTCATGCCGCTGATGGCGTGGTGCTCCTCCAGCTCGTAATAGTCCTTGCCCACCCCGACATAGGCCAGCACGTCATGGGTATCTGTGATGGCCACCGCATCGGCGCTGATGTCGCGCCGGATCACATCGCACACCTGACTGAGGGAGTGGCGATCGATGTTCTGGAAGAAAGGCAGCGTCTTGTTGGCGATATCGAGCGCCAGCTTGGCCTGCTTGGCAGCAATCAGCTCCTTCTCGTCATCCAGATCCTGCACCAGCTTGATGATAAGGCCGATGCAGAGCGCCCCGGCGATCATCGGATAGGCGATGTGGTTAACGATCTCCACCCCGACTTCATGGGGCTCGGTCAGCAGCCAGATCAGCAGCATGGTGAGCCCTTCACAGAGCATTCCCGCCAGAATGCCGTAGAGCCAGAGCCGCGACTTGCGGCAGCGCAGGTGCAGCCAGGTGGCGAGCAGACCGGCGATAATACTTGCGATAAGACACGGGATGGAAGTGTGGCCATCCATGTCGATGAGGTAGCGGTGCAGGCCGGAGATAACCCCGGCCGGAATGCCGACCCAGGGGCCGAACAGGATGCCGCCCGAGATGATGGCGATGATCCGCACGTTGATCAGCGCCCCCTCCACCGGAATGCCGGTGTAGGTACTGAACACCGCAAACAGGCCGAAGATGGAGGCCACCAGCACCAGCTCTGCCGGGGTGTGATCCCGCTTCTGGAACAGCCGCTGGAACGGCCGGGTGCGGGTCAGGAAGAAGAGGGTCATCAGCATCAGCGCCGCCCGTTCGAACACCGCCAGCAGCATCATCTGATTTTCAAGCAAGAGTGAGATCCCGTATCAATGGAAAAGAGATGTATCGAGGTGCAAGATCATACCCCTTATCTCCTGCTGGCTCATTGCCGAATATCAGCTGACGGGTTCAGCTTTCTGGAATGGTGGCCGATAAGAGTAGGCTCCCGCCAAGTGGAGCCCAGTCCGACACAGGAGATAACTATGTTTCAGAAAAACATGGTGCTGGCATTGATGATTGGCTGCAGCAGCGCCGCCGTTCACGCCAATGCGCAGGTGGGCCAGCTGAACTGGCAAGCCACCGCCAGCAAAGAGACCAACATGGAAGTATCCCTCACCCACCCCGGCTTCCAGCCCATCAACTCGGACCCGGTACAGGCCCCCGTCCAGAGCCTGGCTGCCGACCTCAGTCACCCGGATTTCAACACCACCTATCGACTGCAAGCCCGCAAACTCTATGGCACCCTGCCACAGCAAGACGGCAAAAAAATCCATTTGACCCTAAATGGACAACCGCTCTCCGAAACCCATCCCCTGCCCCTGACACAGGCGACCCGCTACTACCTGAGTTATCAGGCCCCCTCAGCCAGGCCGGACCAGGTGGGTGAGGCCGCCTATGAGCTGATGGTCTACTGGCTCGGTTGAGCAGTCTGAAGGCATGCCCCGCATGCCTTCAGGTTTACTCGTCCACGTTCTGGAGCCGAGTGGCGGCCAGCCTGACCACCTCGTAGTCCTGGCGCAGCCGTGCCAGCGCTGCCGGCAGCGTCTCTTCGTCGAGTGTCCAGGACTCTATCTCACCGCACGTGGCGACCAGTTTCAGGGTACCCATGATCCTGGCGCCGCCCTTGAGCCTATGCACCTTGTCCATGAAGCGGCCGACGTCCCCCGCCTGTGCCGCCTCCTGCAGACCCAGCAGGTCGTCATCACTGGCACGGACAAACTCGGCCAGCAGAGGCACCATCAGGGTCGACTGGTGCGCCGTCAGCGGCCCGAGGTATTGCCTTATCTCCCGCATGCAGGTGGCAATGTGGCTCTGATCTTCACGTTGCATATGTCGCCGCAGGCTCTGAGCGAGCGCCTCCAGTCCGATCGGCTTGAACAGGCAGTCATCCATGCCCGCCGACTGCCCCTCGTTGATCTGCTCCTGACGCGCATCGGCCGTCAGCCCGAGGATCACGCAGCGCGGCCAGCCTTGGCGCCGCTCCAGCGCCCGGTATTGCCGCGTCAGTTCGAAGCCGTTCATGCCTGGCATGTTGAAGTCGGTGATGACGACATCCACCCGGGTATCGGCAAGCTCCTGCAGGGCCTCCTCCCCCGAGGCCACGGCTTTGGCCTCATGCCCCAGATAGGCCAGTTGCTGGGTCACCAGCAGGCGATTGGCGGGGTGATCGTCCACCACCATAACCTTCAGCCTTCGCCCTTCCTCCACGGCCTGTCCCCGGTCGGCAGACGGGGGCGGCACCACGGCCGCGGCCATGGGCAACTTCATCTCGACGCAGACCAGGGTCCCCTGCCCGAGCTCGCTCTCCAGCACCAGGGAGCCACCCATGGACTCGCACAGGGAGCGCGAGATCATCAGGCCCAGACCGGTGCCGGACTGCTGAATGTGCTCTGGCTGGCTGGCCTGGCTGAACGGCTGGAACAGCCGAGCCTGCTCAGCGGGTGCTATCCCTATGCCGGTATCCCTGATGACGAGCTGCAGAGTACACCAGCCGTCGCTGACCCTGGAGCCCAACATCACCCTGACCGACCCCCGCTCGGTGTATTTGATGGCGTTGCTGATAAGGTTGGAGACGATCTGCTTGTAGCAACGGCCATCTATCTCTACCCAGTGCGCCTCTCCCGTCACCAGCTCCAGCCGCAGGTTTTTCTGCCTGGCCAGTGCGGTGAAGACGGTGACGACCGACTCGGTCAGGGCCACGATGTCGTGGGGCTCAGGCGCCAGCTCGAACCGGCCGGACTCTATCTTGGAGATATCTAGGATGTCGCCGATAAGGCTCAGCAGATCCTTTGCCGAGCCATGGGCAATGGTGAGGGACGCCTGATCCTCCTCGTGCAACCTACCCCGCTTGAGGGCCAGCTCCAGCAAGCCGATGATGGCATTCATGGGGGTGCGGATCTCATGGCTCATGGTCGCTAGGAAGGTGCTCTTGGCGCGGTTGGCCTCCTGGGCCTCCTGGCTGGCCACCGCCAGCTCATCCAGCAGGCGCACCCGTTCACTGACGTCGATCCAGCCCCCCACGCCCCCCTGCACCTTGCCTTCGAGATCGTAATAAGGCTGCACCCAGTGGTACACATCCACTGCGCCCGTTGGCATGATCAGGCGATGGTCTCCCTCCTGTGGAAGCCCGGTCTTCCGGGAGAGGGCCAGGTCTGCGAGCAGGGGGACAAGAAAAGGCCAGCGCGTTCGCACGTCATCCAGCCCCGTACCAAGCAGACTGACCTTGGGTTCCCCAAAGAAGCTCGCGTAACTGCTGTTGCACAGGACCAGCCCCCCTTCCAGATCCCGCGCATAGATGGGGTGGGGCGTCCCGTCCACCAGGTCGGCAATGAACTTGAGCTGGGTGCTCAGCGCCCCCTCCACCTGCCGCCGCTCACGCACCTGCTTGCGCAGCGACAATCCCCACAGGCCGACCCAAAGAGTCAACAGCAGGATCAGCGCGATGAAGCCCCCGAACTCCCGCACCAACTCCTGCCAGGAGATGGACTCCTGCTGGGCACTGACCCGCCAGCGGTTGGAGAGCCCCTCCAGCTCATCAGGAGGAATGATGGCGATGATCTTGTCTAAGATGTCCCGCAATATCTGATGATCGGGTGACACCGCAAAGGCGGCACCGATAGGAATGGATTCGAACAATTCCCCCGTGATGATCAGGCTGTCGGGGAATTTGCTGTTGATGTAGTACTTGGCCACCCGCAGCGGCAGCACGGTCACGTCGCACACTTCCGTTGCCACGCAGCGCAACGCATCTTCAATTCTGTCGAACTGCCGTGTCGTCAGCCTGCCGTAAGCCTCCGAGACAACTTGCGTCGTGATATACCCCTTGATCTCAGCCACGGTACCGGACTTGAGCAAGGTATCGGGCGACATGCCCTTGTGCCGCAGCCCCACCACGTAGGACAGGGGCTCGAGGACAAAGGCCCTGCTGAACAGATAGCGGTTCCTGCGATCCGCCGACGGACTCAGTACGCCTACGTCCACCAGACCGCCATCCAGCAGCTGGGTCATCTGCTCGGGCGTCTTGACGGGCACGACCTCGATCTCCACCCCCAGCTTAGCGCGAATGACCTGCAGCAGATCGGCGACCACTCCATGCATGGTGCCATTGACGTCGAGAAAGCTGAGGGGTGGCACGCCGCTGTTGACGGCAATCCGGATATTTTCCCGCCTGCCCAGCCATTCCCACTGCTCGCGGCTCAACCCGACCTTGCTGGCACCGATGGAGAGGCCTCCCCCATTCCAGCGCTTGGCCACTTCCGCCCGCTTGCTCTCTAGGATCTCCCCCAGCGCTATGTCTATTATTCTCTTGAGTCGCCGGTCTTTGGGATTGAGCGCAAAGGCAAAACCATTAGTATTGATATAAAGCGGCTTCAATAATTGAATGCTGCTCTGATAAAATTTGTTGACGATAAAGTTACCAGAGATCATATCCACCATGACAGCATCCGCCTGGCCATAAGCCACGGCGGAGAGCGCACTATAACGGGAGGGATATATTTTCACTTTATAATCTGACAAATAGCGCATGATGTCCGTATATGGCAAATAATACTCGGGGACTGCCACCGACTTTATTTCTCGTTCCCTTATAGCGATATTTTTATAAATGGCGGGATCATCTGCAATATATTTATCGGTCAACAGGAGTTGCTGCTCTTGCTCATAAGTGTTCGAGGCGCTCAGCAAGTCGATCTCCCCGCGCTTGAGCGCCTCGATGGCGGCCGCTCTGGAGGGGTATCCCTTCACCAGGATCTGGATATGCAGTAAATGGGTGAGCATGCCGACGATGTCGGCCGTCACCCCCTCATAGGCATTGGCACGAAGGGTGATGTCCATGGGGGGATTATCGGGTCTTGGCACCCCCAGGATCAGCCGCTCACGCTCCTGCAGCCAACGCCACTCCTCCCCGTGCAGCGGCAAGGGGCTGGCATCTAGGTACTCCCCGCCATCCCGCGAATAGACTTGCAGCAGCGGCTCTGCTTGCGCCCTGGCCGACAATGGCCAAGCACAGATCAGAACGAGCAGTAACAGCAGTGGTTTCATCGCGCTCACAACAGCTTCTGCCGTCTGGCCAGACTGATCAGATCGACGATGTTGGTGATGTTGAGTTTCTTCATCAGCCGGGTCTTGTAAGTGCTGACGGTTTTCTCGCTCAGCAGCATGCTCTGGGCAATCTGCTTGTTGGCATGGCCCTGGCAAATCTGCAACAGCACGCTCATCTCCCGGGAAGAGAGGCTGGAGAGCAGATCCTCGCGATCGACGGTATGGGCATGTCTGGCGCCGGCAATTACCTCACGAGGATAGTAGAGCAGCTTCTTTTCTATTTTTGCTATCGCATCCTTCAATAAAGACAAATCATCCAGCTTGGACAAAAAACCCTCAGCACCGGCTTGCAGACAACGCACCATAATATGGTGGGTCGATTGGGCAGACAGCACCAAGATCCGGGTACCTATATCCAGCAGCTTGAGTCTTTTAATGACTTCGATACCATCCAGCTTGGGAATTCCAATATCAAGAACCACGATATCGGGTCGGTTTATCTTGGCTGCAGAAATAGCATCAACACCATTATCAACCTCTGCTAAAACATGATGTCCATCCTGTTCAAGCAGCATTTTCACAGCCATTCTTATTGCTGGGTGATCATCTACAATCAATATCTTTGACATATATAAACCTGCTGTTTAGTCCTTCCCAAGTAGTATATTAACTATAAATCAAGCAGCTATACCATACAGCCCCCTTGATGTTCATAAGATGTTAAAAACTAATAAATCACAAATTTTAAAGCTGGCGCTGATTATATCCTTATTATTTTTCATATATTTATCAATCGGTTATTTATTCTGTACTTCGTTTACCCTCTCTGCCAGCCGAGTTTACTACGGCGGATTCCTAGCTCCCCATCACTACCTCCCCACCCCTTTAAGATTTTTCCTACGCAGCAATCAATCGATCCAGGCAAGTCCTATCGCTATCTTAGTCGAAGAAAAAACGAGCTGGTCCGAGGAACAACATGTTCCAAGGCCGGCTGCCTCCCTTGGTCAAATCGTCACCGGGGGCAATGAGATGCCCATGGCGGGCAATCAATCAACTAGGTGGCCTGCGCCGCCTATCAGAAAACATATAGGAAATATCGTAATGAAGAAGACTCTGATTGCACTGACCATCGCTGGACTGGGCTTTGCCGCTACCGCTCAAGCTGCCGTGGAAGCCTCCGCCGTAGCTACCTGGCAGGCCACCGCAAAGAAAGACACCACCTCCGAGCTGGTGGTAACCCCGCTCTCCAGCCTCTCCTTCCAATATGCAGAAGGGATCAAGGGGTTCAACACCGTCAACGGCCTGTTCGATGTCGCCATCAAGGGGGATGCCAGCGCCACCTCCTTCACCCTGAAGGCGAAAAAGCTCAACGGCACTCTGAATCACCTGGGTGGCGATTCCACTGTCGACGTGGGCGTGCTGTGGGGCGGCGCACCGGTCAGCACCACCGCCTATACCACGCTGATCGACACGGCGGCCGGCATCACTGGTGGCAACCTCTCCCCCATCGCCAACGGCTTCCAGAACGATGCGCAGCGCACCACGGCCCAGGGTTCTTTCACCTTCAACATCGAGAGCGCCACCGCCAACGGCAGCACCACCACCTTTGATGCCCTGCCGGATGGCCTGTGGAGCGGCGAAGTCAACGTCGAGTTCGTTGCGAACTGGGTCTGAGTCATTCACCGCATACCATTCGGGGCCCTGCGGGGCCCTTTTTACTCTCGAGACATCCCATGAATCTGAAAATCATAGCCATATGGTTGCTGCTCATTCCCGGCATCAGCCAGGCAATCAATGTCGGCGCCGTGACCACCTTCATCGACGCAGACAGCCAGGAAGTCGCCAAGCAGATCGAAAATGGCAGCGACCAGGCCAGGCTGGTCACGGTCACGGTCACGCGCATCTCCTCCCCGGAAGAGGGGGGACGGGAGATCCCCATGGAGGTGAGCGGTGAACTGATGCTGTCGCCCAGCCGGATGATGCTGCCCGCCAATGCCAAAAATAACGTGAGGTTCTTTTACAAGGGCCCACAAGATGACAAGGAGCGTTACTACCGCATCCGCTGGCTGGACACCGCCCTCTCCGCAGACGATCAGCGTAGCGAACGTCGGCAGGCGGTCGCCACCACCTCGGCCCAGATAGGCACAATCCTGGTGGTGACGCCGCGCCAGCAGCGATTTTCCTACGACCTGAAGGGCGACACCCTGACCAACAAGGGCAATGCCTCCTACCGCACCGTGGCGTACGGCCCCTGCCTGAAAAGCCAGGAGTTGTGCAAGGAGACCTACTACGACCTACCGGGCAAGCAGCGCCGGTTCAAGCAGGTCGACATGCATGACAAAAAGAGCCACTTGGGCCTGTGGCTGGGTCAGGAATTCGTCATCGTCAAATAACCTCTTTTTACCGGTACTGTCCTCGCCCCTCGCAGGGTGACGAGGCCCCGTTGCCGACATCTGGAACCATGGTGCTCGATATGTTGAAGAAAGCCTGGCTGTTGCCACTCTCATGGCTGATCGTGCTGTCAGCCCCGGCCAGCGCCACAGCCCCCCTCAGGATCGCCAACGTCATCATTCCCGCCAGCTTTGCTAGTGCACTGGAAGAGGGGCTGGCGGTGCCGGTGCGCCTCCAATACACGGATGAGGACAATCGGATCGACACCCTGACCGATGGCTCCATCGGCAACGCCACCCTTTTGCTCCAGGACGGCAAACTGCATTTGCTGCACCTTGATTTCAGTGCCGGCCAGCAGCAAGGACTGCTAAACGACGCCCTCACTGCCATGCTCTCCAGCAAACAGCAACGCACCTTTTCTGCAGATGGCAGCCTGCGGCTCGATGCCAATGCGAGCATGCAGCTGGACCTCGTAGCCATGCTGTTGACCATTAGGGTCTCGCGAGAAGCATTTGGCCAGGCCAAGCAGCCAGACAACCGGGTGGCATTGACCCCGACGGTCGATACCTTGACGGGGGTGCATCGCTACAACTTGGGCTACTCCTTCATCAGCAACCCGCAAAGCGGTCACAGCGACTCCAATTTCCTGCAACTGGACAGCACCGTCGGGCTAGGTGCCCATCATGTCGCCATGGACGCCTCCCTTTACAATCTGGGTAAGCCTGAGCAGACCGGAGATATCTACCGCGCCATGTACGAACGGGATCTCGATGATCGCCGCATCGCGGCAGGCATGGTGTCAACGTGGGACCTGCAGACCCTGGGGGTGGTGACGGGCCTGACCACGGGCCGCATCTACGGGGCGTCCTATGGCAACCAGGCGCAGTCTCGCAAACAGACGGCCAACGAATCGACCACGCCGGTACAAGTTTTCATGCCCGCCAATGGCGAGGCCAGAGTCTATAGGGATGGACGCCTGATCGGCCTGCAAAACCTGGCTATCGGCAACCAGAGCCTTGATACCTCTGCTTTCCCCAACGGTGTCTACAACGTCACGGTCGAAGTCCATGTGGATGGACGGCTGACCAGCACCACGACACAGCGTGTCACCAAGCTCGGCGGCAACCTCGGTTTTACCAAGGAGTGGGGCTGGCAATGGTGGGGAGGCATGATGGAAGGTACCCAAAACAGCGGCGATTCCCCCCTGTTTGGCGTATCGCTGGCGCGTTCGCTGGGCACCATTGAACTAGCCACCACTACCTATGCCTTCAAGGAAGCTGCGGTAGGCGAGGCGCGCGCAAGCTGGCAGGTCACCGATCGCCTCGGCACACAGCTGCAAAGCATGCTGGCTTCGGATCGTTCGTGGCGATTGGCCTCCAGCCTCTCCCTGCAGGCCCACGACTACGCCTCCTTGTGGATCAGCCAGGAGAAGCTGAAGACTGGCAGCACCCTGATGGTGGGCGATACCGAGCTCTACTCCGCCGGCATCACGCTCAACCTGGGTGGCTGGATCAGCGGACTGGGTCAGCTGACCTTCAACACCCAGCACGATCGCCAGATGAACAGCGATCGCAGCTATGCAGACTACTACCAGCACCTCTATGCGGGTCGATACGGCAACCTGTCGCTGCGCGCCAGCCTGCAGAGTGACAGTGGCACCCTCAATGGCTTCAGTAACAAGAGTGTCACCCTGGATTATTCGATTCCGTTCGACAACCTGTTCAGCTTTGGCATGAGCAGCAACGAACAGGGTCAGACAACGGCCAACCTCAGCTACCAGAAACGCATGGACGGCGTCATCAATCTGGCGGCATTCAATGCCTCGCGCATGGTGCACGGCAGCGATGAGCACAATACGGCTCTCTCCGGCACCCTGGGTTTCGAGCACAGTGCCATGGGCGGCACCATGACGCTGGGCCGCGGCCATGGCGGTGACATCAACGGCAACCTCATTGCACGGGGCGCCCTGGCCACCACGGAAAATGCCGTGACCGCATCGAGCCGGAGTGCCTCGGGTGCGGGCTTGATCATCAATACCGGGATCGCCCGTGAAGGGAAGATGATCGCCAAGGTGAATGGGCAGGACTACCCCCTGCAAGGGGAACAGACCTTCCTCGCCCTCTCCCCATATCAGGAATACGAGGTTGAGCTGCTCAACAGCAAGACGGGGAAAGACAGCTATGACATCAATACCGGCAAGCAGCGCTACACCCTGTTCCCCGGCAACGTCGCCACCCTGGATGCAAGCGATAGCGTCAAGGAGATGGTAACTGTCTTCGGCGTACTCAAGGCAGAGGATGGCTCACTGCTGGCCAACGCCCGCATTGACAACCATATCGGGACCACGGTTACTAACGACGCTGGCGAATTTTCTCTGGATGTGGACAAGGCCAATCCCTTGCTGACCTTCCGCCAGGGGAGTGACTTCTGTGAAGCCGAGCTGGATCTTGCAAGACACACGGGCGCGGCCTGGGTCGGAGTCGTAACCTGCCAGGGACTGCCCACCTATGCCATGGTGAGGAAATATTGATCATGAAAATCACACACAGACTGCTATTGGTCATTGCGCTTGGTACTGGCTGGGCTCAGCAGGGCAGTGCAGCTGTCTCCAAAACCGTCTGGCCGAATGCACCACTTCGCAATTTCCTGTTCATTGAAAACCAGGAAGACAACAACCTGTTTGTTGCGCCAACCGATGCACTGGATCCACGACTGACCGGTGCGAATGCCTGGACCTCGCTCAAAGGAAATGGACAGGTGAGTCTGGCGTACGTTGATAACGGGTACAACACCGATATCAACAACTGGAACGTCGACATGTGGGAGAACGGCCCCATCCGTCGACCTTATGTCAACCAGCGGTGCATCATGACATATACCCGTTGCGATCCCGACACGGCAGAGGCAGTCAACAAGCCGGCCGTTGTCGATGATCTCGGCTTTTTCGGGCTCATGGGGGCATCCGCTGGATGGGGCCATGGCAAGCTGAGTCCAGGCTTCTTCGACTATCTGCGGGTAATGCCCGTTGGGGCTATTCTGAACAGGGAAATGAATCTGTGCAGGACCACGCTCAAATATGATGCTGCTGCGGGAGAACGCTGTGTCGATCAGAACAGCGGTAATTGGTATGTGAGGAACATGCAGCACAAGAAGGCCGGACATTTACGCTTCATACAAACCAACGCAATTAGCGAGGTGATCGTAGACAGCAATGGAACACCTTACGTATTGCCGGGTTCACAGGGTTGCGAGAACTACAGGCTGGGTACTCGAGACGGTATTTTGTGTCGATTTCTTGATTACAATTTCAATGAAGATGGTAGCCAGAGCTATAGCGAGCCTTATATGTATACCAATGTTAAAAACAGCTCGCTAAATAGCGCCATAGGCACAGCCGACCTGCAAATGAGCGCAGATCTAAAGAACTGGGCAAATAAGGGTTCTCGTTACAATATCAGTTACTTAAGGGGGCAACAGTCTGTCTACCTTTTCTTGTCTAGCAACTTTTTCAAGCAGGTCGTGAGACTGGGTTTACAAGAGCAGCTCACTCGCAGCCTGATCAACTTCAATATGAAAAACGGATATGCTCCAGAGAGTGGATATTATGAGTTCAGCGGTACAACTGAGATTCATATCAAACCACGGGATTTCAGCGTCTCGATCCTATCTTCGGATGGAGTAACCAATCCTTACAGGGAAGGCAGCGTCGGTAAAGATGTATTGAGCTTCCCATACAATATTTCGGATAGTGGCCCCATCAGTGCCGATCTGCTTGAGATCTCCATATCACAGGATAAGGGTGCCCCTTACCAGGGGTATTGCACTTTTTATCCTACCGGAACGTTCACCTCCGAACAGGCCGTACCAATACCGACCAGGCTGGTATTCGATTCGGCGACGCATGGTGCCGCCTCCCGACATGCCATTCGCTGTGATCGGACCCCGGTAGATATTCGCGCATTGGGCATACAAGACAGCCAGCCACCGCAGGAATGGAACGATCCGATCAACGGCAAAGGCATTACGCGGTTCTATCAACTGACGCTGGAATTTGACCTGACCGATCCCAGGGTACAGCGCACCGTCAACGATGAGATGTGGGAGGGTGCGGTAGAGCAAAGCGGCACCATTAACATCAAGGGAACCTGGCGCTGAGAATGGAGCACAACATGCATCGTCTTCTTTGGCCCTTGCTGGCCAGCCTCTTTGCCTCACAGGCCACGGCCATCGACATCGGGGCGATGACGGTTGCCATGGACCAGAAGGAAGAGTTCACCACGCGTACCGTGACCAACAACAGTGGCGCACCCAAGGTGTACGAAGTGCAGATGGAGAAGATCAGCGATCCCACGGCCAGAGGGCGCGCGGTGCCCACCATACCCGGTGAGCTGTTGTTTGCCCCCAAGCGCTTCACGCTGCACGGCAGGCAGGCACAGAACGTCAAGCTCTACTACAAGGGACCGGCGGATAGCCAGGAGCGTTACTATCGCATAACCTTCACCGAGTCGCCGGCAGCCCAGGTGGATGAAGGCGGTCAGGCGCAGCGCCGGGGAACCGTAGAGGTGAAGCTGGCTCTGCAATCCATCTTGGTCGTGCGCCCGCGTCAGTCACGTTTTGAATACCAGCTGGATCCGGCAAAGGGCAGCATCACCAATACCGGCAATACCTACTTCGAGTTCATGGTCAAACAGGGTTGTCAGCAGGCGGACAGCGAGGCCGACAGCAAGTACCTGCTGCCCGGCGAGACCTATCACAACTCCAGGATCGGTCAGCCGGGCAATCAGAAGCTGATCGTCTATCAATCCAGATTCATCCAGGTTGGCAAGGAGTGCTGGCCAGACTAGAGGCGCCCGGCACCGGGTGCCCGGGGTCCTGCCACCCTTCAAGGTTCAGGAGGAGAGGGTCGCAAGCGGGTGATCTGGATCTCCATCCTGGTCTATGCCTAGGATCTGGTCCCCGGCAAGGTCAGCACCATCTCTGGCCTCTTGTTCGGTTTCGCCTTCAGCATGGGGGTATAGGGGCGGCCCTTCTGGGCTGGCTAGTGGATCGCCCGCGAGGAATGCCGACCATAAAAAACGCGGCCTGAGAGGCCGCATCTGAAGTGGATGAGAACAAGGGCAGCTCAGCAGTACTGGCCAGCTACCCAACCGGAGGACCAGGCCCACTGGAAGTTGTAACCTCCGAGCCAGCCGGTCACGTCCACAACTTCGCCGATGAAGTAGAGGCCCGGTACCTTGCGCGCTTCCATGGTCTTGGAGGAGAGCTCGTTGGTATCGACGCCGCCCAGGGTCACTTCGGCGGTGCGATACCCCTCGGTACCGTTGGGCAGGATCTGCCAGTCATCCAGAAGATTGGCCACTGCTTCAAGTTCCCGCTCGTTGTACTGGCGCATCGGCTTGCTGACCAGCTGGCCCAGCTCTACCAGCTTGTCGACGAAACGCTTGGGCAGCTCGCGCCCCAGCACGGTTTTCAGCTCCTGCGCGGGGTGCGCCTGCGCCCACTCGCGCAGGGCGGCCGGAATATCCAGCTCCGGCAGCAGGTTGATGTGGATCTTCTCGCCGGCATGCCAGTAGGAGGAGATCTGCAGGATGACGGGGCCGGAGAGGCCGCGATGGGTGAACAGCATCGCCTCCTTGAAGCAGGTGCCATCCTCGGCGGTCACCGCCACCGGCAGGCTGATGCCCGCCAGATCGGCGAACGCCTCTTTCTCTGCCTGATGGAGGGTAAAGGGCACCAGACCTGCGCGGGTCGGCAGCACCTTGAGACCGAACTGCTCCGCCAGCTTGAAGCCATACGGAGTCGCGCCCAGCTTGGGCATGGAGAGACCGCCGGTCGCCACCACCAGCGAGTGGCAGCCGATCTCACCCTTGCTGGTGGTCAACACAAAGCCTTCGTCCTGCTTGCTGACGGTGAGGATTTCGGTCTGGAACTGCAGGGTCACCCCGGCCCAGTCGCACTCGGTGAGCAACACATCGACGATATCCTTGGCGCTCTCGAGACAAAACAGCTGCCCCAGGGTGCGTTCGTGATAGTTGACCCCGTGGCGATCCACCAGATCGATAAAGTCCTGCTGGGTGTAGCGGGCCAGCGCCGACTTGCTGAAGTGGGGATTCTCCGACAGGTAGGCGTGAGCGCCCGCCTGATGGTTGGTGAAGTTGCAGCGGCCACCGCCACTGATGAGGATTTTGCGGCCCGGCTTCTTGGCGTTGTCGAGCACCAGCACGGAGCGGCCACGGTAGCCCGCCTGCGCCGCACACATCAATCCGGCCGCACCGGCCCCGATCACCACCACATCGACCTGCTTCATCATCACTCACTTATCAAAATAGAAACGGCACCTGGCCAGAACCGAGATTGCCTCTGGCGGAACAGAACCATAGTGGCTGCCCACCAGAATAAACAACGGCCCTTAAAAGGGCCGTTATTGTACTGGCTGAACACTAAGTGTCCACGACTATCAGGCGTTGCTGTCCATGATGCTGGCAGGGGCGCCCTTGGCCAGTTCGGCCAGCTCCTTGTCGATGAAGTAGAGGCCTTTGCCATCTTCACCCACCAGACCCAGACGGTCGACGATGCTCTTGAACAACTTCTCCTCTTCATGCTGCTCGGCCACATACCACTGCAGGAAGTTGAAAGTGGAGTAGTCCTGAGTGGTGAAGGCTACGTGGGCCAGACCATTGATGCACTTGGTGATGTGGTACTCGTGCTCCAGGGTGGTACGGAACACGTCGCCCAGCGACTTGAACTCGTGGGGAGGGGCATCGATGGCACCCAGCTTGGGCATGGCGCCGGTCTCGCTCACGTAGGTGAACAGACGCTCCATGTGCTGGCGCTCCTCGACCGCGTGCTGACGCAGGAAGGTCGCCGCCCCTTCAAAGCCCTTGTCTTCGCACCAGGCGCTCATCTGCAGATAGAGATTGGAGGAGTAGAACTCCAGGTTAATCTGCTCGTTCAACTTCTCAATCATGGCTTGGGCCAGCATCTTGTTTCTCCTCAGTGATTTGGTATCGATTGTCGCCACACTCCCGCCGCGAATCAACCCGCCAACGAGAGGGAGATCCCGTTTCTTTGAGCTCAGGGGGTCAGCTCGCCAAGGGAGGCGACATCCACCGGCGCTGCATAATCGACGCCCGGCAGCTCGAAGCCGTTGAGCTGCATGAAATCCTGCCGCAGCCCTGCAAAGTCCCCCAGCGCGTGGAAATTCTCCGGCGTCACCTTGGGCCAGAGCGCCGAAACGGCAGCCTGAATGGCCGGGTCGAGCTCGTGGTCATCCATCCGGATCAGCCGGTTACCATCGGCCACCACCCCATTGGGCCCGTACATCTTGGCGGCGAACAGTCGCTGCATCTGCTCGATGCAGCCCTCATGGACGCCACGCTCCTTCATCACCCCCATCAGCAGGCCGAGATAGACCGGCAGCACCGGGATATAGGCGCTCGCCTTGGTCACCAGCGCCTTGCAGACCGACACCCAGGCGTGACCACCAATCTCGGCCAGCTGCAGGTTGATGGTCTCGGCGGTGGCGTGCAGATGCTCCTTGGCATAACCGATGGTGCCATCCCGATAGAGGGGATAGGTGGATTCCGGGCCGATATAGGAGTAAGCGACGGTTTGCGCACCGGGGGCAAGACAATCGGTCTGCTGCAACGCCTGCATCCAGAGCTGCCAATCCTCGCCCCCCATCACGGTGACGGTATCGCGGACCTCCTCCGGCGTTGCTGGCGCCAGCGACTGCTGCACCAGGGTATCGCGCTCCAGATCCAGCCCCCAGCCGCTAAATGGCTGGCCTGTTGTCTTGAGCACCGAGCGCACTTGCGTGCCATCGGGCAGCACCCGGATGCCGCTTGCGAGCGAATAGATCACCAGATCCACCTGCCCCAGCTGCTGGCGGATGGTGTCGATGGCCTGCTGGCGCATGCCATCGGAGAAGGCATCGCCAATCAGGTTGATGGCGATACGCCCCTCCTGCTCCGCCTCCTTGCGAAACCAGATGTTGTTGTACCAACCGGCGCTGCCCAATCCTTTGTCGGAAGGGCCGCGCTCGAAGGAGATGCCGATGGTGTCGGCACCAGCCCCGAAGGCGAGTGCAATGCGCGACGCCAGTCCAAACCCGGAGGAAGCCCCCAGCACCAGCACCCGCTTGGGGCCGTTGAACGGGCCAGCGGCCTTGATCCGTTCGATCTGCTGCTGCACGGCGGCGCGACAGCCGATGGGGTGACAGTTGCGGGCAACACAACCTTGAATCTGGGGATGAATGATCATGGGAAGGCCTCCAAAGAAACTGGCTACAGCATAACCAAATCGAAGGAGATTAACTTGATGCCGGATCGCTATCAGTCAGAAAATCAGCGGGAATTGAGGCAGAAAAACAAAAGGGAGCACGTGGCTCCCCAAAGCGGTATTCAGATGCTTTTTGTTGTTTTGTGTTCATTGCGAAGCACGGGCCCATCCTATGCCTCTCCCCCCTGATCGGCAAGCCGAGGGGTGTGACCGGCGTCAAACTCTTGTTTAATTTATAGGCAAATAGTGGTTAATAACTGAGTGGCTGACCCTGTGTCACACGTCATTAAACTCATTTAAATCCCAAAACTGTGCCTGAGGCACCATTTTAGTTTCAGCAGAGATTGGTATAGTGGGCTGAAGGATCGGTAAGGAGAACCCCCATGAGTGGAACAACCTATTACAAGCATATTCTGGCTGCGATCGACCTCTCTGAAGACAACCGCAAGGTGATCGACAAGGCGGTGGACAGAGCCCGCTCCAACGGCGCCAAGCTGTCGGTTATCCATGTCGATGTGGACCTCAAGGATCTCTACACCGAGATGATCGATATCGATATCGACAACGTGCAGGATCAGGTGATCGCCGAAGCGAAAGAGAAGCTGGAGGCATTTCTGGCCTCGGTGGACTATCCCATCGAGAAGAAGCTGGTGATCTGCGGCGATCTGAGCGAGCGGGTCAATCAGGCGGTCAAGGAGTACGAGATCGACCTGCTGGTGTGCGGCCATCGCCAGAGCTTCTGGAGCCTGCTCACCTCCAGCGCCCGTCAGCTGATGAATACGGTGCCCTGCGATCTGCTGGTCGTCCCCTTGCAGAAGTAATGAAACCGGCGTAGTTTGATTTGCTATGAATATGACCGCATTCAATCACAACTACTGGTGGTGCTGCTCCTAAACAGGCGGCACCGCGTTTCTATTGTAAATTTCCCAAAGAAAACACCGTGACCGCCGAGAGGCGGTCAACTGTTTTTATCCCTTTGTCGCCTCCCGGCTCACCCAACTGGAGAGAGTGACATGCACAACCCCGTTATCCTGACTGGCGATCGTCCCACCGGCAAACTGCACATCGGCCACTATGTCGGCTCCCTGCGCCAGCGCGTCGAAGCCCAGCACCACTACCGTCAATTCGTGATGATCGCCGACTTGCAGGCGTTGACCGACAACGGCCACAACCCGGCCAAGGTGACCGACAACGTACTGGAGGTAATGGCCGACTATCTGGCGGTCGGCCTCGACCCGGCCAAGACCACCTTCTGTCTGCAAAGCGCCCTGCCCGCCCTCGCCGAGCTCACATGCTACTACCTCAATCTGGTCAGCGTCGCCCGGCTGGAGCGCAACCCCACCGTCAAGGCGGAGATCCAGCAGAAAGGGTTCGAACGCACGCTGCCGGCCGGTTTTCTGGTCTATCCGGTCAGTCAGGCCGCCGACATCACCGGCTTTCGCGCCAGCCACGTGCCGGTCGGGGAAGATCAGCTGCCGATGCTGGAGCAGACCAACGAAATCGTCCGCCGCTTCAACTCGCTGGTAGGCAAAGAGGTGCTGACCGAGTGCCAACCGATCCTGAGTGACACCGGCCGCCTGCCCGGCATCGACGGCAAGGCCAAGATGTCCAAATCCCTCGGCAACACCATAGAACTGGGCATGTCGGCGGAAGAGGTCAAACAGGCGGTGTTCGCCATGTATACCGACCCCAACCACCTCAAGGTGAGCGATCCGGGTCAGGTGGAGGGAAATACGGTGTTCGCCTATCTCGATGCTTTCCACCCCGACAAGGCGCTGGTCGCCGAGATGAAGGCCCACTACCGACGAGGCGGACTGGGGGACATGCGCTGCAAACAGGTGCTCAATGACTGCCTGCAAACCCTGCTCGCCCCGATGCGGGAGCGCCGTGCTGCGGCCATCGCCGACAAGAAGATGCTGCTGGAGCTGCTCTATCAGGGCACCGAGCAGGCTCGCATCATCACCGATGAGGTCTTGGCAGAGGTGAAAAGCGCCATGGGGCTCGACTACTTCGCCAGCATCCGCTGAGCGGGAGTCCCGAGCGCATCGTCGCCGTAGAGGTCGAACACCAGCTGGTGCAACAGGCTCTTGAACCAGCCTATCGCCTCGTCGTGGGCGGTGAGCGGGTGCCCCGCCATCAGGTAGACGATGGGGATGGCGGGGTCGAGCTGGTGCATCCGCAGCGGGTAGTAGCGGCAGAAGTGGCGCCCGATCATCTCGGGCACCACCACCAGATAGCGGCCGGTCGCCATCAGCGGCGGCACCGCCATAAAGCTCGGCAACCGCACGCCCAGCTCCCGCTCCACCCCGAAACGGGCCAGCCAGAGCTCCACCATCGCCTGACTGTGACCCCAGCTGGAGGTGTGGATGTGGGGGCGGCTCACCAGCTCAACCGGCGTCAGTACATCGGGCAACTCGCTGCCGAGTGGCGACAGGCAGACCAGCGGGTTGTTGAACCACTCCTCCCGCCACAAGCGGGGTGAGAGGTGATTCGCCCCGGCGAAACCGATCACCAGATCCAGCTCCCCCTTCTCCAGCTCCCGCTCGTAGTTGCTGTCGGCCAGCTCGCACACCTCCAGCCGACAGTGAGGGGCCTGCCGATGGAGCCTCTCCACCAGCACCGGCACCAGCCCGTGCTCTACCGAACCCGGGGTGGCGATGCGGAAAATCCGCCGCGCAGTGGCGGGATCAAACCCCTTGGCCTGCCGCAATCCCTGCTCCAGCATCGCCAGCGCCTGGCGAACCGGACCGGCCAGCGCCTTGGCTCGCTCGGTCGGCATCATCTCACGCCGACTCATCACAAACAGCGGGTCATCCAGCGCCACCCGCAGCCGCCCCAAGGCGTGACTGACGGTGGATTGGGAGAGATGCAGCCGTTCGGCGGCACGGGTGACGTTGCGCTCCTGCATCAGCATGTCGAATACGGCGAGCAGGTTGAGGTCGAGACGGGCGAGCGAGCTATCCATCGATATTAGCCATAGTTAAATGCCAACAATTCATTTTTACCATAGTAACAGATTGCCTAGAATGCGCTGGCTTAATACATCGGAGATTCAAATGCGTAGCTATCTGTTACTGCTGGCCATTGGCCTGCTGTGGGGTTCCCAGTTCATTTTCATGCACCAGGCCGTTGCCGAGTTGCCCCCCATTCTGGTGGCTGCCGGTCGTGCCTTGTGCGGCAGCCTGACCCTGGGTCTGCTCTGCCTGTTCATGCGGCTCAAGAGTGAGCACACCCCGTGGCGCACCTATATGCTGATCGCCCTGCTGGATGCCACCATCCCCTTCATCATGGTCGCCTGGGGCCAACAGTATGTGGATAGCGCCATCGCCGCCGTAGTCATGGGTTGTATCCCGTTTGTGACCATTCTGGCTGCACCGCTGTTTATTTCTGGTGAAAGAATCACCAAAACCGGTCTGCTTTCCGTGATCATCGGCTTTGCCGGTGTACTCACCCTGTTCTGGCCGAAACTCTCCCAGGGCATGAACGCCGGTCTGCTCGGTGCCATGGCCATCCTGCTGGGTGCCAGCTGCTTCGCCATCGGCCTGCTGATGATCAAGCGCTTCGCCAAGGACCATCCGGTCGTGGTCGCCCGCAATATCCTGATCTCCTCGGCAATCCAGTTGCTGCTGGTCGCCCCCTTCATGGTTGACCTCAGCAGCCTGACCCTGCCGAGCACCCAGGCCTTGAGCGCGATCACCGTGCTGGGTACCCTCTGTACCGGTCTGGTCTACTTCCTCTACATGGCCCTGATCCAGAAGGCCGGCCCGACGTTCGCCTCCTTCAGCAACTATCTGGTGCCGCTGTTCGGCGTGATGCTGGGTGCCCTGTTCCTCGGCGAGCAGATCCACCCCACCACCGGCGTGGCCCTGGCCCTGATCCTCGGCTCGGTCGCCATGAACCAGTGGGCGCAACAGCGTCGCATGCAGCGCGAGGTCTCCCTATGTCAGGCATCCTGACCACACTGTGCGGTGGTCTGGTACTGATTGCCGGCTGGCAGTATCGCCAGCGACTGGCCGGGATCCTGGGCCTGCTGATGGTACTGCTGCCCTGGTTCTTCGATAGCAAGCTGCAAGCCATGCTGAGCTATGCCCTGAATGCCTGAAGTCCATCTCTGAATGTGTGACGAGAGTCTATCTCTCCTGTTTTGGGACTGTTTTAAAAAACCTCCGATTTGTCCCCCGCTACCGGCGCTCTGCGCCGGTTTTTTTATGCCTGCCAGCCGACATCAGATCAGATAGCGATAGCTGAGTCGCTCGTTCTTGCGCGGCCCGGTGATCTGCCAGCTCAGCAGAAAACCACCGTCGATCTCGGTCAACTCGGCACTGTAGTGATCCGCCCCGCACAGATGGGGCTCGGCGGTCAGCCAGCGGCCATCCCCCTGCGGCAGCAGCTCGAACAGTTCGACCGGTGCTTGATAACGCAGATGGGAGAGACGGATCCCCCGCGCACTGCGCTGCCACCAGAAGCGGTTATGCATGGCGAGCTCCCTGCCATGAGGCGTGGTGTAGCGACCCAGCTCATTAAACAGCCAGCCACCCTGATGATCGGTCACCTGCACACGCCCCTCGCCGCGACCATTCCAGTCGGTCGCCGACCCCTCGCCATTGCTGGCGGTAAAGGAAAATGCTCCGACCTGTGGCAATCGCCCCCATAAACGCTGGATTGCCGCTTCCATCTCGGCCATCATAGCCCCCTTAAAATTGACAACTGACGATAAATCAAACACATGAACTACTTGATAGGGGTCACCCTGCTCTGGTCATTCTCCTTCAGCCTGATCGGGGTCTACCTCGCTGGTCAGGTCGATGCCTACTTCTCGGTGCTGACCCGCATCGCCCTCGCCAGTCTGGTGTTTCTCCCCTTCCTGCGCCGCCGCTGGCTGCGCCCCGATCTGGCGGCCAAGCTGATGGCGCTGGGCGCCATCCAGCTCGGCATCATGTATCTCTTCTACTACCACTCCTTTCTGCTGCTGACGGTGCCGGAAGTGCTGGTCTTTACCATCTTCACCCCCATCTACGTCACCCTGCTCCACGACCTGCTGGAAGGGCGCTTCAAGCCCACCTATCTGTGGGGCGCCCTGCTGGCGGTGCTCGGGGCTGCCGTCATCCGCTTCGACGGCCTGACCGAAAGCTATGTGCTGGGATTTATGGTGGTGCAGGGGGCCAACCTCTGTTTCGCCCTGGGTCAAGTGGGCTACAAGGTACTGCTGGCACGGGAGGCGGAGCAACCGCCGCAACTGGCGGTGTTCGGCTGCTTCTATCTGGGAGCGCTGGTGATCGCATTGCCCGCCTGGTGGCTGCTGGGCAAGCCGCAATACCCAACGTCAGGGTTGCAGTGGGGCATTCTGCTCTGGCTGGGGGTGGGTGCCTCCGGCCTAGGCTACTTCCTCTGGAACAAGGGGGCGACACTGGTCACCAGCGGGGTGCTGGCCATCATGAACAATGCGCTCATTCCGGCCGGCTTGCTGGTCAATCTGCTGCTCTGGGGCAAGGATACCGACCTGACCCGACTAACCATCGGCGGCCTGCTGATGCTGGCCTCGCTCTGGGTCTGCCAGCGTGACAAGCGCGGCCAACCCTGACCTCACTCAGCCGACGACGGTGTTGTGCTCCCGTCTGGCCTGACTGTGACAGCTGGCCAGCCGGGCCAGCAGATGATCGAGCTGCTCGCCAGCCTGACTCTGCACCAACCCGATGCTGACGGTGACCGGCCGCTGTGACAGCAGGCTGGCATCGGCAATCTCGAGGCGCAGCCGCTCGGCGATCTCCAGCGCACTCATCCGCTCGGTCTGGGAGAGCATCAGGATAAAACCGTCCTCATCCCAGCGGGCAAAGGGATCTTCCCGCCGCAGTTCGTGGCGTACGATACGCGCCAGCTTGGCCAGCATGGCGTCGCAAGCCGCTTCGCCAAACAGTTGCTGGATTTTGGCCATGTGATCGACCGAAAACTGCAGCAGACTGAAAGTGCCACTCTCGGTCGCCAGCCGCTCCTCCAGCAGTTGCTCGAAACGGCCACGGCTCTCCAGACCGGTCAGCGGATCGGTGCCATGTCGCTCCTCCACCAGCACGGCAGCGGGATCGAGGTGACGGACGACCCCCAGCAGATAACCCCGCTCATCGCGACGCATCCGCTCTTCCAGCCGGATGTAGTGACCGTGATGATGCAGAATGCGGTATTCGAGGCGCAGACCGCTGCTGCGGCCGCTCTGGCAGGCGAGCAGGGCATCCTCCAGCCGGGCAACATCGTCGGGATGAACCCGATCCAGCCAGCCGAGATCATCCGGCCAGCACTCTCCCAATCCCAACAGGCGCAGGCAGGAGGGATCACGCTGCAGTCCGTGTTGGGCTGACCAGCTCCAGATCCCCGCCTCCAGCAGCGCCATGGCATCAGACAGCAGACCCGGATCAAGCCGGGCAGTCACATCGACCAAAGGTGTCTTGAGCATTTCCATGGGGCGCCTCGAAACAGGATCTGAATACCTGCTCAATAAGTAACATTGGCGTTCACGCCGAGCAACAGGGTCAGATCGCTTTTCCCTGATACCCGTTCATCAAGGTCTGCCAGTTCTCCGGTACGAAGTGGAAACTGGTATGCAGTTGAGACTCTTTATTGAATGAACGGAGCAAGCGTTCCAGATTGGCCTTCTGCCATTCGCCGGGGGAGCGGATCGCACCCTTGTCAAAATCGATCACCCACACCTTGCCCTCTTTATCGAGCAGCAGGTTGTGGCTGTTGAGATCGGCGTGATAGACCCCGGCATCGTGCAGCTGACGCACTGTCTGACCTATCTTGTGCCACACCTCGGTCGCCACCGGCCCCTGCTTGAGCAACGCCACCATATCCTTGGCACCGCGAATTCGCTCGATCAGGATATCGGCACGATAGAAGGGTCCCTGTTTGACCATGCGGGCACCAAACGGACGCGGCACCGGCAGCCCCAGCTCGCACAGCTTGGCCAGCAGGGTGTATTCGGCCATGGCGCGGCTCGACTCGACCCCTTCGAACCAGAAGCGATCCCGCACCACCTTGCCCACCATGCCGCCGCGATAGTAGTGGCGCAGCACCAGATGGCGGGACTCATCCTTGACGAACCAGGTCACCCCCCGCCCGATGGAGGTTCCCACCACCTGACGGTTGTTCTGCCACCAGGCAGGATCGAATAACTGGGGAGAGGGGTCGCGAAAGGCCCCTTCGGCATACCAGCAGATCTGGTTGTGTTCGGTCTGTACTCGCATCGTGGAGATCCCGCTCGGTGGGTCATGGATCGCAATTTTTCAATTGGCGATGAGGCTGCCGCTCTGGCATGCCCGCAATAGTGGCCTTTAATCAACGACGTGCAGAGACAGGTCATGGCGCTGGGCCCGGCCTATCCTGGCTGACGATTGTGCGCAATTTTACAATCCAGAGGGGAGTTTGCATAATGCCATCCACCCTTTTTGCCAGCCGTGCGCCACAACATGCCGCTATTTCAAACGCCCCCCTCCTCCATCTGCATCCTGCGGCTCTCCGCCATCGGGGATTGCTGCCACGCACTGGCGCTGGTGCGCGTCATCCAGCGGGAGTGGCCACAGACCCGTATCACCTGGATCACCGGCAAAATCGAGGCAACCCTGTTTGCCGATCTGCCCGGCGTCGAGGTGATCCCCTTCGACAAGAGCAAGGGGTGGCGCGGCTATCGCGATCTCTGGCAGACCCTCAAGGGGCGCAAATTCGATGCCCTGCTCCACCTGCAGGCGGCGATGCGGGCCAGCATCGCCACCCTCGGCATCAAGGCCAAGGTCAAACTCGGGTTTGATCGGGAGCGGGCCAACGACGGCCAGTGGCTGTTCACCAACCACAAGGTGCCATCCCCTGCCTCTCCCCACGTGCTGGACGGTTTCCTCGCCTTTGCCAAAGAGCTCGGCATCAAGGATCTGACCCCGGATTGGCAACTGCCCATCAGCGCCGAACACCAAGCCTGGGCAAAGGAGAAAACTGGCGGCAAACCGACCCTGCTGATCTGCGCCGCCGCCAGCAAGGCGTTCAAAAACTGGACGGCTGCGGGTTATGCCGCACTGGCGGATCACGCTGCCAGCAAGGGTTTTCAGGTCTATCTCTGTGGCGGGCCGGCCAAACTGGAGCGGGATCTGGCTGCCGAGATCCGGCAACTCAGCCAGAGCAAGCCGGTCGATCTGGTTGGCCAGACCAACCTCAAGCAGCTGTTGGCGCTGATTGGCGAGGCGAGTCTGGTACTGGCCCCCGATACCGGCCCCACCCACATGGCGACCCTGGTCGGCACGCCGGTGATCGGCCTCTATGCCCACCATAATCCGGCCCGCACCGGCCCTTATCTGTGCCGCGACTACGTGGTCAGCGTCTATCAGGAGCTGGTCGAGCAGGAGACCGGCAAGCCGCTGGCCGAATTGAGCTGGCGCACCCGCCTCAAGGACCCGGAGGCCATGGCCAAGATCACCCATGAGCAGGTGATCGCCGCCTTCGAACGTCTCTGCGCAGATCGTCAGCTGCCGAACTGACAGGGTAACTCGGGAATTCCGAGCCATCAGGCAGGGATAACCCGATAGCCTCAGCCCCCAGCCAAAGGCACAATGCAGGCTGATGTGGGTTACGCTCCCGCAGCAAGCTACGAATACTTTGATCGGCTGGAATATGATTCCGGCCGTTTTTTTATTCGCCGCATTCTGGTAAAATTCGCCGCCTTTACATCCTCCTGACTCAAGAATTTTCCGCGTTTTGCGTTTGGCTGTCTCCCTTTCGGGCACAAGACGGCGGTCTCTGCTACAACCAAAACAGCGGTTTCGATTAAAGGTAATAATATGGCGCAACAAGGCACTCTCTATATCATCTCTTCTCCGAGCGGCGCTGGTAAATCCAGTCTGCTCAATGCCTTGCTGACCAACCACAATCAAGCTGGCAAGATGCAGCTATCGGTTTCCCACACCACTCGCGCCACCCGCCCTGGCGAAGAGCACGGCGTCCACTACCACTTCGTTCAGGTGGAAGAGTTCAAGGCACTGATCGAGCGTGGTGATTTTCTGGAGTGGGCCGAAGTGTTCGGCAACTACTACGGCACCTCCCGCGCCGCCATCGAAGCCTGTCTGGCCAAGGGGATCGACGTATTCCTCGACATCGACTGGCAAGGTGCCCGCCAGATCCGCGAGCAGATGCCGACCAAATCCATTTTCATCCTGCCCCCCAGCCGCGAAGAGCTGGAGCGCCGCCTGATTGGGCGCGGTCAGGACAGCGCCGAAGTGATTGCCGGCCGGATGGCGAAAGCCATTGCCGAAATGGTGCACTACGACGAGTATGACTATGTCATTATCAACGAAGACTTCGAGCAGGCGCTGTTCCAGCTCAGGTCCATTATTGAGTGCCAACGGCTGGAGATGCGTCACCAGCAACAGGCTCAAAAAAACTTGCTGCAACAGCTACTGGCAGAGTAAGCCAAAAACAAGTAAACTTTTGCGTCATTTTTAAACACTGCTTTTCTAAATACAGAAAGCCCAAACACTGGAGTCCTGCATGGCACGCGTTACTGTAGAAGATGCTGTAAAACAGGTAGGTAACCGTTTTGACCTGGTGCTGGTCGCCGCGCGCCGCGCTCGTCAAATCGCGGTACAAGGCAAAGATCCCCTGGTCGACGAAGAGAACGACAAGCCGACTGTGATCGCCCTGCGTGAGATCGAGCTGGGTCTGGTGAACAATCAAGTGATGGACACCCAGGACCGCTACGAACAGCAAGAGCAGGAAGCCGCCGAGCTGGCTGCCGTTGCTGCCATCGCCGAAGGCCGCGGTTAAGTTATTCCTCCGGTTGGCACCCGCCCGGGTGCCGACTGTTCATCCCCATTTACAACCGCTCGAAAACCTCGCAAACTCAGGGCTATACCCTCAATTCCACGAATTGCCGTTTCACCGCTGCGGGGACTGTCTTGTATTTATTTGAAAACCTTAAAGAAATAGCCAGTTCCTACCTGCCACCAGAGCAGGTTGAGAAGCTTAAGCAAGCCTATGTGGTGGCCCGTGATGCCCACCAGGGCCAGATGCGTTCCAGTGGCGAACCCTACATCACCCACCCTGTTGCCGTTGCCCGGATCCTGGGTGACATGCGCCTCGATCATGAAACCCTGATGGCCGCCGTGCTGCACGACGTCATCGAAGATACCTCTGTCACCAAGGCCGATCTGGCCGAACAGTTTGGCAATGCGGTTGCAGAACTGGTGGCCGGGGTCTCCAAGCTCGACAAGCTGAAGTTTCGCGATCGCAAAGAGGCGCAGGCCGAGAACTTCCGCAAGATGGTGATGGCGATGACCCAGGATATCCGGGTCATTCTGATCAAGCTGGCCGACCGCACCCACAACATGCGCACCCTGGGCTCCCTGCGCCCTGACAAGCGCCGCCGCATCGCCCGGGAAACCCTCGAAATCTTTGCACCCATCGCCAACCGCCTCGGTATTCACACCATGAAGAACGAGCTGGAAGAGCTGGGCTTCGAGGCGCTCTATCCGATGCGATCCCGCGTGCTGCGCGAATCGGTGCGCCGCGCCCGTGGCAATCGCCGCGAGATCATCGACTCCATCCAGAGCGAAATCAGCGGTCGCCTGAAAGAGGCGGGGATCGAGCATCAGGTCAGTGGCCGCGAGAAGAATCTCTTCTCCATCTACAACAAGATGGAGAAAAAAGAGCTGCAATTTCATGAGGTAATGGATATCTACGCCTTTCGGGTCAAGGTGAAGGACATAGATACCTGTTACCGGGTGCTGGGGCAGATGCACAGCCTCTACAAGCCGCGCCCCGGCCGCTTCAAGGATTACATCGCCATCCCCAAAACCAACGGCTACCAGTCGCTGCACACCTCGCTGGTGGGGCCGCACGGGGTACCGGTGGAGGTGCAAATTCGTACCGAGTTCATGGATCAGATGGCCGACAAAGGGGTTGCCGCCCACTGGGCCTACAAGCAGGATGGCGACAGCTCGGGCACTACCGCCCAGATCCGCGCCCAGCGCTGGATGCAGAGCCTGCTGGAATTGCAGCAGAGCGCCGGCAGCTCGTTTGAATTCATCGAAGGGGTCAAAACCGACCTCTTCCCCGACGAGATCTACGTGTTCACGCCAGAAGGGCGCATCATGGAACTGCCCGCTGGCGCCACGCCGGTGGACTTCGCCTACACGGTGCACACCGACATCGGCCACGCCTGTGTCGGTTCGCGGGTCGACCGCCACCCCTACCCGCTCAGCAGTCCGCTGCACTCGGGCCAGACGGTGGAGATCATCACGGCGCCGGGCGCCCGCCCCAATGCAGCCTGGCTCAACTTCGTGGTGACCACCAAGGCACGCTCCAAGATCCGCCAGTTCCTCAAGAACCTGCGCACCGAAGAGTCGGTGGTGCTGGGTCGCCGCCTGCTCAACCACGCGCTGGGCGCCAAGAACATCGAAGACATCCCCGAGCCACGCATCAAGCAGGTACTGGCCGATACCAAGCACGAGAACCTGCAGGGGCTGCTGGCCGATGTAGGCCTCGGCAACGCCATGAGCGTCATGGTGGCGCGCCGCATGCTGGGGGATGAACTACCGCCGGAGGAGCAACCCAAATCCAGCAGCAAGAAGATGCCAATCAAGGGTGCTGACGGCATGCTGGTCACCTTCGCCAACTGCTGCCGCCCCATCCCGGGGGATGCCATCATCGCTCACATCAGCCCGGGCAAGGGTCTGGTGATCCACCAGGAAACCTGTCGCAACATCAAGGGCTACAGCAAGGAGCCGGACAAGTACCTGCCGGTGCAGTGGGAAGTGGACAAGGAGCAGGAACAGGAGTTCCGCACAGGCATCAGCATCGAGATCGTCAACCATCAGGGTGCGCTGGCCGAGCTGGCCAACGTGATTGCCGCCACCGGCGCCAATATTCACGCCATCAGCACCGAAGAGAAGGATGGCCGGGTCTATCAGGTGAGCCTGCTCATCACCACCAAGAGCCGCATCCATCTGGCCAACATCATGCGCAAGATCCGCGTGATGCCAAACGTGCTCAAGGTGAGCCGACAGAAGAACTGATCACACAGGCGGCGCAAGCCGCCTGCTGCTTTTTAAGAGACAATCATGACCCCCGAACGCTTCAAGCGCATCACCGATATGCTGGCCCAGCGTCAGCTCGATTTGACCGTCTGCATGGAAGAGGTCCATAAACCTCACAATCTGGCTGCCATCGTGCGTACCGCCGATGCCATCGGCATCCATCGGGTACACGCGGTCTGGCCCAAAACCTGGATCCACAAGCGCAAGGGGACTGCCCGCGGCAGCCAGAACTGGGTGGACGTGAAACTGCACCCGGACATCGGCAGCGCGGTAGCCGAGCTGAAAGCCTCCGGCATGCAGATCCTGGCAACCCATCTCTCCGACAGCTCGGTCGATTTTCGCGCCATCGACTACACCAAGCCGACCGCCATTCTGGTGGGCCAGGAGAAGCACGGCATCGGTGAAGAGGCGCTGGCGCTGGCCGACCATCATATCGTCATCCCCATGGTGGGCATGGTGCAGTCCCTCAACGTCTCGGTCGCCGCAGCCGCCATCCTCTACGAGGCGCAGCGCCAACGCGAGCTGGCCGGTTGCTATCAACGCGGCTGCCCGCTCACGCTGGAGGAGCAGAACAGCATCCTGTTCGAGGGGGGTTATCCTATCTATGCACAGCTCTGCAAAGAGAAAGAGATGCCCTACCCCCAGCTCGGCCCGGCCGGTGAAATTCTGGCGGACGAAGAGTGGTGGCAACGGATGCAGCTGACCCGCAAAGGGTGGGCGCAGCAGAGCGAACAGGACGATCCGCAGGAGGAGTGATGGATAACCCTTTTGGCAGCTGGCTGGAATCGCAAATCATCCGGGATCACCTGACCAACCCGAACATAGAGGCCGGCGACTACAGCTACTACTCCGGCTACTACCACGGCAAGCCGTTCGAGGATCACTGCGTCCGCTACCTGCTCGGCGATGGCTCGACCCGCGACACCTGGGAGAGCGGCCTCTGGGGCGAGGTGGACCGGCTGATCATCGGCAAATTCTGCTCCATCGGCTCGGGCGCCACCTTCATGTTGGCGGGCAATCAGGGCCACCGGCTGGATTGGGTCTCCACCTTCCCGTTCAACCCCGACACCTTTGGCGAAGGGGCCCGCAGCGGCTTTCTGCGCAAGGGGGACACCCGGATTGGCAACGATGTCTGGATCGGCTCGGAAGCGATGATCATGCCCGGCATCACCATAGGTGACGGCGCCGTCATCGCCACCCGCGCCGTGGTGACCAGGGATGTGGCCCCTTACACCATAGTCGGCGGCAACCCGGCCCAACAGATCCGCCGCCGTTTCAGCGATGAGCACATCCTCATGCTGCAAGAGATGCAGTGGTGGGACTGGCCCCTGCCCCGCTTGCAAGCCAGCATGGCGCTACTCTGCTCGGGGGATATCGCCGCCCTTTATCACCATTGGCAACAGGAGTGTGCCTGATGAAACCCCTCTCTCTTTCCCTGTTGGCCCTGACCCTGTTTTCTGCCGGAGCCCTTGCCGTGACCAATACCCATCAGCTCACCAGCGAAGCCGATGTACCCAGCCTCTACCAGCAAACCCTGCCCGACTTCTGGCGCCAGCATGCGGTTGAAGGGGAGTTCAAGGGCAAGGATGGGGTGACCATCCGCTATGCCGCGCTACGGCAAGCCAAGGTCGATCGCGCCATCCTCATCGTCAATGGCCGGGTCGAGAGCTACCTCAAGTATCAGGAGCTGGCGTGGGATCTCTGGCGTCAGGGCTACAGCCTCTATCTCATCGACCATCGCGGTCAGGGGATGTCTGGCCGGATGCTGAATGACCCTCAGAAGGGATATGTCGACCAGTTCGACGATTATGTGGTCGATCTCAAGCAGTTTCACGACCAGATCATCATGGCGGACCAGCCTGCCAAGCTGTTCCTGCTGGCCCACTCCATGGGCGGCGCCATCTCGGCCCGCTATCTGGAACGCTGGCCCGATGATATCAAGGCGGCCGTGCTCTCCTCCCCCATGCTGGGCATCAATCTCGGCGGTCTGCCCAAGTGGCTGGCCAAGGGATTGGCGAGCACCATAGGCACGGTCGGCGGTTGGATTGGTGAGCCTCCCTACGGCCCCGGTCAGGGAGCCTATCAGGATCACGGCTTTGCCGATAACGAACTGACTCACAGCCAGCCCCGCTATCAGGCGTTCCGCCAAATCTACGAACAGCACCCGCAGATCAAGCTGGGTGGTGCGACCGCCCACTGGATTTATCAGGGGATCACAGGTGCCGATGCTGCCATCGCCGATGCGGGCGCCATCAAAACCCCGCTGCTGGTGCTGCAAGCTGGCAACGACAGCGTGGTGGACAATGCCGCGCAGGATCGCTTCTGCACCATTGCCAAGTGCGAAGGGGGCAAACCACTGCGCATCGAGGGGGCCTGGCACGAGCTGTTTATCGAATCCGATGACAAGCGCCAGCCCGCCCTGACCGCGATGGTCGACTTTTTCGCCCGCTTCTGAGCTGGCTATTTTTTGTAACCCTAAATAAATGGGGTGACAGTGCGGGCTAAGGTAAACTGCCCCTGTTTTCAATCGATGCCGAGGTAATGATGTTCAAGGTAGTTGTATCCGATCTCGATGGCACTCTGCTCAACAAGCAGCACCAGATCTCTCCCCGTACCCGGGATACCCTGCACCGCTTGGTAGAACAAGGTGTGAAATTCGTGGTCGCCACCGGCCGTCATCATGTTGACGTTCGCAGCTTCCGCGATGCGCTGGGGATGGACATCTACCTCATTACTTCCAATGGCGCCGTGGTCCATGACAAACAGGACCAGCTGATTTTCAACCAGCCGCTGCCGACCGAGATCGCCGCCGAACTGATTGCGCTGGAGCGCGACCCCTCTATCCACCTCAATGTCTATCAGGGTGATGACTGGGTGGTGGAAGAGGAGCTGCCCTGGCTGCTGCAGTTCCACGACGAGTCAGGGTTCACCTACCGTCTGGTCGATGACCTGAAGCAGGAACCGAAAGAGCAGATCAACAAGGTGTTCTACATCGGCGACCACGAGAAACTGCTGAAGATCGAGGCGCACCTCAACCAGCGCTACGGCGACCAGCTCAACGTCACCTTCTCCCTGCCGGACTGCCTCGAAGTGATGCACGCCGGGGTGCACAAGGGCAATGCGGTGCGTGCCGTGCTGGAGCAGAACGGGTTCGATATGTCGGAGGCTATCGCCTTCGGCGATGGCATGAACGACTTCGAGATGCTGACCATGGTGGGACGCGGCATCGTGATGGGCAACGCCCATGACCGTCTGAAAATGGCGCTGCCGGAGTATGAGCAGACCCTCACCTCCGATGAAGATGGCGTCGCCGTCTATCTGGAGAAGCTGTTCGAGCTGGAGAGCGTCAGCGCTGCCTGATCCTCTTCATCCCGACATCCGATTCAGCAAAGCCTCACCATGTGAGGCTTTGTTTTTTCAGGGTCTCCAGCCAGGGATTGGGCCGCTGCCAGCTGAAGCTCTGGTTCGCGCCGCCGTAGCATTCAGCCAGCCGCAGCGGCGTGCCGGGGGTATGGCGTCGCCCGGCCACATCGAGGCAGCGGGAGACCTTGCTGTTGAACAGCCTGTCTTTCTGCCACTCCCACTGCGCCTGACCGTCACAGGGTGCCAGCATCACTTCGCTGTCGTTTTTGGCTTGCAAACAGAGATCCTGCAGGCGCAACTCACCCAGATCCCACTCGAATAGTTGATCGTCTTTTCCGCTGCAAGGTTGTGCCAACACCTTCTGTTGGGACACCGCAACGCAAAAATCACCGCTGGTCAGCAAGGGGGAGAGAGAACGCTCCTCCTGCGGTTGTGATGCAATGGAGCCCATCATCACATCGGTGGATGGCGGCTTGATGGTACAGCCACCCAGCAGCAAGGCAGCCAGCAGGGCGGGAGAGCAAGCAAAGGAAATTTTGTTATTCATGGAAAAATGCCTGAAATGGGCCGATGACATCCGGTTGTCAGTGACTCGAGGCTGAAGCATAACCGAAAGGCAGGGCGCGCTGCCCAAATAGAGTGTAAACAGACGTAACAGGGAGAGAGTACTGGCCCAGCGGAGGCCAGAAAGCAAAAAACCCCGCCGAAGCGAGGTTTTTCTAAATGTGGTCGGTGATAAAGGATTCGAACCTTTGACCCTCTGGTCCCAAACCAGATGCGCTACCGGACTGCGCTAATCACCGAGGCTATTTCTTTCAAAATAGTTTACTTCAAAAAAACAAAGACGACCTGATGGTCATCCTCGTCATACAGCAAGTATGGTGCGAAGAGAGGGACTCGAACCCTCACACCCGGGGGGCACTAACACCTGAAGCTAGCGCGTCTACCAATTCCGCCACCTTCGCGTACCTGACAAGCTGTAAAATGGGGTGGCTGATGGGGCTCGAACCCACGACAACCGGAATCACAATCCGGGACTCTACCAACTGAGCTACAGCCACCACAGCTGTTTTCGTTCCACAACAACGCCCGTTTAACCTACGCACTTTTTATGGTGCGCCCGACAGGATTCGAACCTGTGACCTCTGCCTCCGGAGGGCAGCGCTCTATCCAGCTGAGCTACGGGCGCTACGCTGTCGAACGGGGCGCATTATTAATGATGGTTGCTGGTTTGTCTACACTTTTCTGCCACCGAAACACTGTTCGTTGTTTTTTCAAGCACATTGCGCACTTTTCTTCCACTATTCCCCAGCTGACAGCCTAAAAGGGGCAGATCGCAGTCGCAAATCGCCTTGCTGCCTTGACTTGATTTGATGCCCATCTAGAATGAATGAACGTTCATTCAATCGAAAGTCACACTGATGATTCTGGATAAAAAAGAGAGCATCTTCAACGCGGCCCATGAGGTGCTGGGTGAACGGGGTTTTCATGGTCTGTCGATTGCGGAAGTCGCCAAGAAGGCCAATGTTGCCACCGGTACCATCTATCGCTACTTCGGCGACAAGGATGATCTGATCCGGCAACTGCACCAGCACACTATCTTGCAGTGTGTGCCCATGGTCATGGCCGATGTAGCAATCGATAAAGTTTCATTTCAACAATTTCGCCAATTATGGCTCAATATTCATGCCATTTTTGTTAACGAACCCAACGCTATCCGGTGCAAATTGCAGTACGAGAGCTCTCCGCTAGGGGCAGAATTGGAGACCAATCCTGTCATTCTGGCTGCCTGGGAGCCTCTGGACCGATTTTTTGAACAGGGCGTTGAACAAGGATTGTTTATTGATTTACCGATACGGGCACTCCAGGTGTTGAGTCTGGACAGTGTCATGCATCTGGCCCTGCAGTGCAGGGTGCACAACATCACGCTGACCGAATCGCAGTTGGAAACCGCGATCCGGGCCAGCTGGAATGCCATTTTATCCCCCAATCTTTCCACCTCAGGAGCCTGTTCATGAAAAAGTGGATGGCCATTATGTTGCTGATAGCGATCGCCTTGTTTGGCAGCGTCATCGGCTTCAATTTGTTCAAGCAGAAGATGATTGCCCAATACATGGCCAACCGGCCGGAACCCGAGTTCCCCGTCACTGCCATGGTGACCAAGGCGCAGGATTGGGTACCGACCATCGAAGCGATCGGCTTCATCGAGCCGAATCAGGGGGTGACCCTCTCCACCGAACTGGCCGGCACCATTGATGCCATCACCTTCGAGTCAGGCAAACCGGTCAAGGCTGACCAGCTGCTGCTGAGTCTGGACTCTACCGTGGAGCGGGCCAATCTGCGCGCCTCCCAGGCCAAGCTGCCGGCGGCAAAAGCCAAGTTCGATCGTTTCCAGAACCTCTACAAGACCAGCTCCATCTCCAAAGAGCAGCTGGATGAAGCTGAAGCGGCCTATCGCTCGCTGGAAGCGGATATCGAGAGTCTGAAGGCGACCATTGCCCGTCGTGAAGTGCGTGCGCCCTTTAGCGGCGTGGTCGGCCTGCGCAATGTGTTCCTCGGTCAGTATCTGCAACCGGGCACCGATATCGTGCGCCTGGAGGATACCAGCGTGATGCGCCTGCGCTTCACCGTGCCCCAGACCGATATCTCCAAAATCAAGCTGGGCCAGACCATCAAGATCAATGTGGATGCCTATCCGCAAACCCAGTTTGATGGTCATATCACCGCTATCGAGCCTGCGGTCAACTTTCAGAGCGGCCTGATCCAGGTACAGGCAGACATTCCGAACAACGACGGTCAGCTCCGTTCCGGTATGTTCGCCCGCGCCAGCATCATTCTGCCGACGGTGAAAGATCAGATCGTGATCCCGCAGAGCGCTATCTCCTTCACCCTTTACGGTCAGAACGTCTACGTGCTCAAAGAGGGCGAAGAGACCGACAAAGAGGGTAACAAGGTGAAAGTGCTGCGAGCCAAGCAGGTTGTGGTCAAGGCCGGTGAGCGCCGTGGCAACGATGTGCATGTGCTCTCCGGCATCCAGGCCGGTGACCAGATCGTACTGTCGGGTCAGGTTCGCCTGAGCAACGACACCAAGGTGCATGTGGTCGAGAACGATGCCCTGGCCGTTCCGGCACAAACCCCGATGCTGTAAGCGCGGAGATCTGCGATGCGATTTACTGACATATTTATAAAACGGCCTGTGCTGGCGATCTCGCTCAGCTTCCTGATCGCCTTGCTGGGCTTTCAGGCCATCTTCAAGATGCAGGTACGGGAATACCCCGAGGTGACCAACACGGTGATCACCGTCAGCACTGGCTACTATGGCGCCAGTTCTGATCTGATCCAGGGGTTCATCACCCAGCCGCTGGAACAGGCGGTCGCGCAAGCCGACAACATCGACTTCATGACCTCCTCCAGCCAGCTGGGTAGCTCCACCATCACTGCATACATGAAGCTCAATACCGACCCCAACGCCGCGCTGTCCGACATACTGGCGAAGGTGAACTCGGTGCGCTCTCAGTTGCCGAAAGAGGCGGAAGACCCCTCGGTCACCTCCTCCACCGGTTCAACCACGGCGGTGCTCTACCTCGGCTTTACCAGCCCGGAGCTCAACTCCAGCCAGATCACCGACTATCTGGAGCGGGTTATCAAGCCGCAGCTCTTTACTGTCGGCGGGGTCTCCAAGGTTGACCTCTACGGCGGTGTCGAGTTTGCCCTGCGGGTATGGCTGGATCCGGCCAAGATGGCGGCCTTCAACCTGACTGCCAGCGACGTGATGACGGTGCTCAACAGCAACAACTATCAGTCCGCGACAGGTCAGGCGACCGGTTACTTCACCCTGTTCAATGGCAATGCCGAGACCCAGGTCAAGGATGTCGACGAGCTGAAGCGACTGGTGGTGGCTACCCGCGACGGCAAGGTGATCCGTCTGGCGGACATCGCCAAGGTAACCCTCGAGAAGAGTCACGATGTCTATCGTGCCAGCGCCAATGGTCGCGAAGCCGTGGTCATGGCGGTCAACGCCGCCCCGACAGCCAACCCCATCAACATCGCCCGCGATGTGCTGGCACTGCTGCCGAGCCTTGAGCGCAATATGCCGAGCACCATGCGTCTCAACGTGATGTATGACTCCACCGTGGCGATCAACGAGTCCATCCACGAGGTTATCAAGACCATCCTGGAGGCAGCCGCCATCGTTCTGGTGGTCATCACCCTGTTCCTCGGTTCGTTCCGCGCGGTCATCATCCCGATCATCACCATTCCGCTCAGTCTTATCGGCGTAGTGATGATGATGGATATGTTCGGCTTCTCGATAAACCTGATGACCCTGCTGGCGATGGTGCTGGCGATCGGTCTGGTAGTGGATGACGCCATCGTGGTGCTGGAGAACGTCGACCGCCATATCAAGGAGGGGGAAGAACCGTTCCGGGCCGCCATTATCGGTACCCGCGAGATCGCGGTACCGGTTATCGCCATGACGGTTACCCTGGCGGCGGTATACGCGCCTATCGCCCTGATGGGGGGTATCACCGGCTCCCTGTTCAAGGAGTTTGCCCTGACCCTGGCTGGCGCAGTGTTCGTCTCGGGCATCATCGCCCTGACTCTGTCACCGATGATGTGTTCCAAGATGCTCAAGGCCAACGAGCAGCCAGGCAAGTTCGAGAGCACAGTCCATCACCTGCTGGAGCGGATGACCGATCGCTACGACAGCATGCTGCACGCCGTGATGAAAAAGCGCCCCGTCATCGTAGTGTTCGCCGTCATCGTCTTCGCCAGCCTGCCGCTGCTGTTCAAGTTCATCCCGAGCGAACTGGCACCGTCAGAGGACAAGGGGGTCATGGCCGTGCTGGGTACCGCACCGTCCAACGCCAACCTAGACTACATCGAAAACACCATGGCGGATGTGAACAAGATCCTGGACGAGCAGCCCGAGATCGCCTTCTCCCAGGTCTTCTCAGGGGTGTTCAACGCCAACCAGGCGTTCGGTATCGCCTCCATGGTGCCCTGGAGCCAACGTGAAGCGAGCCAGAAAGAGGTGCTGGACCGGGTCGCCAATCTGGTGAAAGACATCCCGGGTATGGCCATCACCACCTTCCAGTTCCCGGAACTGCCGGGTGCATCGAGTGGTCTGCCGATCCAGTTCGTCATCACCACCCCGAACAGCTTCGAAAGCCTGTTCCTGGTGGCCGGTGAAATTCTGGCAGCGGCGCAGAGTAACGGTCAGTTCGTCTATTCGGATCTCGATCTGAACTACGACTCCGCCACCATGAAGATCCGCATCGACAAGGACAAGGCGGGTGCCTACGGCATCACCATGCAGGATATCGGTATCACCATGGGCACCATGATGGCGGACGGTTACGTCAACCGTATCGACCTGGATGGCCGCTCCTACGAGGTGATCCCGCAGGTCGAGCGCAAATACCGTCTCAATCCGGAGTCCATCAAGGGCTACTACGTGCGGGCCGCAGATGGCAAGTCGATCCCGCTCGGCAGCCTGATCACCATTGAAGTGGTTGGCGAGCCCCGCGCCCTGCCCCACTTCAACCAGCTGAACTCCGCCACTATCGGTGCCGTTCCGGCTCCGGGTGTGGCCATGGGTGATGCGATCAACTGGTTCCAGACCACCGCCGACGAGAAGCTGCCGCAAGGCTATCGTTACGACTTCATGGGTGAAGCCCGTCAGTTCGTCACCGAAGGCAATGCGCTCTATGCCACCTTCGCGCTGGCACTGGCCATCATCTTCCTGGTGCTGGCGATCCAGTTCGAGTCGGTGCGTGACCCCTTGGTCATCATGGTCTCTGTCCCGCTCGCCATCAGTGGAGCATTGATTGCCCTGGCATGGGGACTAGCGACCATGAACATCTACTCCCAGGTGGGCCTCATCACCCTGGTGGGTCTGATTACCAAGCACGGCATCCTGATCTGTGAAGTAGCGAAGGAAGAGCAGCTGCTGCGCGGCATGAACCGGATGGAAGCCGTGATGCAAGCCGCCAAGGTGCGTCTGCGTCCGATCCTGATGACCACCGCCGCCATGATTGCCGGTCTGATCCCGCTGCTCTACGCCGCAGGCGCCGGTGCAGCACAACGGTTCAGCATCGGTATCGTCATCGTGGCAGGCCTTGCTATCGGTACCCTGTTCACCCTGTTCGTACTGCCGGTGATCTACACCTATCTGGCTTCCGAGCACAAACCCTTGCCGGTATTCGATGAAACCATTCCGCCCAAGGCAAACGGCGGACACTGATCATCAATCACTTGCCAAGGCCCCGATACGGGGCCTTTTTTATGGTTCGCAGGAAAGACGACATAAGTCCATGAAGCAGTTAAACTAAAAAACACAACATCCAGACCGCAAGGACGCCATGTCAGGACTCATCTCCAAGACCGCCGAGGCCGTAGGCCGCAACGGACTCTCATACCGCCTGCTCTCCTATATTCTGGTGTGTAGTACCGTATTGGCGATGATCATTACGGTGCTGCAACTCGCCTGGGATTACCGCAAGGATGTCGCCGTCATCGAAGACAGCATCGGCCAGATCGAAGCCTCCTTTTTGCAACCTATTGCCGCCAGCTTGTGGAACCTCGATGAGGAGCAGGTCAAGGTGCAGATCGAAGGGATCATGAACCTGCCCAACATGCAGTTTGTGATGGTCAAGGAGATGCTCGGCAACTCCGAAGTGCCACTGTTGACCCAGGGAGTGGAACGGGAAAGCTATGACATCTCCCAGGAGTTCAATCTCACCTATCAGGGGGAAATTGTCGGCAAGCTGTTTGTCGCCGCGTCGCTGGAGCAGATTTACCAGCGTCTGATTGAGAAGTCAGTGCTGATCATGGTCAGCCAGACCATCAAGACCCTGGTGGTCTCATTTTGTATCCTGATCATCATTTACTATCTGGTGGTCAGACACATCAACCGCATCGCCAACTACGCCCAGAAGTTCAACCTCGATCGGCTCGACATGGAGCTGGTGCTGGAGGGGCGTCCGCAACCACGCAAGAAACCCGACGAACTGGATACCCTGGTCTCCACCCTCAACCAGATGCGCACCCGGCTACGTGACGAGCTGGTCGCTCGTCATCAGGCGGTGGAACAACTGCAACAGGAGCGGGATTTCTCCGCCACCCTGATCAACTCGGCCAACATGGTCATCTGCTGTATGGAGCCGGATCTCACCATCGCCAGCATCAATCCGGCAGCCATCCTGCTGACCGGTTATCACCAACAGGAGCTGCTCCAGCACAACTGGCTGGATCTCTTCGTCAGCCCGACCCAGCGGGAAGAGCTGAACAATATCCTGAACGAAGAGGGGTCACTGGCAGACAAAGAGGTCATCATGCATGACCAGCAGGCCCACGAGCTGGTGCTGCAGTGGACCTTCGTACCCTTCTATGAAGGGCCGAACCTCAAGTACCAGATCGGGTTCGGCTACGACATCACCCAACTGAAAAAGGTCGAGCGGGAGATTATCCAGCTCAATGAGCAGCTGGAAGGAAAAGTGGTGGAACGTACCCGCAGCCTGAGTGAAGCCAACAACCAGCTCGGCAAGGCGTACGACGACCTGAAACAGGCCCAGCAGACCCTGGTGGAGTCGGAGAAGATGGCCTCCCTCGGCTCGCTGGTGGCCGGGGTGGCACACGAGATCAACACTCCGATTGGCATCAGCGTGACCGCCTCCTCCTACCTGCAGGAGCGGGTCGCCGACTTCAAGTCTCATATCGACTCCAAGCAGCTGTCTCGCTCCTATCTCAACGAGTTTACCGTCAACCTCGACGAGTCGATGCAACTGCTGCAGAGCAACCTGCGGCGCGCCTCGGAGCTGATTGCCAGCTTCAAGCAGGTAGCGGTCGACCAGTCATCGGAAGCGCGCTACAACTTCAGTCTCGCCGACAACCTCCATCAGGTAGTGGTCTCGCTTGGCCACAAACTGAAGAAGAGCCAGTGCGAAGTGGATATCCAGTGCGATCCCAAGCTGTCGATCTTCTCCTTCCCGGGCAGCTTTACCCAGATCTACTCGAACCTGATCCTCAACTCCATCAACCACGGGTTCGACAACTGGGATAAACCGAAGAAGATCACCATCAAGGTGGAACAGCAGGGAGAGGAGCTGTTTATCGACTACTCGGACAACGGCCGCGGCATCCCGCCCGAAATCTTGCCGCGCATCTTCGATCCCTTCGTCACCTCCAAGCGGGGTCAGGGTGGCAGCGGTCTGGGCACCCACATCATCTACAACCTGGTGGTGCAACTGCTGAAAGGCCGTATCAGCTGTGCCAGCGAACCGGGCCAGGGCACCCAGTTCCATATTCGCCTGCCGATCCAACATAACTGAGCGCTGGCTCTTGTGAGCCAGCCGCTTTATCCCCATCATGCTGTGATTGCATTCTTAATGAGCGGAGAACCTCGCAATGGCACAGCATTTTGACTATATCGCCATCGGCGGCGGCAGCGGCGGTATTGCTTCTGCCAACCGGGCTGCCATGTACGGTAAGAAAGTTGCCCTGATTGAAGCCAAAGAGTTGGGTGGAACCTGCGTCAACGTAGGCTGCGTACCGAAGAAGGCCATGTGGTATGCCGGCCAGATCGCCGATGCCCTGAAATATGGCGCCGACTACGGCTTTGACACCACCCTCAACCACTTCAACTGGGCCAAGCTGGTCGAGTCCCGCCAGGCCTACATCGGCCGCATTCACCAGTCCTATCAGAACGTGCTGGGCAAGAACCAGATCACCGTCATCAAGGGCTTCGCCCGCTTCGTCAGCAGCAACACCATCGAGGTCAATGGCGAGCACTACACGGCCGATCACATTCTGATCGCCACCGGTGGCCGCCCGGAAATTCCGGCGATCCCGGGAGCCGAGCAGGGTATCGACTCCGACGGTTTCTTTGACCTGCAAAGCCAACCCAAGCGGGTTGCCGTAGTGGGTGCTGGCTACATCGCAGTCGAGATCGCCGGGGTGATGCAGGCGCTCGGCTCCGAGACCCATCTGGTGGTGCGCAAGCACGCGCCGCTGCGCAACTTCGACCCCATGATCCACGAGACACTGGTCGAAATCATGGCGCAGGAAGGGCCCAAGCTGCACACCCACGCCATTCCCAAAGCCGTGCTCAAGAACGCTGACAACAGCCTGACCCTGCAACTGGAAGATGGTCGCCACCTCACCGTCGACTGCCTGATCTGGGCCATCGGCCGGGTACCGGCTACCGACAACCTCAATCTGGCTGCCGCAGGCATCGCGCTGGACGAGAAGGGCTTTATCCCGACCGACAAGTTCCAGAACACCGCCGTCGCCAACATCTATGCGGTGGGTGACAACACGGGGCGCATCCAGCTCACCCCGGTGGCCGTCGCTGCGGGCCGTCGCCTCTCCGAGCGGCTGTTCAACCACAAGCCGAACGAGCACCTCAACTACGATCTGGTGCCGACCGTGGTGTTCAGCCACCCGCCCATCGGCACCATCGGCCTGACCGAACCGGAAGCCATCGCCGAATACGGCGAGGACCAGGTGAAGGTCTACCGCAGCCAGTTCACCGCCATGTACTCTGCGCTGACCCAGCATCGCCAGCCCACCCGGATGAAGCTGGTCTGTGTCGGCCCGGAAGAGAAGGTGGTCGGTCTGCATGGTATCGGCTTTGCGATGGACGAGATCCTGCAAGGCTTCGGCGTCGCCATGAAGATGGGCGCCACCAAGGCGGACTTCGACAACTGCGTGGCTATCCATCCGACCAGTGCAGAAGAGTTCGTGACAATGCGATAGGTACGTTTGAAGTTGACCTTTCACGAGGAGCCAGCTTCGACAACCATCTAACCCCTTCATCCAAACCCGGCTCAGGCCGGGTTTTTTGATCCCTCCTCGCCATTTCTCTCGCAAATCCGTCGTTCTTTACGCCGATTTTACGCCTGCCACATGGCGCTTTATGGCGCCTTTACGCCTGTTTTACATACCCTTTTCAGCGTCAATGACACCAACAGAGTCGATATGGTCTTACATCGGCTCTCGCAGCTAATTATCTCAATGGAGTCGATATGAATTGGCTATATCTGCTGCTCGTCCTCGCCTTGATGGCCTATCTGATGCGCGCACTAACGCGCAGTCACGAGTGAGGGACTACCTATATGCAGCAAGAAATTATCTACCCGGTGGCCAGCAAACTGCCGAGCCTCGTGAGCAATCCAATGCGTGCCCTGACGCACCGTGACCACGAGTGAGGAACTAGAACATGTGGCAAGAAATAATCTATCCGGTGGCCTTCGTGCTGCTGGTTCTGCTGCCGGCACCGCTGCTGGGTAACTACATCTACCGGGTATTTGAAGGCAAAATCCGCTGGTTGGCACCGGTCGAGCGCGCCACGCTGGCTTGCTGTGGCACCGATGGGCGGGAGCAGGACTGGAAGTCCTACGCCCTCAGCCTGCTGGCCTTCAACGGCGCCGGTTTCGGTCTGCTGTTCCTGATCCTGATGGCGCAGGGGTTGCTGCCCCTCAACCCGCAACAACTGCCGGGTCTGAGCTGGCAACTCGCCTTCAACACCGCGGTCAGCTTTATGACCAACACCAACTGGCAAGCCTATTCCGGTGAGGCCAGCCTCTCCTACTTCAGCCAGATGGTGGGGCTGACCACCCAGAACTTCGTCTCCGCAGGGACGGGCGCCGCCGTCGCCATTGCCCTGTTCCGCGGCATCGCCCGTCAGCAGACCATCAACCTTGGCAACTTCTGGCAGGATCTGGTGCGTTTCTGCCTCTATGTGCTGCTGCCCATCGCGCTGATCATGGCGCTGGTGCTGGTATGGCAAGGGGTGCCGCAAAGCCTCTCCGCCTATCTGCCGTTCCACGGTATGGAAGGTCAGGAGCAGCTGCTTCCCCTCGGCCCGGCGGCCTCGCAGATCGCCATCAAGCAGCTGGGCTCCAACGGCGGCGGCTTCTTCGGCATCAACTCGGCACATCCGTTCGAGAACCCGACAGCCCTCTCCAACTGGCTGGAGATGGTCGCCCTGCTCACCATCGCCGCCGCCATGGTCTTTACTCTGGGCCGCTATGTCAAAGACATGGCCCACAGCCGCGCCATTCTCGGTGCCATGACCCTCATGCTGGTGCTGGGGCTCTTCGTCTCCCTCTCCCAAGAGCTGAAACCGGATCACGCCCTCGCCCAGCTCACCACTGACGCCAGCAACATGACTGGCAACTGGGAAGGCAAGGAGAGCCGCTTCGGCCCTGTGCTCTCCAGCATCTGGGAAGTGGCGACCACTGCCGCCTCCAACGGTGCCGTCAACGCCATGCACGACAGCTTTACTCCGCTCGGCGGCATGGTGGGCATGATCAACATGCTGCTGGGTGAGGTCATCTTCGGCGGGGTCGGCTCCGGTATCTACGGCATGATGCTGTTCGTGCTTCTGACCGTGTTCCTGTGCGGCCTGATGGTGGGACGTACCCCGACCTATCTGGGCAAACGCCTCGGCATCACCGAGATGAAGTGGGTGGTCGCCAGCATGCTGGTCATGCCGGTGGGGGTTTTGGTGATCGGTGGTGTCACCCTGCTGATGCCGGATGCCAGCACCATCATCGGCCATGATGGCCCGCACGGTCTGTCACGCCTCATCTATGCCTACGCCTCGGCTGCCGGCAACAACGGCTCCGCCTTCGCCGGTTTTGCCGCCGGTGACAACTGGCAGTGCATCGCCATCGGTCTGGCCATGCTGCTCGGCCGCTTCGGCTACATCATTCCGGTACTGGCCATCGCCGGTCAGCTGGCCCGTGCGCCCCGTCAGGAGACGAGCGAAGGGGACTTCCCCATCAGCGGCCCGCTGTTCGTTACCCTGCTGATCATCACCGTCCTTCTGATAGGTGGCCTCTCCTTCCTGCCGGTGCTGGCACTGGGTCCGGTGGCCGAACATCTGAGCCTGATCGGAGGGGCACTCTGATGAACCTGACCCTGTCGATCACCATCCGGATGCCAATGGCCAACTATCTGATGCTGGGAGCTTTCCAATGAGCAAGTCCACTGCAATGAGCACTGACACCATGTTGGTGAAGGGCAAAAAACAGAAATCACAGATCATCCAGGCAATAGTTGAAGCCCTCTATCGCTTCAATCCCAAGGCGCTGTTTGGCAGCCCCATCCTGTTCACCCTCTGGCTGGCCGCAGTCATGGCGACCGTGGAGTCCCTGCTGGGGCAGCCTCTCTCCGGCGTCGCCCCCTCGCTTGCCTGGCAGCTGACCGCCTGGCTCTGGCTCACCCTCTGGTTTGCCAACTTCGCGGAAACCCTAGCCGAGGGGCGCGGCAAGGCCCGAGCCGACAGCCTGAAGGCGGGCATGAGCCAGCTCAAGGCCCGTCGGGTGGCGAATGCCAAAGATGGTCAGGGCGAGTGGGTACCCGCCACCAGCCTGATGAAGGGGGACCTGGTGCTGGTACGCAGCGGCGAGATGATCCCGGCCGACGGTGAAGTGATCGCCGGCATCGCCTCGGTCAACGAGGCCGCCATCACCGGCGAATCCGCCCCCGTTATCCGCGAGTCGGGCACCGACCGCAGCGGCGTGACCGGCAACACGACGGTCGTCTCCGACGAGATCTGGGTGCGCGTCAGCAACAATCCGGGCGAAAGTACGCTGGATCGGATGATCGCACTGGTGGAAGGGGCCAAGCGCCAGAAGACCCCCAACGAGATGGCGCTCGACGCCCTGCTGGTGGGCCTGACCCTGATCTTCCTGTTGGTGGTCGCCACCCTGCCCTGGTTCCTCGACTACAACGGCACCCAGGTCCCGCGTCTCTACCTGATTGCCCTCTTCATCACCCTGATCCCGACCACCATCGGCGGCCTGCTCTCCGCCATCGGCATTGCCGGCATGGATCGATTGGTGAAGCTGAACGTCATCGCCAAGTCTGGCCGTGCCGTGGAAGCGGCCGGTGACGTGCGTACCCTGCTGCTGGACAAGACCGGCACCATCACCTTCGGTAACCGGATGGCGGATGAGCTGATCCCGGCCCCCGGCGTCGACCCCGCCCTGCTGGCACAAGCGGCCATGCTGGCCTCGCTGGGTGACAACACCCCGGAGGGCAAATCCATCCTGACTCTGGCCAGCAAGAGCATGGCCAAGCCTAGCCAGCTGGAGAGCGACAAGGTGATCCCCTTCAGCGCCGAGACTCGCCTGAGCGGACTGGATCGCAACGGTCATCAATATCGCAAGGGGGCAGTGGATGCCGTGTTGAACTACCTCAGCCTCGACCGCAAGGCGGTGCCTGAGCTGGTGCTCAAGTCAGTCGACAGCATCGCCCGTCAGGGTGGGACTCCGCTGCTGGTCTGCACTCAGGAGAAACTGCTGGGGGTGGTCTACCTCAAGGACATCATCAAGCCCGGTATCAAGGCTCGCTTCCAGATCCTGCGCCACATGGGGATCCGCACCGTGATGATCACCGGCGACAACCCGAAAACCGCCGCCGCCATCGCCGCCGAAGCCGGGGTGGATGACTTCATCGCCGAAGCGACGCCGGAGAAGAAGCTCGCCTATATCCGGCAGGAGCAGGCCGATGGTCGTCTGGTCGCCATGTGCGGCGACGGTGCCAACGATGCGCCCGCGCTGGCGCAGGCTGATGTGGGGCTGGCCATGAACGAGGGTACCCAGGCCGCCAAGGAGGCGGGCAATCTGGTGGATCTCGACTCCAACCCCACCAAGCTGCTGGATGTGGTGCTGGTCGGCAAACAGCTGCTGGTGACCCGTGGCGCCCTGACTACCTTCTCCATCGCCAACGACGTGGCCAAGTACTTCGCCATCCTGCCAGCCCTGTTCATCGCCGCCTACCCGCAACTGGGGGCGCTGAACCTGATGCAGCTGGGCAGCCCGCAGAGCGCCATCCTGTCGGCCATCATCTTCAACGCCCTGATCATTGTGGCGCTGGTGCCACTGGCTCTGCGCGGTGTCGACCTGAAAGGCTCGGCCGCCAGCCTGCTGCGCCGCAACCTGCTGATCTACGGTGTCGGTGGCCTGCTAGTGCCGTTTATCGGCATCAAGCTGATCGATCTGGTCATTACCGGCCTGGGTCTGGTGTAACGACATAACCGGGATGCGGGTCAGACCCGCATCCCCAGCCATCCTTTGGAGCAAGCGAATCATGATAGCAATCAGAACCCTGTTGACCCTGACCCTGCTGCTGGGGGTCGCCTACCCGCTGGCGGTCACCGGACTGGCACAGCTGCTGTTCCCCTGGCAGGCCAACGGCAGCCAGCTGACCGACAGTAAACAGCAACTCATCGGTAGCGCCCTGCTGGGGCAGAAATTCGAGCGGGCTGACTATTTCCATCCCCGTCCCTCCGCCAGCGATTTCAACACCACAGGCGGCAGCGCCAGCAATCTGGGGATGAGCTCGCCGCTGCGGGCAGAGTTTGCCGAACAGGTGGCCAAGGCACAGCCTGGAACCCGCTCCCCCGCCATGCTGACCCGCTCCGCCTCCGGCCTCGATCCCCACCTGCCGCTGGATGCGGTGATGGCTCAGGTCAACCGCGTCGCCAAAGAACGTGGACTGGATCCCGCCCAACTGACGGAGCAGGTCAAGTCGGCCACACAAGCTGGTATCCTTGGCCCGCAGGTGGTCAACATTCTCCAGCTGAATCTGCAACTGGATCATAAAAAGGGCGCCTGATGGAGCCCATTCCGGTTTGGTGATGACCTCGATTTTCGAAACGGGCGGTTGGCTCGATAGGGATAACAATGGCTGATGTAGCAAGCGCCGACGCCCTGCTGACGAGTCTGATGCAGGAGCATGGGGATGCGTGATGAGGTAAGGGCCGACGCCCTGCTGGCGAGCCTGGAACAGGAGCACAAGGGCAAGCTGAAGGTGTTTCTCGGGGCCGCTCCCGGCGTGGGCAAGACCTACGCCATGCTGCAGGCGGTGCGGGAACAGGCCAAGGAGGGGGTCGACATCCTGATCGGCGTGGTGGAGACCCACGGCCGGCAGGAGACCCTGGCTCTGCTCGACAAGCTCGCCATCATGCCGCGCAAGATCCACATGCACCGCCAGCAGCGACTGGAGGAGATGGATCTCGACGGCCTGCTCGCCCGCAAACCGGCCATCGCCGTGGTGGACGAGCTGGCCCACAGCAACGCCCCCGGCAGCCGCCACGAGAAGCGCTGGCAGGATGTGGAGGAGCTGCTCAACGCCGGGATCGACGTCTACACCACCCTCAACGTGCAGCATCTGGAGAGCCTCAACGATCTGGTGTGGCAGCTCACCGGGGTCAGGGTGAAAGAGACCCTGCCCGATCAGGTGCTGCTGGAGGCCGACAGTCTGGTGCTGATCGACCTCCCCCCCAAGGAGCTGCTCGGCCGCCTCAAGGAGGGCAAGGTCTATGTGCCCCATCAGGCCAAGGCGGCGCTGCAATCCTTCTTCTCCCTCAACAACCTCACCGCATTGCGGGAGCTGGCGATGCAGACCGCCGCCAGCCATGTGGAGGGCGATCTGCAACTACAGTGGCAGGCAGCAGGCAAGAGCACCTTGCCGCTGCGGGGCAAGCTGATGGTTTGCCTCGGCGACCTGCACGGCTCGGCGCTGGTGCGCTACGGCCACCGCTTTGCCCAGCGCCGCCAGCTCCCGTGGCTGGTGGTGCATGTCGACAGCAATGGCCGCCGCTCTGCCGATGTGGAGCAGGCGCTGGCGCTCGCCTCTCACCTCGGAGCCAAGGTGCTGACGCTCTCCAGTCCGGCGGTCGCCAACACCCTGCTGGAGACCGCCGAACAGCAACAGGTCTCCCAGCTGCTGCTCGGCAAACCTCACAAGGCGCCATGGCGCCGCTCGCTGGTGCAGCACCTGCTCAAGCAGGCGCAGGGGCTCGAAATCACGCTGGTCGATACCGAGAAGCAGAAGCCCGAAGTGGGGATGCGCGTCCCGACCCCGAAGGATATTCACCACAGCCTGCTGGCGGTGACCATCATGGGGATCACCTCGGCTGCCGCCTGGGGGCTCTCCTACTGGCTACCACCCGCAGCGTTGCCACTCATCTTCGTGCTGGGGGTGCTGGCGACGGCCCTCACCACCAGCCTGGTACCCGCCACGCTGGCGGCGGTGCTGGGCTTTATCGCCCACAATCTGCTCTTCACCGCCCCCTACTTCTCCCTGAGCGTCGCCAACCACAGCGATCTGCTCACCCTGTTTGTGCTGCTTATCGTCGGCATGACGGCGGGGCGGCTCGCCTCCCGTCAGCGCCAGCAGTTGATCGGTCTGCGAGAGACCCAGCAGCTGGGCAATGCCCTGCTCTCCCTCAGTCAGGGGCTGGCCACTGCCAGCAGCCCGGAGGAGGTTTTGAGACAAGGTGCCCAGGCCATTTCGCTGGCGCTCGGCCAGCCGACCGTGGTGATCGACAAGGAGTTCAACGATCGGCTCGGCAACGAGAAGCACAGGCCCGGGCAGACCGACAAGGCGGCCATCGACTGGTGTCTGGCCCAGAAGCAGAGCGCCGGTGCCCACACCGCCACCCTCAATGCCGCCGAGGCGCAGTATCACCACCTCAGCGATGACCTGGTGATCGGTATAACGCTGGCCAATCCGCTCTCCTCCTCTGCCGAACATCAGCTGCAGGCGCTGCTCACCGACATTCGCGCCGCGCTGGCGCGGATCGACCTCAACGAGCGGCTGGCCGACAGCCAGCTGCAGGCGGAAACAGACCGGATGCGGGCCGCCCTGCTCTCCTCGGTCTCCCACGACTTGAAGACGCCGCTGGCCACCATCATGGGTGCCGGCAGCACCCTGCTGGAATATGGTGACCGGATCCCCGCCGAAGACCGCGACGAACTGCTCCACTCGGTGCAGGAGGAGGCGCGCCGCCTCCACAGCTATGTGCAGAATCTGCTGGATATGACCCGCATCGGCTCCCCCGACTTCCAGCTGAAACGGGACTGGGTCGATCTGGCGGATCTGGTGGAGAGCGCCCGCAAGCGGCTCGACTCCTCCTGGCGCCAGCACAAGCTGCTGGTCCATTTCGATCAGCATGTGCCCCAGCTTTATGTGCACGGCGCCCTGATCGAGCAGGTGCTGGTCAACATTCTCGACAACGCCTCTCGCTACTCGCCGGCTGGCACCCCCATCGAGTTCAAGGTGATGGTGGCCGAACCCGACCTCATCATCGACATCATCGATATCGGGGTCGGTATCGCCGAATCGGATCGGGAGAAGATCTTCAACCTCTTCTACACCCAGCCGGTTGGCGATTGCGGCAGCCGCGGCACCGGGCTTGGCCTCGCCATTTCCCGCGCTATGATAGAGGCCCACGGCGGCAAGATTTGGGCCTTCTCCGGCCCCAATGGCAACGGCACCTGCATGCGCATCTCCCTGCCGCTCGCACTCAATTCACCGGAGGTTTGATGGCGCACATTCTGGTCATAGATGATGAAGCGGCGATCCGTCGCTTTCTGCGGATCAGCCTGATTGCCGAGGGGCATCAGGTGAGCGAAGCGGTGGGGGTCAATGAAGGGCTGGAGCAGTATCGCCACCTCAACCCCGATCTGGTGATCCTCGATCTCGGTCTGCCGGATGGCGATGGCATTCAGGTGTTGCAGGCCATTCGCGAGCACCACCCCAATCCGGTGCTGGTGTTGTCGGCCCGCGATTCGGAGCAGGAGAAGGTGCGCTTGCTGGATGCCGGTGCCAACGACTACATGAGCAAGCCGTTCGGCATCGGCGAGATGATGGCTCGCATTCGCGTGCTGTTGCGCCAGCGGGCTGGCGTCAGCAGCGGCGAGCGGCGCCACTTCCCCCAATGCGGCCTGACGCTTGATGTCAGCAGCCACAAGGTGACCATGAAGGAGGAGGAGATCCCTCTCTCCCGTAAGGAGTTCGCCCTATTGCAGGCGCTGGTGTGCCACCCCGGCAAGCTGGTGATGCAGACCCAGCTGCTCAACGACATCTGGGGGCCGAGCCACAAGGAGGATACCCACTACCTGCGCATCGTCATCGCCAGTCTGCGCAAAAAGCTGGGGGATAACCCCCAGCAACCGACGCTTATCGAGACCGAATCCGGTATCGGCTACCGTTTTATCGGCAACTGACGTTTCACGTGGAACGACGCCCGCAGCAAAGCAGTGCCAGCAAGCCACAGCCACTCAGCAACAGGCCGAGATCCTGCAATCCGGCCGCCACCGCCAATCCCAGACTGAGCAGCAGGTAGTAACCAAGCCCGAACAGGGCGCCTGCACTACCCGCCACCTCGCGATAGGCCAGCAGCGCCTGACTCAGCACATTGGGAATAGCCAGCCCGAAAGCGACGACGACACCCATCATGGGCAACAGGAACCAGAGGCTGGCCTGAGTCGCCCATACCAGCAGCCCGGTAACCAGCGCCAGAGCGCAAGCCAACCTGACCAGAGATGACGGCAGCCACCCCCTCCCCAGCAGATGCTTGTTGAGCAAGCTGCCGAGCAGAGTCGCCAGCGCCAGCAAGATCCCCGAATAGCCAAACTCGCCGGTGCTCAACCCCAACCCAGCAAACAGGAACGGGGCCAGACTGTAGTAACCAAACAGCATGGTGTTGAACAGGGCGACCAGCATGGCACTGCGCCAGAGTCCGCCATCCTTCATCATCCGGCACGCCAGCAGCCAGAGTTCGACTTGCCGGGTGGTGGCCGGACGGGTTTCCGGCAACTGCCAGCAGGTCACCAGCAGCAAACCTACCGCCAGTACCAGCAGACCGCTGAACACTCCGAGATAGCCGAACCCGCTCGCCAGCTGCCCGCCACTGAGCAGCCCCAGCACCGGGCTGAGTGAGAGCGCTATGCCCATCACCGAGAAGACCCGCGCCAGATCGCTACCCTGATAGCTATCGCGCAGCATGGTCTGGGTCACCACAGATCCCACCGCAGCGCCAAAGGCCGAAATGATCCGGGCCAGCAGCAGGGTTTCAAACTGGTTGGCCAGCAGCGCCAGCAGGGTGCCGACGCCATAGGTGAGCAGACCCGCCAGCATGGCGGGACGCCGCCCGATCAGATCGCAAAGCCGCCCCCAGCAGACCACGCCCACCGCAAACGCCAGAAAATAGACCGACAGGGTCTGGGATGCCAGCCCTTCGCTCACCTGAAACTGGGTAGCGATGTGGGTCAGGACCGGGCTGTAGATGGTCTCCACAATCTGGGGAAACATCATCAATCCCACCACCAGCCAGAGCGGTGGCAACTTGTTGTTCATGACAAACCTCCTTCACAAGAGGTCGCCATTCTAGAGAGACGCCGACTGTCTGATTACAATAAGCAGGACTATAAACATCAAAAATCGGACATATGGCCTTTATTCTTCCCGATCACCCTTTTGACCCCGACCAGCTGACCGGCTGCGTGATCGGCATTGCCTCCGCCCTTGGCTGGCACGACTCGGGCCTGCATCAACATCAGCGTCATCAGCTGCTGTTCGCCCAATCCGGCTGCATGACTATGGAACTGGAAGGTCGGGTCTGCCTGCTGCCGCCCACCCGCGCCGCCTGGCTGCCTGCTGGCACCGAACACCGGATCTTGATGCGCGGTGTGGTGGCCTACCGCTCTCTCTACTTCCAGCCGCACCCCGAGTTGCCCGGCACGGTCGAAGTGCTGGCGGTCAATCCGCTGCTGCACGAACTGATCGAACGGATGGCGCTCTGGCCGTGGGACAAACCGCAAGAGCAGCAACAACGGACGGTGGCACTGTTTATGGAGGAGTTGGGGCAGGCGCCGCGGGAGTCGTGGCAGTTGCCGCTGCCGACGGATCCCAGACTGGGCGGCTGGCTACAGCAGTTGAAACGGGGAGATGCCCTGCCCGATCGGCTCAACCGGCTGGCCGAACGGGTGGGTGCCAGTGACAAGACCATTGGCCGCATCTTCATGCGGGAGACCGGCATGAGCTATCAGGCGTGGCGCCAGCAGTGGCGGCTGTTGCGCGCCATGGAGCTGCTGGCAGAAAGCGAGTCCATCAGCCGGATTGCCGCTACGCTGGAGTTCTCCAGCGACAGCGCCTTTATCAGCTTCTTCAAACAACATACGGGACAGACCCCCCTGCGCTACCTCAGCTCTCGGGGTGAGTCGCCACAGCCTGGCTCGCCTCCACCACCAGGGTATCCAGCGCCAGCGGCTTGAGATTGTGCAGCGCATCCTGCACCACGGCATGGGATGCCTGTTGCAACTCGCTCTGCACATCCTGCTCCAGCTGGGCACTCTCCAGCTCGGGCCGCGGGTTTTCGTTGGCCATCACGTTCAGGCTCAGGGCACTCACAATCAGGGTAGCGATCAGGCTTTTCATCTGGTTTGCTCCGGTATGGTTGAGATGACCAGATAGCTATTCCAATAGTTGTGCCAATCCTCACGCAATTCATAACATGATGATTTTGTTTAAATTAACTATATATCGATACCAAATTGAGTCGCAAAATGCATCCCGCTCGGTCATTTTTAAACCAACAGTTGGTGCTTTTAACCACGCTTGATTTTTGCACCATGTTCCACGTGGAACGTCCCATCTTTTTGATCGACACCCGCTTTTAAACTGAGCTATGGTGCTACATCCCCGTAACTCAAATCTGGATCTGTCACTGAATGGAATTTTCCTTGTTCGGCGAGAAGTTCACTCGCCACGCCGGTATTACCCAACTCATGGATGACCTCAATCAGGGGCTGACCAATCCGGACGCAATCATGCTGGGTGGCGGCAATCCAGCCCCGATCCCCGCCATGCTGGAGCGCTTTCAGGCCGAGGCCAAGAGCCTGCTCGACAACGGCGAGCTGGTCAAAGCGATGGCCAACTACGACGGCCCGCAAGGCAAAGACAGGTTCACCAAAGCGCTGGCCGCCCTGCTCAGCAAGGAGCTGGGATGGGATATCTCGGCCCGCAATATCGCCCTGACCAACGGCAGCCAGAATGCCTTCTTCTACCTGTTTAACCTGCTGGCCGGCGAATTTGCCGATGGCCGCAAGAAGAAGGTGCTGTTCCCGCTTGCCCCCGAATACATCGGCTATGCCGACTCGGCGCTGGCCGACGACTACTTCGTGGCCTACAAGCCCACCATCGAGAAGCTGCCCGATGGCCAGTTCAAATACCACGTGGATTTCGAGAGCCTGCAGGTAGGTGACGACATCGGGGTGATCTGCGTCTCCCGCCCAACCAACCCCACCGGCAATGTGCTGACCGACGAAGAGATCGAACACCTCGATCAGATTGCCCGCGACAAGGGGATTCCGCTGCTGATCGACAACGCCTACGGCGTCCCCTTCCCGGGCATCATCTTCAGCGAAGCCAAGCCATTCTGGAACGCCAACACCATCCTCTGCATGAGCCTCTCCAAGCTCGGCCTGCCAGGCACCCGCTGCGGCATCGTCATCGCCGACGAGAAGATCATCCAGGCCATCACCAACCTGAGCGGCATCATCAATCTGGCGCCGGGCAGTCTGGGGCCCGCCATCACCATCCCGATGATCGAGAGCGGCGATATCATCGCCCTCAGCGAACAGGTGGTGAAGCCCTTCTATCAGCAAAAGGCGGAGCTGGCGGTGCAGCTGCTGCGCGAAGCGATCCCCGACCCGCGCTTCCACATTCATAAACCGGAAGGGGCCCTCTTCCTCTGGCTCTGGTTTGAAGGCTTGCCGATCCACTGTCAGGAGCTCTATGAGCGACTGAAGGCGAAAAACCTGCTGATCGTGCCGGGTCACTACTTCTTCCCCGGCATCGACGACCCAGAGTGGCGCCACAGCCAGGAGTGCATCCGCCTCAACTACTCCCAAAGCGAGGAGCTGGTTCGCCGCGGCATCGCCATTCTGGCGGACGAGATCAACACCCTCTACGCTGGTTAATCCAACCCAGCGATACAAAAACAACAAAGGCCTGCAGATGCAGGCCTTTGTTGTTTATCGCGATCCGGTTTGCTTAACCGGGCAACGCCAGCTGCTCGGGTTTGCCGATGGGGATGGCCCGAGGCTTGAGCGCCTCCGGCAGCTCGCGAGCCAGATCGATGGTTAGCAGACCATGCTCCAGCTTGGCACCCTGCACTTCCACGTGTTGGCTCAGCTTGAAGGCGAGCTCGAAGTCGCGCTCGGCAATCCCCTGATGGAGGAACTGACGCTCACCGGCCGCAGCCCCTTTGCGCCCCTTCACCTTGAGGGTGCCGTTTTCGGTCTCCAGCTCCAGCTCTTCGCGCTCGAAGCCAGCCACGGCGACCGTGATGCGATAGCCATCCTGATCACGCTTTTCAATGTTGTACGGGGGGTAAGCTGCGGTCTTCTGATCAAACAGACCTTCCAGCTCACGGGCCATCCGCTCGAAGCCGACAGCGTTGGAATAGAGATGAGAAAAATCGAGGTTACGCATAATCCTATCCTTCTAATAAGCAACAGGTTCAACTCTCCACAGGCCCGTCATCGGCACCCGGGAAATTTTAAAATTTCAGTGAATTCAGGCTATCAGCCGTTGATCTCGATCTTGCGCGGCTTCATCGCCTCGGGCACTTCACGCACCAGTTCGATGTGCAGCAAGCCGTTTTTCAGGTCGGCCCCTTTCACCCGCACATAGTCGGCCAGCTGGAAGCGGCGCTCGAAACCACGTTCGGCGATCCCCTGATAGAGATAGTTGCGCCCGGTGTCGGCCTGCTTGTTGCCCTTCACCGTCAGCAGATTTTCCTGGAAGCTCAGCTCCAGCTCTTCCTGGGTAAAGCCCGCCACCGCCATGCTGATGCGGTAGTCGTTGTCACCCAGCTGCTCGATGTTGTAGGGGGGATAACCGGCATTGCCATTGCTGGCCGCAGATTCGATGAGATTGGCCAGACGATCGAAACCGATGGCAGAACGATAGAGCGGAGAAAAGTCGATAGAACGCATAGTATTACCCTCTTGTGAGCGATAACGGATGTTTTGCCCTCCTTATGGACGGGCGCCTGGTCGAAACCTCTGTCGAGCGTTCCGGCCTTGTTACCTATATAGGGGCTCACTTTTTCCTTTCAAGGGGATTTTTTCAAATTTATAAATGGCCGCGCCGACCTGTAGAACATCAACCTGTTGGCCCGATAGTGATGATAATCGACCCGTGGGCCACTGATGACAACTCGCTCCGTCTCCCATAATTGGTTGCATATCCACCAGCCAACATGGAGCCATCCCATGAAGATTACTCAGGTTCGCAACGCCACCTTGCTGCTCGACTATGCCGGCACCCGCTTTCTGATCGACCCCATGCTCTCGGCCAAGGGGGCCTTCCCCGGCTTTGAGGGCACCGCCAACAGCCAGCTGCGCAATCCGCTGGTCGAGCTGCCGCTGCCGATCAATGAGCTGGTCGATGTGGACGCCGTTATCGTCACCCACGACCATCCCGACCACTGGGATGATGCCGCCAGAGCCCTGATCCCCAAACATCTGCCGCTCTTGGTACAACATCAGAAAGATGCTGATGCCATTCGTGCCAGTGGCTTTGAGGATGTGCGCCTGCTGAGCGACCAGCCCGAGTTTGCCGGCATTCGCCTGCAGCAGACCGGTGGCCAGCACGGCAGCGACCAGTTGATGGCGGTACTGGGCGAGCGAATGGGAGAAGTGTGCGGTGTGGTCTTCTCCCACCCCGATGAACAGAGCCTCTATCTGGCCGGTGATACCATCTTGCATCCCTCGGTCAAACAAGCCCTGCAACAGCATCAACCCGAGGTCATCATCCTCAACTGTGGCGATGCACAGGTGCCCGGACTCGGTTCCATCATCATGGGCAAGGAGGATGTCGCCGCCGTTTATCAGGCCGCACCGCAAGCCACGCTGATCGCCAGCCATATGGAGGCGGTCAACCACGCCGTGCTGTCACGTCAGGAACTTCATACCTATCTGACCGAGCGAGGCATGATGGATCGGGTGTGGATACCGGCGGATGGCGAGGCTCTCTCGCTGTAACTGACTGGGCCATGCCGAACAGCGCGCATGGCCCTTCGGCTTTCACAGCCAAACGCTTATGATGAGAGGTCTGCGCGTAGAGAGGAGCCAACACCATGACCACCCCGATCGTTGCCGTGGTGACCTTCGATCACTTCAGCCTTTTTCACTGCGCCGTCCCCTGCCTCATCTTCGGCGATATTCTGCCGGGCCAGCCGCTGTTCGAGCTCAAGATCTGCTGCGGCGATGGCAACCGCCACGCACACTCGGCACAAGGCTTCACCATTCAGGCCTCCTATGGGCTGGAGGTGCTGGCCGAGGCGGAGATCATCGTCATCCCCTTCTGGCACGACCCGGCAGCACGGCCACCCGCAGCGCTGCTCGATGCCCTGATTGCCGCCAGAGCCAGAGGTGCCAGGCTGGTCGGGCTCTGTCTTGGCACCTATGTGCTCGCCTACGCCGGACTACTTAATGGTCGCAAAGCATCGACCCACTGGGAGTACGAACAGGATTTCTGTCGCCGCTTTCCTTGCGTGCAGCTCGATACCAACGCCCTCTATGTGGATGACGAGGGGCTGGTCACCTCGGCAGGTACCGCCGCCGGACTGGACTGCTGCCTCTATCTGGTACGCCAGTACCACGGCTCGGCCATCGCCAACAAGGTGGCGCGGCGGCTGGTGATCCCGCCTCACCGGGAAGGGGGCCAAGCCCAGTTTATCGAACAGCCGGTGCCCGCCTCCACCCGCGATGTCAGGATGAACCAGTTGCTCGATCACCTGCGTGCCCATCTGGCCGAACCCCACACCCTGGATTCTCTGGCGGCCCACACCCTGATGAGCCGCCGCACCTTTACCCGCCGTTTTCATCAGGCTACCGGCCTCTCGGTGGGTGAATGGCTGCTGGCGGAGCGGCTCAGGCGCAGTCAGGAGCTGCTGGAGGTAAGCGGCCATTCAATCGATCGCATTGCCGAGCTGGTTGGCTTCAAGAGTGCCACCTCTTTGCGCAACCACTTCCGCGGCCGCTTTGCCATCTCCCCCAGCGAGTGGCGACGATCTTTTCGTGGCCAAAACCCCTGATACCAAAGCACGATGTTTCACGTGGAACGTGCAACTTCTTTCGCCCAAAAACAAAAAGCCGCTCACAGGGAGCGGCTTTTTTTATATCGAGCTGACAGCGTCGATTAGACGTCGAGGTTGGCTACGCGCAGGGCATTGGTCTCGATAAAGTCACGACGGGGCTCAACGGCATCACCCATCAGGGTGGAGAAGAGCTGGTCAGCACCGACGGCGTCGTCGATGGTGACGCGCAGCATGCGACGAGCTTCCGGATCCATGGTGGTTTCCCACAGCTGGTCAGGGTTCATCTCACCCAGCCCTTTATAGCGCTGGATGTAGATGCCGCGTTTGCCTTCACCCATCAGCCACTCGACGGCTTCGACGAAGTTGGCAACCGGTTTGACCTTCTCGCCACGCTTGATGAAACCACCTTCCTCGATCAGGTTGGCGATCTCCTTGCCCAGCGAGACCAGTTGACGGTACTCACCGGACTGCAGGAAGTCGTAGCTGAGCGGATATTCGCGGTCGACACCGTGCTGACGTACCACGGCGTGCGGCACGTACAGGCTGCGCTCTTCATCACGACGAACCTGGATCTGGTACTGGATACCGTGGTTGCTCTCGTTGAGCACGGCTTCCATACCCTGACACCAGGCCAGCAGATCGCTCTCGCTGTTCAGCAGCGCTTCGTTCAGCTCCGGCTGATAGATCAGCTGGGTCAGCACGGCTTCGGGCGCACGACGAGACATGCGGGTGATCAGGTGAGTCACCGAGCGATGCTGGTTGACCAGACGCTCCAGCGCCTCGCCACCGATGGCCGGAGCAGACTCGTTGACGTGCAGGGTAGCACCGTCCAGCGCCATGGCGGTCTGGTACTGCAGCAGCGCGTCTTCGTCTTTCAGATACTGCTCCTGCTTGCCCTTCTTCACCTTGTAGAGCGGCGGCTGGGCAATGTAGACATAGCCACGTTCGATGATTTCCGGCATCTGACGATAGAAGAAGGTCAGCAGCAGGGTTCGGATGTGCGCACCATCGACGTCCGCATCGGTCATGATGATGATGTTGTGATAACGCAGCTTGTCCGGGTTGTACTCGTCGCGACCGATACCGCAACCCAGTGCAGTGATCAGGGTGCCCACCTCTTGCGAGGAGATCATCTTGTCGAAACGGGCCTTCTCAACGTTCAGGATTTTACCCTTGAGCGGCAGGATGGCCTGGTTCTTACGGTTGCGACCCTGCTTGGCGGAACCGCCAGCAGAGTCCCCTTCCACTATGTAGAGTTCGGAGAGAGCCGGGTCTTTTTCCTGACAGTCAGCCAGCTTGCCGGGCAGACCGGCGATATCCAGCGCGCCTTTGCGGCGGGTCAGTTCGCGGGCTTTGCGGGCCGCTTCACGGGCACGGGCCGCATCGATGATCTTGTTGACCACGATCTTGGCATCGCCCGGGTTTTCCAGCAGGAAGTCCGCCAGCTTCTCACCCATCGCCTGCTCAACTGCGGTCTTCACTTCGGAAGAGACCAGCTTGTCCTTGGTCTGGGAGGAGAACTTGGGATCCGGCACCTTGACGGAGATAACGGCAATCAGACCTTCACGCACGTCGTCGCCACTGGCGGCAGACTTGGCCTTCTTGCTGTAATCCTCTTTGTCCATATAGGAGTTCAGAGTACGGGTCAGCGCGGTACGGAAGCCAACGAGGTGAGTACCACCATCCCGCTGCGGGATGTTGTTGGTGAAGCAGTAGACCCCTTCCTGATAGGCGTCATTCCACTGCATCGCCACTTCAACGCCGATACCATCCTGCTCGGTGGTGAAATGGAACACCTTCGGGTGGATCGGGGTCTTGTTCTGGTTCAGGTACTCAACGAACGCCTTGATGCCACCCTCGTAGCAGAAATGCGCCTCACGGCCGTCACGCTCATCCATCAGACGGATGGAAACACCGGAGTTGAGGAAGGAGAGCTCGCGCAGGCGCTTGGCCAGAATCTCGTAGTGGAACAGGGTGTCGCTGAAGATGGTCGGGCTTGGCCAGAAGCGAACTTCAGTACCGGTGCCGGTGCTGTCGCCAATCTGCTTGAGCGGAGCTTGCGGCTCACCCAGATGATAGGTCTGTTCGTAGACGTGGCCGTTACGACGAATGGTCAGCAACAGCTTGTCAGAGAGGGCGTTAACGACGGAGACGCCGACGCCGTGCAGACCACCGGAAACCTTGTAGGAGTTGTCATCGAACTTACCGCCAGCGTGCAGCACGGTCATGATGACTTCGGCAGCGGAGCGGCCCTCTTCCGGGTGAATATCGACCGGAATACCACGGCCGTTATCACGCACGGAGACGGAGCCATCGGAATGGATCTTGACCTGAATATCGGAGCAGTAGCCAGCGAGCGCCTCGTCAATGGAGTTATCGACGACCTCGAACACCATGTGGTGCAGACCCGAGCCATCATCCGTATCGCCGATATACATCCCCGGGCGCTTGCGGACCGCATCCAGGCCCTTCAGCACCTTGATATTCGAGGAGTCGTAAGTATTTTCACTCATAGCTTACTCTCTGCCTTCTCTAACGTTTCGGAGATTTTACCCTGTTCCACGTGGAACAACTTGCAGTCATTCGCATCCATCATGTCTGCGAGCTGACCGGTGTCGATGGCGGTGATAAACACCTGGGACGCACACTGCTTCAGCCTTGCGGCCAGCAAGCGGCGCTTGTCGACATCCAGTTCAGAGGCAAAATCGTCAATTAAAAAAATACAGCCACGGCTGCTATGTTGATTCAAATAGAGCCCTTGGGCCAGTCGCATGGCGCAGACCAGCAACTTCAGCTGACCCCGGGACAAAATATCCTGAGCGGGTACCCCGTTAGCCTTGAGGCGAACATCGGCTTTCTGTGGACCGACACCGGTATAGCCCAGCGCCCGATCCCGCTCAAACCCCGCCTCCAGCAGATCGCCGAGGGGAGTATCTTTCTCCCAGCCCCGGTAAAAGCCGAGACTGATATCGAATTCCGGCAGAAAATCCGCCGTCATCTCCTTGATCAGGGGCGTAATGGCCTGACAATAACTGGCGCGAAACTCGGCCAGCTCACCACCCAGTCGCACCAGCTCCTGATCCCAGAACGCCAGCTGGCGGTACTGGGTGCTCTGGCGCAGTAGCGCATTGCGCTGTTTCAGCAGCCGCCGCACTCGTCCCCAGAGGGCAAAGAAGGTCGGCTCCTGATGGAAAACACCCCAATCGAGCCAGGCGCGGCGAGCCTGAGGCCCGCCCGTCAGCAGGTTGAAGCCATCGGGATGGATCAACTGCACCGGCAACAGCTCCGCCAAATCTGCCAGCCGCTGGGCCTGCGCCCCGGCAATCTTGAGCTGGGTCTCGCCACTCTTGTCTTTGGCAAGACCGATCGGTACCTGACGCCCTTCCAGTTCACACTGGGCAAACAGGGTAAAGGCCCTCTCCCCCTGGCGGATGACCCGCCCGGTCAAATGAGTGCGAAAGGAGCGCCCCAGACCAAGGTAGTGAATGGCTTCCAGCACGCTGGTCTTGCCGCTGCCATTGCACCCGACCAGAATGTTGAGGCCGGGCGACAGCTTGAGACTGGCTTGCTGGATATTGCGAAAGTCGCTGAGCTGGAGTTTGACCAGGGACACGACTAGATCCGCATCGGCATCACCACGTACTGAGCATCCTGATGTTCAAAATCCTCAATAATGGCACTGCTGATGGAATCGCTCAGGCTAATCCGAATTTGGTCACATTTTAACGTATTCAGCACGTCGAGCACATAAGAGACGTTAAAGCCGATCTCCATCTCGCCAGCGGCATATTGTACGTCAAGCAGCTCTTCGGCTTCTTCCTGTTCCGGGTTGTTGGCGGTGATGCGCAGCAGGTTTTCCTGCAGATTGAGACGCACCCCACGGAATTTCTCGTTGGAGAGGATGGCGGCGCGGGCAAACGCCTGACGCAGATCCTCACGGCCGGCGATGAGGGCCTTGTCGCTGTTGCGCGGAATGACGCGACGCCAGTCCGGGAAGCGGCCATCCACCAGCTTGGAGGTGAAGATGAAGCCATCGAGGGCGGCACGCAGGTTGCTGCGGCCGATCTGCAGCCGCACCGGCTTGTCTTCTGCTTCCAGCAGACGCACCAGCTCCAATACCCCTTTGCGCGGCAGAATAACCTGATGATCGGGCAGCGATTCCCCTACTACCTCGCGGCGGCAGGTGGCCAGACGGTGACCGTCGGTCGCCACGGTACGCAGACCGTGACCTTCACTCTCGAACAGCATGCCGTTCAGGTAGTAACGCACATCCTGGCTGGCCATGGAGAACTGGGTCGCATCGATCAGCTTCTTCAGCTCCAGCTGGCTGATATCGAACTCGAGCACGGATTCCCAATCCTCGATGTTCGGATACTCGGTCGCCGGCAGGGTCGATAGGTTGAAGCGGGAACGACCGGACCGGATGATCAGGCGCTCGCCTTCGGTATTGAGACGGATCTCGGCGCTTTCCGGCAGACCACGGCAGATATCCAGCAGCTTGCGCGCCGGTACTGTGGTGCGGCCATCTTCTCTGGCCCCGTTCAGATAGACCTGACCGATCATCTCTACTTCGAGATCGGTGCCGGTCAGTGACAGCAGACCGTTGCTGACATCAAGCAGCACGTTGCCGAGGATCGGCAGGGTCGGTCGGCCGCCGAGGGCGCCGGACACCAGTTGCAGAGGACGTAACAGGGCCTCACGGCTAATTTCGAGCTGCATCTGTGCTCTCCGTTGTGATTAGGAGGAAAAGATTCGGATCAGGTTGGAATATTCGCGCTGCATCTGTCCACTCGATTCCGTTATCAGGAAGAAAGGGTACGGATCAGGTTGGAATAGTCCTCCTTGATGTCGTGACTCTCCTCCTTCAGCTGCTCGATCTTGCGGCAGGCATGAAGAACGGTAGTGTGGTCACGGCCACCAAAGGCATCACCTATCTCCGGCAAACTGTGGTTGGTCAGCTCCTTGGCCAGTGCCATCGCCAGTTGGCGCGGACGAGCAACAGAGCGGGAACGACGCTTGGAGAGCAGATCCGCCAGCTTGATCTTGTAGTACTCCGCCACCGTCTTCTGGATATTGTCGATGGTGACCAGCTTCTCCTGCAGTGCCAACAGGTCGCGCAGCGCTTCGCGCACAAAATCGATGTTGATGGCACGGCCGGTGAAGTTGGCGTTGGCGATAACCCGGTTGAGGGCACCTTCCAGTTCACGGACGTTGGATCGCAGACGTTTGGCAATGAAGAAGGCCACTTCATCCGGCAGATGGATCTGGTTCTCGTCTGCCTTGCGCATCAGGATCGCGACGCGGGTCTCCAGCTCCGGCGGCTCGATCGCCACGGTCAGGCCCCAGCCGAAGCGGGACTTGAGGCGATCCTCGACACCGTTGATCTCCTTCGGATAGCGATCCGAGGTCAGGATGATCTGCTGGTTACCTTCCAGCAAGGCATTGAAGGTATGGAAGAACTCCTCCTGGGAGCGCTCCTTGTTGGCGAAAAACTGGATGTCATCGATGAGCAGGGCATCGACGCTGCGGTAGTAACGCTTGAACTCTTCAATGGCGTTGTTTTGCAGCGCTTTCACCATGTCCTGAACAAACCGCTCGGAGTGCATATAGATGACTTTGGCATCTTTTTTACTCTCCTTGATGGCATTGCCAACGGCGTGCAGCAGGTGGGTTTTACCCAGGCCGGTGCCGCCATAGAGGAACAGCGGGTTGTAAGCACCCCCCGGATTGTCCGCTACCTGACGGGCAGCCGCACGCGCCAACTGGTTGGACTTACCCTCGACGAAATTCTCGAAGGTATAGTTCACGTTGGTGTTGCTCTTGTGGTTCGGCTCGGGCTTGGCTTCAGCCTTGCTTTCCCAGCTCTTCTGCAAGTTATTCACAGGCGCGGCACCCTGTACCGGCGCTCTGGCGACAGCAATAGGATGGGGACGATTGCCTATATCAAAACGCAGGGCGGGGCCGTCGACCCCGCAGAGTTCGTTGATGATGCCGTTAACCCGGATGAGATACTTGTCTCGTACCCAGTCCAGAACAAAGCGATTCGGTGCATACAGGGTCAGAGTATTGTCACTCAACTCCGCTTGAAGCGGCCGGATCCACATGCTGAATTCTGCCGAGGGCAACTCATCTTGCAGCCGGTTAAGGCACTGCTGCCATAGCGAAGCAGTCACTCTAAACTCCTGTCGATTGATTAACTAAAGACCGGCTATTCTACGTTTTTAGCCGCCGGATCTCCAGCCATCGCCCGGTGGATCCAGCAAATAAGATCCTTGACTTTCAAGGATCCAGCGCCTTTGGATCGGATTTCATCCCCAAAGTTACCCACAGCTTGATCCACCGTCCGGATTAGTCGATCCCGTGCTTCTCTCCTGTTATTTCATATAACCAAATGTCATTTATTTTTTAAATTTTATTCCAATAACATCAGGGCCAAACCAGTTATTACAACTACAAATACAAGACATTGAGAGAGAGAAACACCATGAAAACATCCATCAAACTGATTTCCGGCGCAGCCATCCTGCTCGCCACCCTGTCCGGTCAGGCCATCGCCCAGGAGACCATCAAGGTCGGCATGTCTGGCAAATATTTCCCGTTCACCTTCGTCAAGCAGGACAAGCTGCAGGGCTTTGAAGTGGATATGTGGAACCAGATCGGCGAGCGTACCGGCTACAAGGTCGAATTCGTGACTGCCAGCTTCTCCGGCCTGTTCGGCATGCTGGAAACCGGCCGCATCGACACCATCTCCAACCAGATCACCATCACCGACGAGCGCAAGGCTAAGTACGACTTCTCCCAGCCTTACGTCTATGACGGCGCCCAGATCGTAGTACGCAAGGGCAACAGCACCATTCATGGCATCAAGGATCTGGAAGGCAAGAAGGTGGCCGTGAACCTGGGTTCCAACTTCGAAGAGCTGCTGCGCAAGAACGACCCGAACAAGAAGATCGATATCCGCACCTATGACTCCGCCTTCGAGCAGGATGTCGCCCTGGGTCGCATCGACGCCTTCGTGATGGACCGCGTCTCCACCGCCCAGCTGATCAAGGAGTCCAAGCTGCCGCTGCAACAGGCTGGCGCACCGTTCGAGACTATCGAGAACGCCCTGCCCTTCCTGAAGACCCCGGAGAAACAGGCGCTGCTGAAGAAGGTCGACGAGGCCCTGACTGCCATGCGCAAGGATGGCTCCCTGCGTCAGATCTCCGAGAAATGGTTCGCTTCCGACATCACCGACAAATAAATGATGGAATTTGACCTCGAATACACGCTGGGGCTGTTTCCCATCCTGCTCAAATACCTGGGCACCACGATGGAGATGGCCCTGTGGGGATTCGTGCTGGCACTCGTACTCTCGCTGGCCCTGGCGATAGTACGGGTGTTTCGCGTCCCCGCGATTCACTGGCTGGCGATGCTCTATATCTCGTTCTTTCGGGGTACACCGCTGCTCGTTCAGCTGTTCCTGCTCTACTACGGACTGCCGCAACTGTTCCCGATCTTCGTGGGGATGGATGCCTTTACCGCCGCCATCGTCGGTCTGACCCTGCACTTCGCCGCCTACATGGCCGAGTCGATCCGCGCAGCCATCCTCGGCATTCACAAAAGCCAGATGGAAGCGGCGCTCAGTATCGGCATGAGCCGTTATCAGGCGATGCAGCGGATCATCCTGCCGCAGGCGACCCGTATCGCCACCCCGTCGCTGATGAACTACTTCATCGACATGATCAAGAGCACCTCGCTGGCCTTCACCCTGGGGGTGGCCGAGATCATGGGCAAGGCGCAAATGGAAGCCTCCTCCTCCTTCAAGTTCTTCGAGAGCTTTATGGCGGTGGCGCTGATCTACTGGGTAGTGGTGATCTTCTTTACCCGCTTGCAGCATCTGCTGGAAATTCGTCTTAACCGTGCCTATTAAAGGAGGGCTCTCATGATCAAGCTAACCGGCCTCTCCAAGGCATATCACGGCAATCAGGTGCTCAACGGCATCGATCTGGAGGTCAAAAAGGGGGAAATTGTCGTCATCATCGGCCCCTCCGGCACCGGCAAGTCGACCCTGTTGCGCTGCCTGAACCTGCTGGAGACCCCGGATGCGGGCACCCTTGCCATCGACGATCTCAAGCTTAATCTGGCCAAGGCCAGCGAACAGCAGGCGATCGAGCTGCGCAAGCGGGCCTCCTTCGTGTTCCAGAACTACGCCCTTTTTGCCAACAAAACAGCGCTCGACAACATCGCCGAAGGGCTGATCACCGTCTGGAAGCAGCCAAAAGCGGAGGCCCGCGCCACAGCGCTCGGCATCCTCAAGGACATTGGTCTCGCCGACAAGCAGGATGCCTATCCGGCCTCCCTCTCCGGCGGCCAGCAGCAACGGGTCGGCATTGGTCGCGCCATGGCGGCACACTCCAAGGTGATCCTGTTTGACGAGCCCACCTCGGCCCTCGATCCCGAGTGGGTCGACGAGGTTTTGGGACTAATGAAAGAGTTGGCCCGCCAGCACCAGACCATGGTGGTGGTGACCCATGAGATTGAATTTGCTCGTGATGTTGCCGATCGGGTGATCTTCATGGAAGGGGGGCGGATCGTCGAGCAGGGCCCGCCGGATCAGATATTGGTCGATCCCAAGGATCCCCGTACCCGGGAGTTCTTGCGGAAAGTCCTTAAATAGCTCTCTCTTTGGCGGCCTGGCCGCCTTTTTTATTGAGGGATCCCTTGTTTAACCCCGGGTTGCCAGTATAATCCGGAGCCCTTGATCCTCTGGATCCTCACGCTCGGCAGTGGCCTTTTCAAGACCATGGCAGGATGAGAGGGAACGGCGGATTGACTAAAAGCCGAACTCTGTTTAGAATTCGGCCTCTTTTGCTAGTCGTCACACGCTATAGCTGGCGCGTCGGCTAAGTGTGACAATCAAAACTGTACAGAAATACGGAATCGAATCATGAAACGTACTTTTCAACCGTCCAACCTGAAGCGCAAGCGCTCTCACGGTTTCCGCGCCCGCATGGCAACTGCCAACGGTCGTAAAGTTCTGGCCGCTCGTCGTGCCAAGGGTCGTGCCCGCCTGGTAGTCTAATGCCTACCCAGCACACCTTCTCTCGGGAGTTACGTCTGTTAACTCCCGAACACTTCAAACGCGTTTTCGCCGAGCCTGTCCGGGCCGCCTCTCCGCAGATTACTCTTCTCGCCTCTCCCAATTCGCTCGAACACCCTCGTCTTGGTCTCGCTGTGCCCAAAAAAGCACTCAAGCGTGCCGTCTGGCGTAACCGTGTCAAACGGGTGGTCCGGGAAAGTTTCCGCCTCAAACAACATCAGCTGCCCGCTATCGACATCGTGGTGATCGCCAAGGCCGGTGTGAAAGAGATGGATAACGAGGAACTGTTCAAGTTACTGGAAAAGCTATGGCGCACTCTGTCACGCCGTTGCAATGGGTAGCTATCAAACTGATACGTCTGTATCAGCTAATCATTAGTCCCCTGCTGGGGCCGCGCTGCCGTTTTACCCCGACTTGTTCCCAATTTGCGATAGAAGCAATCCGACTTCACGGTTTCATAAAAGGCGTTTGGTTAGCCAGCAAACGTCTATTAAAATGCCATCCCTTATCCGAGGGTGGTTATGACCCGGTTCCGCAACCAAAGCGAAGAAACTGAAGACTATGGAATCACAACGCAATCTACTCCTGATCGGTTTGCTGTTCGTGAGCTTTTTGCTCTGGCAACAGTGGGAGTCCGACAAGGCTCCCAAGCCGGCCCCGACTACCGTGGCCCAAACCGAACATTTCGTACCTGAAGCCGGTCAATCCGGTGATATTCCTCAGGTTTCCGAGCAAGCCAATGCGACTGCCGCACGCAAGCTGATCACCGTCTCCTCCGACGTGCTCAAGCTGACTCTGGATACCCAGGGTGGCGACATCGTCTCTGCTGAACTGCTGGCCCACAAGCTGGAAGAAGGCAAGGATCAACCGTTCGTACTGCTGACCAGCAAGCCTGAGCACCTCTATATCGCCCAGAGCGGTCTGGTAGGTCGCAACGGTCCGGACAGTCAGGCCGAAGGTCGTCCTACCTATGAAGCCGCCCAGACCAGCTATCAGCTGGCCGATGGTCAGGATCAAGTCGTCGTTCCGATGACCTGGACCGACAGCAAGGGCGTGGTCTTCACCAAGGAGTTCATCCTCAAGCGTGGCGACTATGCCGTTGGCGTTGATTACAAGATCGACAACAAATCTGCCGAGCCGGTTCAGGTGCAGTTCTATGGTCAGCTGAAGCAGACCGTAGCCACACCGAAGGATCAGGAAGGTCATGCCATGGTAGCCAGCGCTTACCGTGGTGGTGCCTTCTCCACTGAAGATACCCGCTACAAGAAGTACACCTTCGACGAGATGAAGGATGCCGACCTGAACAAGACCACCAAGGGTGGTTGGGTCGCCATGCTGCAACACTACTTCGTCTCTGCCTGGGCACCAAATGCCGACGATACCAACAGCTTCTACAGCCGTGTGATCCCTGGTAAAGGCCAGGCCATCATCGGTTACAAGGCGCCGCTGGTTGACGTGGCTGCCGGCCAACAGGCTGAAGTAACCAGCAAGCTGTGGGTCGGTCCCAAGCTGCAAGACCAGATGGCCAAGGTGGCTAACCACCTCGACCTGACCGTCGACTACGGCTGGCTGTGGTTCATCGCCCAACCGCTGCACTGGCTGCTGACCGTGTTCCACGGTTTCGTCCAGAACTGGGGTCTGGCCATCATCATGCTGACCCTGCTGGTGCGCGGCATCATGTTCCCGCTGACCAAGGCCCAGTACACCTCCATGGCCAAGATGCGCATGCTGCAACCCAAGATTGCGGCCCTGCGCGAGCGCTTCGGCGATGACCGCCAGAAGATGTCTCAGGGCATGATGGAGCTGTACAAGAAGGAGAAGGTCAACCCGCTGGGTGGCTGCCTGCCGATCCTGGTTCAGATGCCGATCTTCATCGCCCTTTACTGGGCACTGATGGAGTCCGTCGAACTGCGTCACGCGCCGTTTGCCCTGTGGATCACTGACCTGTCAGTGAAGGACCCCTTCTTCGTGCTGCCAATCCTCATGGGTGCCTCCATGTGGTATCTGCAGAAGATGAGCCCGACCACCGTAACCGACCCGATGCAGCAGAAAGTGATGCAGTTCATGCCGATCATCTTCACTTTCATGTTCCTCTGGTTCCCGGCTGGCCTGACTCTCTACTGGCTGGTGAGCAACGTCATCTCCATCATCCAGCAGACCATCATCTATCGTCAGCTGGAGAAGAAAGGACTGCATTCACGCAGCTAATCTTCCCGTGATGACAAAAGAGGCGGCCTTCGGGTCGCCTTTTTTATTACAATGTCCCCACTACGTTTTCCTATCAGCGAACAAACGAGCCAAGCAAGATGACAACAGATACGATCGTGGCCCAGGCCACCGCGCCAGGCCGTGGTGGCGTCGGCATAGTCCGGGTCTCCGGCCCCGCCGCCGAACAGGTCGCCGGGATAGTGCTCGGCAAGCTCCCGCGGGTGCGCTACGCCGAATATCTGCCGTTCAAGGATGAGCAAGGCCAGGTACTGGATCAGGGCATCGCCCTGCTGTTCAAAGCACCCAACAGCTTTACCGGCGAGGATGTGCTGGAGCTGCAGGGCCACGGCGGCCCCGTCATCATGGACATGCTGATCCGCCGCATTCTGAAAATCGATGGCATCCGCCCTGCCCGCCCCGGCGAGTTCAGCGAGCGCGCCTTCATCAACGACAAGCTGGATCTGGCCCAGGCCGAAGCTATCGCTGACCTGATTGAAGCCTCCAGCGAACAGGCCGCCCGCAGCGCCATGCACTCCCTGCAGGGGCAGTTCTCCAGCAAAATCCAGCAACTGGTGGAGAGCCTGATCCGGCTGCGCATCTACGTGGAAGCGGCCATCGACTTCCCGGACGAGGAGATCGACTTCCTCTCCGACGGCAAGGTGGCGGGCGACCTCTACGCCATCATGTCCGAGCTGGACGACGTGCGCGGGGAAGCCAAACAGGGCGCCCTGCTGCGGGAAGGGATGAAGGTGGTGATCGCCGGTCGCCCCAACGCCGGCAAATCGAGCCTGCTAAATGCCCTGGCGGGCCGTGAGTCGGCCATCGTCACCGAGATTGCCGGTACCACCCGCGACGTGCTGCGCGAACATATCCATCTCGATGGCATGCCGCTGCACATCATCGACACCGCCGGTCTGCGCGACACTCAGGACAAGGTGGAGCAGATCGGTATCGAGCGCGCCTGGGCCGAGATCGAACAGGCCGATCGGGTGCTGTTTATGGTGGATGGCACCACCACGGACGCGGTTGACCCGCGAGAGATCTGGCCGGAATTTGTTGATCGGTTGCCAAAAAACATCGGCCTCACCGTGATTCGCAACAAGGCCGACCTGACCGGCGAGGATCTGGCACCGAGCCAGGAGCTGGGCCACGCCGTCTACCGCATCTCCGCCAAAACCGAGCTGGGGCTGCCCGCCCTGCGCGAGCACCTGAAAGCCTGCATGGGCTTCCAGGGCAACACCGAAGGGGGCTTTATGGCCCGCCGCCGCCATCTGGATGCACTGGAGCGCGCCGCCGAGCGCCTGCTGGTAGCCAAAGATCAGCTGGAAGTGTTCGTGGCTGGCGAGCTGGTGGCCGAAGAGTTGCGCCTGGCGCAGGAGTCCCTCTCCGAGATCACCGGCGAATTCAGCTCCGACGATCTGCTGGGCCGCATCTTCTCCAGCTTCTGCATCGGCAAGTAAGCCGGTTCGGCAAACAATAAAAAGCCCGGGCTAATCCCGGGCTTTTTATTGTGCGTTTTTTGTCCGCGAACCTAGAGGCGACGCAGGCACCACATGAAGTAAGCGCCCCCTAACAAGGTGGATACCAGCCCGACCGGCACCTCCTGCGGGAAGAGGATCTGCTGACCGACCCAGTCCGCCGATACCATCAACAGGGCGCCGGAAGCGGCGGCCCCAAGCAGGTGCCAGCGTGCCCGCACCAGCCCCATCAGCTTGGCCATATGCGGCGCCAGCAGGCCGACGAAGGAGAGCGGCCCCACCACCAGGGTGGCACTGGCGGTGAGCATAGCCACCAGCAGCAGGATGGCAAGCTGGGCACGGTTGAGGCGAATACCGAGTGCAGTGGCTACCGCCGCCCCCATCGGCAGCAGATCGAGCCAGCGGCTCACCAGCAGGCTGGCGGCAAGCATCAACAGCGCCAGCCCCACCAGCCCATAGGCCACCGGCAGGGTGACGTAATAGGTGGAGCCGGACATCCAGGAGAGCAGTTGCTGCACCCGCATGTCGCCGTTGGCTAGCGCGATGGCCTGCAGCGGCTCAAACAACGCTGTGATGGCGATACCTGAGAGCAGGATCCGCTCCGGCTGGAAGCCGTGCTTGCGATTGACCACCACTAGCAGCAAGAGACAAGCGAAGGCACCGAGCAGGCCACCGACCAGCATCAGCGGCAGGGGCAATGCAGGCAGCAACAACGCCGTCGCTATCACCCCCATAAAAGTGCCGCCGCTCACCCCCAGCAGCTCCGGGCTCGCCATAGGATTGTTGCTGACCCGCTGCAACAGGGTGCCCGCCAGCGCCAGCAGCACACCAGCCGCCCCCGCAGCCAGAGTGCGCGGCAACCGCCACTCCAGCTGGGCCTGCCAGCGGAGCCAGCTTGGCCAGCACCAGCCCGTCATTCCCTGCCCAACCAGCAGGGAGGCGACCACGGCCAGCAGCAGCCCGACCAGCAACAGGCCAATAAGGCGAGCCGGCGCCGGATGGCGGGCCACCAGCAGGCCGGCGTTTGCCTTTGGCGTACCCGACTTGATGCCAAGGCGCGGGATCAGCCAGAGCAGCAGCGGCGCGCCCAGCAGGGCGGTCATGGCGCCGGTGGGGATCAAGACCGGCCAGAAGCGGCTCAGACTCTGCAGCAGCAGATCGGTCGCCGCCAGCAGCAGGGCGCCGAGGATCGGAGCCCACAGCAGTCGCTGGCCGAGCTGGCGGATCCCGAGCAGCCGCACCATGGCGGGTGCCGCCAGCCCGATAAAGCCGATCAGCCCCACCACGCTCACCACGCAAGCGGTGACAAACACCGCCAGCCCCAGTCCGGCAAAACGCAGATGCTGCAGGGATACCCCCAGACTGCGGGCGCTGGCATCATCCAGCTCCAGCACCGCCAGCGGGCGTACCAGTACCGAAGCCAGCGCAGCAGCTGCCAGCAGGCGGGGCAATAGGTAACTCACCCCGCTCCAGCTGTTCTGCACTAGCGAGCCACTGCCCCACACCAGCAAGCCTTTCAGCTCCTCCTGAAAGAACAGCAAGAGCCCCATGCTGATGGCCGCCAGATAGAGGTTGATCACCAGCCCGGCAAAGACGATGACCACCGGATTGAGCTGGCGACGCCAGGCCAGGGCAAACACCAGTGCCATCGCAAGGCTACCGCCGGCCATGGCGATCCACTCCCGCCCCAGCAGCAGCCAGGAGGGGGCAAACAGGGTCACCATCATCAACGCCAGTTGGGCACCGGAGGCCACCCCCAAGGTGGTCGGTGACGCGAGCGGGTTGCGCAGCACCTGCTGCATCAGGGTGCCTGCCAGCCCGAGCGCCGCCCCGGCCAGCAGGGTGACAACCAGGCGGGGTAGCCAGCTGAAATGCACCACCGCTTGGCTGACGTCATTCAGATTGGGGGCGAACAGGCTCTGCCACCAGAGCGCACCGGGCAGCTGGCGAGCCAGCTCCCAATACGCGAGCAAGAGGGTCAACCCCAGCAGGATCGAGACCGGCCGCAGCAGCGGCGATGTGAGCAGTCGCTTCATCGGCTAGCCTCCATACGCTCGACATCTTGCAGCAATGCATCGCTGAGCAGACCGGCGAAACGGCGGGCGGCCAATACGCCGCCAAAACTCCAGACCGCAGGCAGATGCAGCACGGGCGCCTGCCGTACCAGCGGCAGATGCTGCCACAGCCCAGGCTCCTGCAGCCGTTCGCTCACTCCGACCGGGATGGGATCGACCACCACCAGCCGCGCGGTTGGCAAGGTCATAAACTGCTCGATGCTGACCACCGAGAAACCCCAGTCATTGGTCTGCTCCTGCCAGCCATTACGCAGCCCGAGCCGCGTCATCACCGCATCGAACAGGCTGTGGCGACCAAACACCCGCACATGGCGCTCATCGATAAACTGCACCACCAGCAGGGGCGGCAGATCCGCAGGCAATCTGGCCTGCATGCTGGCGAGATCACGATCCAGCCCGGCCAGCAGCCGTTCGCCCTCGGCGGTTTTGCCCACCATGCGGGCGAGGGTCAGGGTCACCTCGTGCAGTCTCTGCCACAGATCGGTTTGCCCATCATAGAGGGCGATGGTGCTCACCGGCGCGATGCGGGAAAGAGTTGGCGCCAGCGGGGCCGCCAGCGGCGAGATGAGGATGCGATCGGGTTTGAGCTCCGCCAGCAGCTCACGGTTGGGCTGGGTGCGCAGGCCGATATCCACCACTCCGGCAGGTAGCCGTGGCTCGCCGACCCATGCCTGATAGGGGCCTGCATCCCCAACGGCCAGCGGCGTCACCCCGAGCGCCAGCAGGGTCTCGGCGATGGTCCAGTCGACGGTGGCGATACGGGGTAGCGGCGCAGAGGCGATCGGGGATGTGTCGGCCTGCGCCGCTAGTGGCAGCAGCAGGCTGATAAGGCAGGGTGCCATCTTCTTCAATAAACGGTTCAAGAGAGCCCCCCGGTCAGACGATGGCGATGGGATGAGCATGGGCCGGGTGGCGAATGACCTCCATCGGAATGCCATAGATAGCGTGCAGGGTCTCGCTGGTCATGATCCCCTCAGGTTCGCCGTGGGTAAGCAGGCGGCCGGAGTGGAGCGCCACCAGCCGATCACAGAAGCGGGAGACCATATTGATGTCGTGAATGACGATGATGACCCCAAGGTTTAGCTGACGGCTCAACTGCTTGACCAGCGTCAGCACCTCCACCTGATGGGCCACATCCAGCGCGGCCAGCGGCTCGTCCAGCAGGATGAAGCGGCTCTCCTGGGCCAGCAGCATCGCCAGCCAGACCCGGCCCCGCTCGCCGCCGGAGAGGGTATCCACCAGCCGATCGGCAAAGCGTTCGGTATGGGTAAGGGCGATGGCCCGCTCGACCTGACGGTGATCCTCCGCCCCCATCCGGCCCAGCAGGCCGCGCCAGGGGTAACGGCCCATCTCCACCAGCTCCCGCCCGAGCAGGTTCTCGGCGCTCGGCAGATGCTGGGGCAAATAGGCCACCTGACGGGCAAACTCCCGGTTGCCCCAGTCGAGCAGCGGCTTGCCATCGAACAGGATCTCGCCATCACTCAAGGGTTGCTGGCGGGCCAGCAGCTTGAGCAGGGTCGATTTGCCCGACCCATTGTGGCCGATGAGGCCATAGACCTGTCCCTGCTCGAAACGCAGGTCGGTGGGGTGCAGCAGCGTGCGGTCATTGACCGTGAAGCTGGCTGATTTCATCTCGAACATAAGCAATTCCTGTGCTGGCTTGTCGCCAGTCTCATCGGTGCCGGCATCAAGCCGGTACCTCGCAATCCAGATGGGCGATCGCATCGCGGCTCACTTCGGCGCGGCGCGCCCCGGTCAGTTCGGTGAGTTTTCCCTGCCGCATCTCCAGCAGGCGATCGGCCAGCGGGAAATAGTGATCATCGTGACTGATGGCAATCACCGTCTTGCCCATCTCCTTGAGGCGCGGCAGCAGCACCTGATAGAAGATGCGGCGGAACTGGGGATCCTGATCTGCGGCCCACTCGTCAAACAGCATCACCTCGCGCTGCTCGGCCAGCGCCAGCAGCAGAGCGACCCGCTTGCGCTGCCCTTGGGAGAGAGCGATATCGGCTATAAAGCCATCCTCGATGGTGAGCTTGCTGCCCATCTGCAACCGCTCCAGCCACTCGGCCACCAGCTCATCCTTGGGTTCCGGCCCCAGCAGGTGCTGGAACAGGTGATAGTCGGTGAAGATGGCAGAGAAGAGCGCCAGATAGCCGTTGCGATCGGTGATCGGCTCACCATCCAGCAGGATGCGGCCCGATACAGGCTGGTAGAGGCCGGTCAACAGCATGGCCAGGGTCGACTTGCCGGATCCATTGCCACCGATGATGAAGATCTGCTCCCCCTTTTCGATGACCAGATCGATGGGGCCAACGGCAAAGCCGCCCTCCCCCTGATAGTGAAAGCTCACCTGCTCCAGCTCGATACGCTGCCAGGGGCGGATGGCGGGCGGCAGCGGGAAGTCCGCATCCGGCTCGGCCAGATTGAGGGCGGCGATCTTGTCGAACGCCACCTGAGCGGCAAGCAGGGTCGGCAGGGCGCCAATCCCCTGCAACAGCGGGGTGCGCAGGAACAGCAGGGTCAGCGCAAAGGTAGCAGCCACATTGGTGTTGGCCCAGCCAAGGCCGTTGGCCAGAAAGAAGACCAGACCGATCGCCCCCAGCATCATGATATTCGACCAGTTCACCGCGCTCAGGTGATAGGTGTCGGCGCGGATGATCTGCTGGCGGTAGTCACGGGCATTTTGCTCATAGAGCTGGTGATAGACGAAGTGAGCCCGCTCGCGGTTGAGCGCCAGCTCCTTGCTGCCGGCGATGATGGCCTGATAGTTCTGATAGAGCCGATCTTCGGCCTGACGCATGTGGGAGAGATGGCGATAAACACGGTTCACCAGCAACCAGCCCACCACCATGGTGACGGTGACCCAGAGCGCGGTCACCCCGAGCAACGCAGGAGAGAGCCAGCCGAGATAGAGGGCAGAACCCAGCGTGAGCACCAGCCCCTGCACCAGCTCAGGCAGGCGCACGAAGGCGATGGTGATCTGGCCGATATCGCTGGAGAGGGAGGCCAGCAGCGGCCCCTGACCAATCTGGCGGATGCGGGCGACATCGGTATCCAGCAGTTGCTTGAGCAGACGGCCGCGCAACCGGTAGACAAAATGGTGACCGAGAGTGGTCAGGGCCAGCTGAGATCCGAGTGTGATCACCAGCAGCAGCACAATCAGACCGACCAGCTGACCGAGGATCGGCAGCGGATCACCTATAGATTCGATAAGAGACTGATTGATAAAAGCAATGACGCCAATCCCGCTGACGGCACTGAGCAGACTGAGCAGGGTGATGGCGATAAAAGGCCAACGATATTGGCGATAAACCAGAGACAAGAGTTCCATAAAGGACCGGTATTCCAGAGAGATCAGAACAACTGCGGGTGAAAAGAAGGGCGGGAATCCGGTTCCCGCCCGACTTCGATTACCAGCGGTAGTTGATGCTGCCCACTACGCTGCGCGGCTCGCCGTAGTAGCAGTAATAGTCACAACTGGCCACGTAGGTTTCACCCAGCAGGTTGTTGACGTTGAGCTGGGCGCGCCAGTTCTTGGCAAAGTCATACCCGATCATCGCATCCCAGACGGTATGGGCCGGCACCTCGGCAGAGCCGTAGATGGGGGTGAAATCCGCATTCACGGCGCCAATACCCACGCTGGAACCGATATAACGTACACCGGTACCCAGCTCCAGACCCGAAGCCACCCCTTGCTGCACCTTGTAGTTACCCCAGAAGGAGGCCTGGTGGCGCGGGATCAGGCTGGCACGGCGATCGCCACTGCCTGTGTCGTTGGTTTTGGCATCGGTGTAGGTATAAGCAGCGGTCAGACGCAGCGCATCTGTCACCTGCACGCTCCCTTCCAGCTCAATCCCCTGAGAGGTCACTTCACCCGCCTGGGTCTGCTGGCCGGAACCGGTAGAGACCAGCGAGTTGGTCTGGGCCAGATCGAACAGCGCCAGATTGATGTAACCGTCGAGGAAGGCAGGCGCATACTTAACGCCGGTCTCGTAGAGCTTGCCCTTGAGCGGCTTGTAGGAGTTTCGGGTGTTAGGATCGATCCCCGGCAGCACCTCGAACGACTCGGCATAGGCAAAGTAGGGAGAGAGGCCGTTGTCAGCCAGATACATCAGGCTGCCCGAGAGGGATAGCTCGTGATCGTACTGGCGCTCGTCCTTGCTGGTATTGGTGTTGTGGGTCTCCACATAGTCGAAACGGCCACCGGCAGTCAGCAACCAGCGATCGTCCCAGCGGATCTGGTGCTGGGCATAGAGACCGCTCTGGCCCTTGCTGCTCTTCTGGTGAGTGGCGGTCGACTCGTCAAAACCGGGGAAGCCGCTGTAATCCGGGTTCATGGTATTGATGGAGCCCATACCGTAGTTGTCGGCCTCGACCCCTTCATTGACATGACGCTGCAGATCAACCCCCAGCAACAAGGTCTGCTCGGTGCTGTCGGTGTTCCAGTAGCCCACCATCTGGTTGTCCATGGTGGCACTCTTGGTATTGCCATCGCGGTAAACCAGGCCACGACTGGCGGTTGTGCCTTCATAGGTCGGGAAGATATAGGTCTGGCGCAGCAGCAGATCGTTGTAGTTGAAGCGGACGTTCTGCTTGAACTCCCAGGTCTGGTTGAGCTGGTGGGCCAGCTCGTAACCGGTGGAGAGCTGGGTATTGCGGTTGCGATCGTAATCCGGCTGGCTCAGGTTGGTGGAGGGATCAATCTGGCCACCTGACGTATTCAGGGTGCCATAGACCGGGAAGAAGCCGTTGGTCGGGACCCCTTCGTCGTGCAGAAAACTGGCCAGCAGGGTCAGGCTGGTACGATCCGAAAGATCGAAGGTGACGCTGGGAGCCAGATAAACCCGATCGTTGTAAGTGCCGGTAAGCACCCCATCACGCTCTTTATAAAGAGCAACCATGCGGTAGCGGCTGTTCTCGGAGAGCGCGTCAGAGACGTCCACCCCGACTTGACGATGATCCCGGCTGCCAAGCTGCAGATCCACCTGCCCTTGCGGCGTGGCGGTCGGTCGCTTGCTGATGGCATTGATCACCCCGCCCGGAGGCGCCTCACCGTAAAGGATCGAGGCTGGCCCCTTCAGCACTTCCACACTCTCCAGACCAAACGGTTCCGGCGTCCAGACGTAGTAGCCGGTGCCAAACAACCGGTTGCCATCCAGATAAGAGGCGGCATCGAAGCCACGTACCTTGAACCAGTCGGTGTTGTTGTCTGAGCCATAGAGGCCGGTCAATACGCCGGAACGGTAGCGAATCGCTTCATCCAGCTGCAACACGGCGTGCTGATCCAGTTCCTCGCGATTAACCACGGAGACGGCGCGAGGGGTCTCGGCCATCGGCACTTCCACCTTCATGGCCGTACCGGTCACCACCATGGTTTCGCTGGCTTTGGGCAGCTCAGCGGTGGTTTGTTCAGCCATCAGCGGCAGAGAGACGAGCAAACCGGAGAGCGAAAGCACGCCGAAGGCGCCCTTCTTGCCGGGTCCTGTTGTGTATTTTTGCGCAATCATATTAAAGTCTCGTTTATCAATGAGTTATGTTGTTTTAATTGTTATTTGTGGTCGTTTGTCACGACATCACCCTGTTCCATGGGCGAATAAAGCAGCGCAATCCTACTACAGGAGCCGTGATCGAATCGATTCAATAATTGCTAATCATTTGCATCTACATTGTTATCTGGCTGCATCGTTGGCAGGATTTCGCGGGAGATGGGAGCCATCAGGAGAGCTATGAGCGGAGAAGAAAATGGAGAGGAATATAAAGAAGCAGAAAAAAGATCGGCAGGATGGATCCGATGGCATTATCTGACTGGATCCATTATCCCCAAGCTTTATCCATATTTATCCACACCCTTTGGCGGTAGAATCCGGCTTTCCGTTTCTTTGTCTGAAATCAGGATCCATTCCATGGCCAAACTCAATCTCGTCGTCGGCTCCATGCTGGGCGCCGCCGAATATGTCGCAGACCACGTCGCCAACCTGCTGGAACAGGCTGGCCACCAGACCCGGATCCACAACCCGGCCAAGCTGGCAGAGGTACTGGATGATGCGGGATCCATCCTGCTGGTGGTCACTTCCACCCATGGTGCCGGGGATGTGCCCGACAACCTGCAACCCTTCGCCAAGGATCTTGCCGAGCAGCATCCGGATCTTAATTCATTGAAATATGGCGTGATCGCCCTTGGTGACAGCAGTTATGACACCTTTTGCCAGGGCGGCAAGACGCTGGATCGCCTGCTGGCCGAGTGCGGAGCCAGCCGGATTGGCGAGCGACTCGACATCGATGTGACCCAACACGAGATCCCCGAAGATGCCGCAGAAGTGTGGATCCGCGACTGGATGACGATGATCGCCTGATCGGCGTGCGGGAGATCCTGAAAAAAAGCTTGATCTCCCCACTTATCCCCAGATCGACTATCCACCATGTTATTAACAGATTGATCCGGGGGAGTTGTTCTACAAGGTTACCCACAACGCCCAGGGGTAATGTGCATAACTACGGTGTAAAGCTCTGTAAAACCTATAGTTATCCATGTATTAGATCCAGACCGACAGACATCTGTGTATAAAAGTCCTGGTTATCCCCTCGTTCACCGGGCCAGGATCCAAGCTTTTCCACAAGCTAGGATCGTCCTTAAATTAATGATCTTTATGATCAAAAAGTGCTTATCAACAGAAAGGGCGGATCCTAATAAGAGATCCAGTAAAAGATCGATCTAAAGATCCTTAAGATCTAATTAGTGGATCCTCCCTTCATACTGAACGTTAAGTAGACGTTCCCCTCAGGACGCGAAACAGATAGAATGTTCCGCCCTTTAGCCCAGGCAAATAAAGATCTTCAGGCGTGCAGATCAAGGTGATCCCAATGCAATACCATGAACAATTTGATGTGATCGTCGTCGGTGGCGGTCATGCCGGAACCGAAGCAGCAACAGCGGCAGCCCGTATGGGCATGAACACCCTGTTGCTGACCCACAATATCGATACGCTGGGACACATGTCCTGTAATCCGGCGATCGGCGGGATCGGCAAGGGACACCTGGTCAAGGAAGTTGACGCACTCGGCGGGATCATGGCGCGTGCCATCGATCTTGGCGGGATCCAGTTCCGCACCCTCAACTCCTCCAAGGGCCCGGCAGTGCGAGCCACTCGTGCCCAGGCGGATCGCCTGCTCTACAAGGCCGTCGTTCGCCAGATGCTGGAAAACTACCCGAACCTGAAGATCTTCCAGCAGGCTTGTGACGATCTGATCATGGATGGGGATCGTGTTGCCGGTGTGGTCACCCAAAGCGGGATCCGCATCAGCGGCAAGACTGTGGTGCTGACGGTCGGTACCTTCCTGAATGGTTTGATCCACATCGGGATGGAAAACTACAAGGGCGGTCGTGCCGGGGATCCTCCCTCGATCGCTCTGGCCCAGCGCCTGCGTGAACTGCCGCTGCGCATCGATCGTCTCAAGACGGGCACCCCTCCGCGCATCGATGCCCGCAGCGTCGATTTCTCCGTCATGCAGGAACAGCACGGTGACGATCCGCGTCCGGTATTCTCTTTCATCGGTGATGCCAGCCAGCATCCCCGTCAGGTGCCCTGCTACGTTACCCATACCAACGAGCGCACCCACGATGTGATCCGCAATAACCTGGATCGCAGCCCCATGTACGCCGGGGTGATCGAGGGGATCGGCCCGCGTTACTGCCCGTCGATCGAAGACAAGATCACCCGTTTCGCCGACAAGACGGCGCACCAGATCTTCGTCGAGCCGGAAGGCCTGACCACCCACGAACTCTATCCGAACGGGATCTCCACCAGCCTGCCGTTTGACGTGCAGGTGCAGATCGTCCGTTCCGTGCGTGGCTTCGAGAACGCTCACATCACCCGCCCCGGCTATGCCATCGAATATGATTTCTTCGATCCGCGGGATCTCAAGGCCAACATGGAGAGCAAGTGCATTCCAAACTTGTTCTTTGCTGGCCAGATCAACGGTACGACCGGTTATGAAGAGGCGGCGGCGCAAGGCCTGATGGCCGGTCTGAACGCCGCGCTGCGTGCCCAGGACAAGGATCCCTGGAACCCGCGTCGGGATCAGGCCTACATGGGCGTGATGATGGACGATCTCTCCACCCTGGGGACCCGCGAGCCTTACCGCATGTTCACCAGCCGCGCCGAATACCGCCTGCTGCTGCGGGAAGACAACGCCGATATCCGTCTGACCGCCATCGGTCGCGAGCTGGGTCTGGTAGATGACGAGCGCTGGGGCAAATTCAACGCCAAGATGGAACAGGTCGAGCTGGAGCGTCAGCGCATGCGTTCAACCTGGATCCACCCGCAACATCCGTCACTGGAAGCGGTCAACGCCCTGGTCAACACCCCGCTGACCCGCGAACAGAGTCTGGAAGAGCTGCTGCGTCGTCCCGAGGTGACCTATGATGCGCTGATGGCCATCGAGGGTGTCGGCCCTTCCGTGACCGATCCTGCTGCGGCCGAACAGGTTGAGATCCAGATCAAGTACGCCGGTTACATCGAGCGTCAGCACGATGAAGTGGAGAAGCAGCTGCGCAACGAGAACACCCTGCTGCCGCTGGATCTGGACTATCGCGAGGTGAACGGCCTCTCCAACGAGGTGAAAGCCAAGCTGAACGATGCCAAGCCGCAGACCATTGGTCAGGCTTCCCGCATCTCCGGTATCACCCCGGCGGCCATATCCATCCTGCTGGTTCACCTGAAAAAACACGGCCTGCTGCGTAAAACCGCCTGAGGATTCTTACCGTTGGAAAATATGCTGGAAAGATTGAACGGCCTGCTCATGCAGGCCGGAATTGTTATCACCGATACCCAAAAGAGCCAACTGGTGCAGTTGGTCGAGTTGCTGCACAAGTGGAACAAGGCTTACAATCTCACCTCGGTGCGAGATCCGGACGCCATGCTGGTCAAGCATATCCTCGATAGCCTGGTGGTAAGCCCCCACTTGCACGGTGAGCGCTTCATCGACGTGGGGACAGGTCCCGGCCTGCCGGGATTGCCGCTGGCGATCATCAATCCGGACAAGCAGTTCGTTCTGCTAGACAGTCTGGGCAAACGGATCAACTTCATCCGCCAGGTCATTCTGGAGCTGGGGTTGACCAATGTGACGCCGATCAAATCCCGGGTGGAAGAGTATCAACCCGAAGTCGGGTTTGATGGTGTACTCAGCAGAGCGTTCGCTTCGCTAGAGGACATGCTGAGCTGGTGTCACCACCTGCCGTCAGAACAGGGCAGCTTCCTCGCGCTCAAGGGACAATATCCCGCAGAGGAGCTGGCCCAGTTGCCTGCCAATATCCGTCTGGTAGCCTGTCATGAGCTGCGGGTGCCGGAGCTGGAAGGCGAACGTCATCTGCTGGAATTCAAACATATCCAGCCCGAATAGGGTCGCAGTTTCATTTAGGGGATAGTGTGGGAAAAGTCATTGCCATAGCCAACCAGAAGGGTGGAGTGGGTAAAACCACCACCTGTGTGAACCTGGCCGCCTCCATGGCCGCCACCCGGCGCAAGGTGCTGGTGATCGATCTGGATCCGCAGGGCAATGCCACCATGGGCAGCGGCGTCGACAAGTACGAAGTCGAGCGCACCGCCTATGAGCTGCTGATCGAAGATGCTCCCATCAGCGAGGTGATCATACCCGAAACTTCCGGTGGTTATCACCTGATCGCCGCCAACGCCGACGTGACCGCAGCCGAAATCCGCCTGATGGAGTTTTTCGCCCGCGAGATCCGTCTGCGTAATGCGCTGGCCTCGGTGCGGGACAAGTACGACTACGTCTTCATCGACTGCCCACCTTCCCTCAACATGCTGACCGTGAATGCCATGGCCGCCGCCGACTCCGTGCTGGTGCCCATGCAGTGCGAATACTATGCGCTGGAGGGGCTCACCGCCTTGGTCGACACCATCAGCAAGCTGGCCGCCGTGGTCAATCCCGATCTCAAGATCGAAGGTGTGCTGCGTACCATGTACGATCACCGCAACCGGCTGGCCAATGATGTGTCCGATCAGCTAAAACAGCATTTCGGCGACAAGGTCTACCGCACCATCATTCCCCGCAACGTCAGACTGGCGGAGGCGCCGAGTTTCGGTGCGCCGGCCATGCACTATGACAAATCATCGGTGGGCGCCAAGGCCTACCTGGCTCTGGCTGGCGAGATCCTGCGCCGCCAGGAGCAGGAACGTCAGGCGACCATCGCAGACCGAGAGAGCATATGACTCCGAAAAAACGTGGACTGGGCAAGGGGCTGGATGCCCTGCTCAGTACCAGCACGGCTGCCCGCCAGAAACAGGTGATGAGCGATCAACGTACTGAAGAGGCCATGGCCCCCACCAATCAGGGAGAGCTGCGCAAGCTGCCGGTGGAGTGGTTGCAGTCCGGCAAGTACCAGCCCCGCAAAGACATGTCCCAGGATGCACTGGAAGAGCTTGCCAACTCCATCCGCGCCCAGGGGGTGATCCAGCCCATCGTGGTACGCCCTCTCGGCGAACAATCCTTCGAAATCATCGCCGGTGAACGGCGCTGGCGCGCGTCCCAGCTGGCGCGGCTTGAGGTGGTGCCCTGCATCGTCAAGGATGTACCCGACGAGGCTGCGGTGGCCATCGCGCTGATTGAGAACATCCAGCGTGAAGATCTCAACGCCATCGAAGAGGCTGTCGCCCTGCAGCGACTGCTGACCGAATTTGAACTCACCCACCAGCAGGTGGCCGAGGCGGTGGGCAAGTCCCGCACCACGGTGACCAACCTGCTGCGCCTCAACCAGCTCAACGATGACGTGAAGCGTTTCGTCGAGCATGGTGACCTCGATATGGGCCATGCCCGTGCCCTGCTGGCACTGAGCGGCCAGGCCCAGTCTGAACTGGCCAAGCTGGTTGCCCAGAAGGGGCTGACCGTACGCGATACCGAGAAGCTGGTGCAAAAAGCGCTCGAACCGGCAAAAGCCAGGGTCGAACCGGCCCGTGATCCGCAGATCGGCTACCTGGAGCGCCAACTGGCAGAAAAAATTGGCAATCAGGTGCAACTTCAGCCTGGCAAGCGGGATAGCGGGAAGTTAGTAATAAGTTACGAGAATTTGTCCGATTTGGACCGTATATTGGGCTATTTTGGCGTGTCGGAATCGTGATTTTTACGCTTTTTGTAGTAATAAAACATCCATTCCTTTTGATATGACCATAACCCTGATTTGCCGCGGAAAGCCGCAAAAATTAAGGATTTTTGTCATATTGCAATAGCTGCCCTCAAGGGTATAATTTGACCGGCTTTAAGAGCTGTTAACATGGGGTCTTCGGATCCCGATTTTTTACAGTTCTGTAATGTTCAGGGGTAGGTTGGTGAAGCAGAAAATAGCCTTGGAAGGTTTGACACTGGCCTTGGTTATGCTCGTTTGTCAGCTCATCCTGATCCTGGCGATGAGTGCCGTCTGGTTTTACCTGACTGGTGCCAGCGCCGGTTATTCCGCCCTCTACGGAGGGGGGATGTACTGGGTTCCTCAAGCCTTGTTTACTGTCTGGGTGCTGCGCCGCAAGGTGACAACCGAGAGTGTGGGCCTGGTTTTGCGGGACTTTTATGGTGGGGCAGGGATTAAGCTCATTTCTACAACAGGTCTATTCGCCCTGATGTTTGGTGCGGGAGTCGAGGTCGTTACCGTCTCGTTTTTCGCCACTTATATCCTCGCCCTCGTTGTACAGTGGATGGTTTCATTCACGCTTAACAACCACTATTAGGAAAACTCATGTCTGCAACCGGAGAAGTCCTGACTCCTCAGGGATATATCTCCCACCACCTGACCCACCTTCAAGTCGGGTCCGGGTTCTGGACGGTCAATATCGACTCAATGGTATTTTCCGTCGTGCTAGGCGCCCTGTTTATCCTGCTGTTCCGCAAAGTAGCCGTTAACGCTACCAGCGGGGTGCCGGGTAAGCTGCAGTGCTTTGTGGAGATGCTGGTCGAGTTTGTGAATGGTAACGTCAAAGACATCTTTCACGGTCGCAACAAGGTCATCGCACCTTTGGGGCTGACGGTGTTTGTGTGGATCTTCCTGATGAACTTCATGGATCTGATCCCCGTTGACTTTATCCCTCACGCTGCACAATTGATGGGTATTCCCTATCTGCGTGTGGTTCCCTCTGCTGACGTTAACATCACCATGTCCATGGCTTTGGGCGTGTTCTTCTTGATCCTGTATTACAGCATCAAGGTCAAGGGTATCGGCGGGTTTGTGAAGGAGCTGACGCTTCAGCCTTTCAATCACCCGGCGGCCATCCCGGTTAACCTCATCCTGGAAACTGTTACGCTGATTTCCAAACCTGTTTCTCTGGGTCTTCGACTGTTCGGCAACATGTATGCTGGCGAACTGATCTTTATCCTGATTGCTGGTTTGTTACCCTGGTGGTCACAGTGGATCCTGTCCGTGCCTTGGGCAATTTTCCACATCCTGATCATCACTTTGCAGGCATTCATTTTCATGGTTCTGACCATCGTCTATCTGTCGATGGCGCAGGAAGACCATGGTTGATGCAACTCAAATAATCCTTTTTTATACAATCAATTACATCTAAATAACTGGAGATCCTCATGGAAAACTTGAACATGGACCTGCTGTACATCGCTGCTGCAATGATGATGGGTCTGGCTGCTATCGGCGCTTCCATCGGTATCGGTATCCTGGGTGGCAAGTTCCTGGAAGGTGCTGCTCGTCAACCGGATCTGATCCCTGTTCTGCGTACCCAGTTCTTCATCGTAATGGGTCTGGTGGATGCGATCCCGATGATCGCCGTTGGTCTGGGTCTGTACGTGATGTTTGCGGTTGCTGGCTAAGTCGTTACGACTCTCCAGACATAACCCATTAACTAACTTAAGAGGACATCGGCTGTGAATATCAATGCCACCCTCCTCGGCCAAGCAATTGCTTTTTTCTTCTTCGTAGTGTTTTGCATGAAGTACGTATGGCCGCCGCTGATTGCTGCCATCGAAGCCCGTCAGAAAGCTATTGCTGACGGTCTCTCTTCTGCCGAACGAGCCAAGAAAGATCTGGATTTGGCCAAGGCCAACGCCGTCGATCAGCTGAAAGAAGCCAAGCTGCAGGCTGCTGAAATCATTGAACAGGCCAACAAACGCAAGGCCCAGATCATTGATGAGGCAACTGTCGGTGCTCAGGCTGAGCGGGAAAAAATCCTGGCTCAAGGCCGTGCCGAGATTGAAGCTGAACGTCATCGTGCCAAAGAGGAACTGCGCAAGCAGGTTGCTGCTCTTGCCATTGCGGGTGCAGAGAAGATCCTGGCGCGCCAAATCGACCAGGCTGCCAACAGCGACATCGTCGACAAACTGGTAGCTGAACTGTAACGGGAACGGGGCTATGTCTGAACTGACTACAATCGCTCGCCCCTACGCCAAGGCTGCTTTCGAGTTTGCCGTTGAGCACAAGGCGGTTGATCAGTGGCTGGGGATGCTCAGCTTCGCTGCGGAAGTAGTGAAGAACGAGACCATCCACTCCCTGGTTAACGGCTCTGTGGCTGCCGACGAGCTGGCAAAACTGTTTGTCAGCATCTGCGGGGAGCAACTCGACGAGCATGGCCAGAACCTGATCCGGGTAATGGCAGAGAATGGTCGCTTGGGTGTGCTGCCGGCGGTCGTTGCCGAATTTGTGGTGTTCAAGTCTGAACTGGACAAAGAAGTTCAGGCTGACGTGATTTCGGCGATTGCACTGACCGACCAGCAGAAAGCCAATATTCAGGCTTCTCTGGAACAACGTCTCGCGCGCAAAGTGAAGCTGAATTGCAGCATCGACGCGTCCTTGATGGCCGGGGTGCTCATCAAGGCCGGTGATCTGGTTATCGACGGAACTGTCCGCGGCAAGCTGGATCGCATGGCTGACGCGCTGCAATCTTGATTGGGGTATTAGAGCATGCAACTGAATTCCACTGAAATCGCCGAGCTGATCAAGCAGCGCATTGCGCAGTTTGATGTAAAGAGCGAAGCGCGTAACGAAGGTACCATCGTCTCCGTGAGTGACGGTATCATTCGTATCCACGGCCTGGCCGATGCCATGCAGGGTGAGATGATCGAGCTGCCGGGCAACCGCTACGCTCTGGCATTGAACCTGGAGCGTGACTCCGTTGGTGCCGTAGTGATGGGTCCCTATGCCGATCTGGCCGAAGGGATGAAAGTAAAAGGTACTGGCCGCATTCTGGAAGTGCCGGTCGGTCGTGGTCTGCTGGGCCGGGTGGTCAACACCCTGGGTCAGCCTATCGACGGTAAAGGTCCGGTCGAGCACGATGGCTTCTCTCCGGTAGAAGTGATTGCCCCGGGCGTTATCGAGCGTAAGTCTGTTGACCAGCCGGTCCAGACCGGTCTGAAAGCCATCGACTCCATGATCCCTATCGGTCGTGGCCAGCGTGAGCTGATCATCGGTGACCGCCAGGTAGGTAAAACTGCCATTGCGATCGACACCATCATCAACCAGAAAGACTCCGGCATTAAGTGTGTCTACGTTGCGATTGGCCAGAAGGCCTCCACCATCGCCAACGTGGTGCGCAAGCTGGAAGAGCACGGTGCTCTGGCCAACACCATCGTGGTTGTTGCCTCTGCTTCCGAAGCGGCTGCCCTGCAATACCTGGCTCCGTATTCAGGTTGCTCCATGGGTGAGTACTTCCGTGACCGCGGTGAAGATGCCCTGATCATTTATGATGACCTGTCCAAGCAGGCCGTTGCATATCGTCAGATCTCCCTGCTGCTGCGCCGTCCGCCAGGACGTGAAGCATTCCCGGGCGACGTATTCTATCTGCACTCCCGTCTGCTGGAGCGTGCAGCTCGCGTCAACGACGAGTACGTAGAGAAGTTCACCAAGGGTGAAGTGAAGGGCAAAACCGGTTCTCTGACCGCGCTGCCGATCATCGAAACCCAGGCGGGCGACGTATCCGCGTTCGTTCCGACCAACGTGATCTCCATCACCGATGGTCAGATCTTCCTGACTTCCCAGTCTTTCAACGCCGGTATTCGTCCTGCGGTTGATCCGGGTATCTCCGTATCCCGTGTGGGTGGTGCCGCCCAGACCAAGATCGTCAAGAAGCTGTCCGGTGGTATCCGTACCGCGCTGGCCCAGTATCGCGAACTTGCTGCCTTTGCCCAGTTCTCTTCCGACCTGGACGATGCAACTCGCAAGCAGCTGGACCACGGTCAGAAAGTGACCGAGCTGATGAAACAGAAGCAGTACTCTCCGATGAGCGTGGCTCACCAGTCTCTGGTGCTGTTCGCCGCGGAAAAAGGCTATCTCTCTGATGTCGAGTTGAGCAAGATCCTCGACTTCGAAGCCGCTCTGCTCTCTTTCGCCGATACCCAGCATGCTGAGCTGATGGCTGAAATCAATGCCAAGGCTGACTACAACGACGCGATCGTTGGCAAGCTGACTGCGTTGCTGGATGACTTCAAGGCAACCCAGACCTGGTAAGCGAGTGTGGCAGCGCAAGCTGCCACCTGATGGAGAGAAGAGATGGCCGGCGCAAAAGAGATACGTAACAAGATCGGGAGTGTTAAAAACACTCAAAAGATCACCAGCGCTATGGAAATGGTGGCAGCAAGCAAGATGCGCCGTGCGCAGGATCGCATGTCTGCCAGCCGTCCGTACGCTGAAACCATGCGCAAGGTGATCGGCCATATCGCTCAGGGGAACCTGGAATACAAACACCCCTACCTCATCGAACGTGAGGTCAAGCGAGTGGGTTACATCGTCGTCTCCACCGACCGTGGCCTGTGTGGTGGTCTGAACATCAACCTGTTCAAGGCTGCCCTCAATGATATGAAGCAATGGAGCGCGAAAGGTGCCAAGGTTGACCTGGCTCTGATCGGCAACAAAGCCTCCAACTTCTTTGAACGGCACGGCGCCAAGGTGAAAGCTCACGTCGCAGGACTGGGCGATAACCCGAGCGTCAATGACCTGATTGGTTCAGTCAAGGTCATGCTGAAGGCTTACGACAACGGTGAGATTGACAAGCTGTATCTGGTGTACAACAAGTTCGTCAACACCATGGTGCAGCAACCACGGGTCGATCAACTGCTGCCTTTGCCCGTAACTGAAGACAGCAAGCTCGCCAAGAAACACCACTGGGATTACCTCTATGAGCCGGATCCCAAGAAGCTGCTGGATACCCTGCTGGTTCGCTATGTCGAATCTCAGGTCTACCAGGGTGTAGTGGAAAACTTGGCCAGTGAACAGGCAGCCCGAATGGTTGCCATGCAAGCCGCGACTGACAACGCCGGTAACCTGATTAACGATCTGCAACTGGTATACAACAAGGCCCGTCAGGCCAGTATTACCCAGGAGCTGACAGAGATCGTATCCGGTGCTGCTGCGGTGTAAGGCAAGGGTTATCAAAGGTTTAGAGGATTTGACATGAGTAACGGTTTCATCGTCCAAATCATCGGCGCTGTAGTGGACATCGAGTTCCCGCAGAATGCCGTGCCCCAGGTGTACGATGCACTGAAGGTCGTTAGCGAAGGTCAAGGCCAGGGTCTGGTGCTGGAAGTTCAGCAACAGATCGGTGGCGGCGTCGTTCGTTGCATCACCATGGGTTCCTCCGACGGTCTGCGTCGTGGGTTGGAAGTAATGAATAGCGGTAAATCCATCCAGGTTCCGGTCGGTACTGCGACACTGGGTCGGATCATGAACGTACTGGGCGAGCCAATCGACGAGAAAGGCCCGATCGGTGAAGAAGAGAGCTGGTCAATCCACCGTGAAGCCCCCAGCTACGAAGATCAGTCCAACAGCACCGAGCTGCTGGAGACCGGCATCAAGGTTATCGACCTGGTATGTCCGTTCGCCAAGGGTGGTAAGGTTGGTCTATTCGGTGGTGCCGGTGTAGGCAAAACCGTAAACATGATGGAGCTGATCCGTAACATCGCGATCGAACACAGTGGTTACTCTGTATTCGCCGGTGTAGGTGAGCGTACCCGTGAGGGTAACGACTTCTACCACGAGATGATGGAGTCCAACGTACTGGACAAAGTATCTCTGGTTTACGGTCAGATGAACGAGCCGCCCGGAAACCGTCTGCGCGTAGCGCTGACCGGCCTGACCATGGCCGAGAAGTTCCGTGACGAAGGTCGTGACGTGCTGTTCTTCGTGGACAACATCTACCGTTACACCCTGGCCGGTACCGAAGTATCCGCACTGCTGGGCCGTATGCCTTCCGCAGTAGGTTACCAGCCGACCCTGGCCGAGGAGATGGGTGTTCTGCAAGAACGTATCACCTCCACCAAGACCGGTTCCATCACCTCCGTACAGGCAGTTTACGTTCCTGCGGATGACTTGACTGACCCGTCTCCAGCGACCACCTTCGCCCACCTGGATGCGACCGTCGTACTGTCCCGTCAAATCGCGGCACTGGGTATCTACCCGGCCGTTGACCCGCTGGACTCTACCTCTCGTCAGCTGGATCCGCTGGTGGTTGGCAAGGAGCACTACGAGACCGCTCGTGGCGTTCAGACCGTACTGCAGCGCTATAAAGAGCTGAAGGACATCATCGCCATCCTGGGTATGGATGAACTGTCAGAAGAAGACAAACTGACCGTAGCCCGTGCCCGTAAGATCGAGCGTTTCCTGTCCCAGCCGTTCTTCGTTGCAGAAGTGTTTACCGGTTCTCCGGGTAAATACGTGCCGCTGAAAGAGACCATCCGTGGTTTCCAGGGCATCCTGAAAGGCGAGTATGACGATCTGCCCGAGCAGGCGTTCTACATGGTTGGCGGTATCGACGAAGTCGTCGAGAAATCCAAGAAACTGTAAGCCTCGACAGGAGGGCCCATGGCAGAGATGATCTCCTTTCACCTGGACGTGGTGAGCGCCGAAGGAAAACTGTTTTCCGGTCGCGTGCAATCCGCTCAGGTATCAGGCTCCGAAGGTGAGTTGGGTCTCCGCCACGGTCATGCTCCGTTGCTGACTGCCATCAAGCCGGGCCTGGTCCGCTTGGTGAAGCAGAATGGAACTGAAGAGGTGCTGTACATCTCCGGCGGTATGCTGGAAGTACAACCTGAATCCGTGACCGTGCTGGCGGACACCGCGATTCGTGCTGACGACTTGGATGAGGCGAAAGCCCAGGAAGCCAAGCGCGCAGCCGAAGAGCGGATCCACAGCTCCCATGGTGATATCGACTACGCCCAGGCCGCCACCGAGCTGGCCAAGGCGATGGCTCAACTGCGAGTCATCGATATCGTCAAAAAGAATTACCGCTAATAACGGTGATGTAAAAAGCGACCTTCGGGTCGCTTTTTTTTTACCCGTTGGATAGACTCCGCCGAGTATTTTTCATGTTCCAAAGGCCAATTTATGTCCCTCAACGTCGTGATCCTGGCTGCGGGTAAAGGTACCCGTATGCGCTCTTCCCTGCCCAAGGTACTGCACCCGGTAGCCAACAAACCCATGGTTTCCCATGTGATCGATACCGCTCGTCATGTCGGTGCCGAGCAGCTGCATCTGGTCTATGGCCACGGTGCCGAGCTGCTGAAAGAGCGGATCGTGGCGGCTGATGTGAACTGGGTGCTGCAAGCTCAGCAGCTGGGAACTGGTCATGCCGTCGCCCAGGCCATCCCGTTCTGGAAGGATGAAGACGATGTGCTGGTGCTCTACGGCGATACCCCGCTGATCCAGCCCGAGACCCTGCAGCGCTTGCTCGCCGCCAAGGCTGAAAACGGGATGGCACTGCTGACCGTGGTGCTGGACAACCCCACCGGCTATGGCCGCATCGTCCGTGAAAATGGTCAGGTAGTCGGTATCGTCGAGCAGAAGGATGCCAATGCCGAACAGCTGGCCATTCGTGAGGTGAACACCGGCGTGCTGGTGGCCAATGGGGGCCAGTTGCGTCAATGGTTGTCTCGTCTCGACAACAAGAATGCCCAGGGGGAGTTCTATCTGACGGATGTGATCGCCATGGCTCACGGCGATAATTGCCCGATTGCCGCTGTGCATCCAGAGCGTGCCGCTGAAGTTGAAGGGGCCAACAATCGGGTGCAATTGGCCCAACTTGAGCGCAGCTATCAGCAGATGCAGGCCGAGAAACTGATGATTGCTGGTGCAACCATGATCGACCCCGCACGCTTTGACTTGCGTGGGGTTTTGGAAATTGGTGAAGAGGTTGTTATTGATGCAAACGTCATCATTGAGGGCAAGGTGACTCTCGGCAATCACGTTCGTATCGGAGCCGGTTGCGTACTGAAAGATTGTGTCATTGGCGATCACACCGAGGTGAAACCCTACTCGGTCATCGAGGGTGCACAGGTGGCAGAACAGTGCTCAGTGGGTCCATTTACCCGCTTGCGTCCGGGGGCGGTTCTGGAGCAGGATGCGCACGTTGGCAACTTCGTCGAGATGAAGAAGGCACGTCTTGGTGTCGGTTCCAAGTGCGGTCATTTGACCTATCTGGGTGATGCCGAGATCGGAGCCGGGGTGAATATCGGTGCTGGTACCATCACCTGCAACTACGACGGGGTCAACAAATTCCAGACCATCATCGAGGACGATGTGTTCGTCGGTTCTGATACCCAACTGGTAGCGCCTGTTCGCATCGGCAAGGGGGCCACCCTGGGTGCCGGCTCTACTATTACCAAGGACGTGGGTGAAAATGAACTCGTGATTACCCGGGTACCCCAGCGTCACATCAAGAACTGGGCTCGTCCGGTCAAGAAAACTGATAAGTGATATCAGTATGAAGGCGACCCATGAACAAGCGAATCATCAAGCTCGCAGACGCGAGCCACCGTCTGTTTTCCCGCTTTGTCGATCTGGTGGGAATTTCAGTCTCAATGGTGCTGCTCGCACGGCACTTTGGCTTGTTTCATGGGGTGGACGAGATGTCCCTGGTCACGCTGGGCATGGTGGTCTTCTTTCTGGTCTCCCAGAATACCGGGCTCTATTGCAGCCGGGTTCGTAAACATCTGGCGCAGTCTCTGCTGCGCCTCATCTTCTCCTGGTTGGTAACTGCTACCCTGCTCTACCTGCTGGTCTATCTGGTTCCCATCTTTAAACCCTACCACCCCTTCCCGCTGGAGCTGGCGGTGCTCTGGCTTGCCATGGCCTGCCTCATTTCCACCGGCTATCGGGTGTTGTACCGACTGGTGACCCTCTGGTTCAGCGATGCCTCCTGCTGTCGGCGTGTGGCCATCATTGGCGTGACTCCGGCCGGACTGGCGCTGGAAAAATCCCTGTGGGAGAGCCCGCGTCACGATATTCAGATGCTCGGATTTTTCGATGCCCGTAGCGAAGAGCGCTTCGGTTACCCGACTCGCAGTCCTCTGTTGGGTGATGTCGATGAGCTGCTCGAGCTGGCACGCAAAGGGCTGGTCGACGAAATCTATCTAGCGCTGCCTCTGACCGCCCGGGAGCGTATCAATCACTACCTCTACGAACTCTCCGATACCACGGTCGATACCTATCTGGTACCTGATTTCTACGAGTATGGCCTGACCGTATCTCACATCGATCGGGTGGGCGATATCTATACCTTCAGCTTTTTCGATTCCCCGTTTGAAGGGGGAGCAGCCCTGCTCAAACGCATTGAAGATCTGGTTCTGGGCTCACTTATTTTGCTGCTCATCTCTCCGGTCATGGCGCTGGTGGCACTCGGGGTGCGTCTCTCTTCCCCTGGACCCGTGCTCTTCAAGCAGGATCGCTACGGTTTGGGGGGAAAACGGATACAGGTATGGAAATTCCGCTCCATGCGCGTCATGGAGAATGATGCCGTGGTGACTCAGGCTACCAGAGGCGATCCCAGAGTGACGCCATTCGGTGCATTCTTGCGTCGCACCTCGCTGGATGAGTTGCCACAATTTTTCAATGTAATTCAGGGCTCCATGTCGATCGTGGGACCGCGGCCCCATGCCGTGGCGCACAATGAGCAGTATCGTTCTCTGGTTGATCGCTACATGCTTCGCCACAAGGTAAAACCGGGGATTACGGGATTGGCCCAGATAAATGGATTTCGTGGCGAAACCGACACCCTCGACAAGATGGAGATGCGGGTCAAGTTCGATCTCAAGTACATCCAGTACTGGTCACTCTGGCTGGATTTAAAAATCATTTTCCTGACAGTATTCAAGGGGTTTGTCGGTGCATCCGCTTACTAGCCTCGTTTGCGCCGGACTGCTGCTCTCCCCCTCTCTTTCAGTCCGCGCCGAGGTCACCCCCGTATCCCATCAGGGGCCGTTTGGTCTGGAGATCCAGACCGAGGTGGAGAGCCGTTATGGTCACGATAGCAACCTGCTGTGGCAGCGTGACAGTGGTCAGGCGATTGGCTCCGATTTCGTCGGGATCACCCCGGAATTTCGCATGGTGGGTGAACGTGGCCTGGATCGTTATCAGTTCAGCTATCTGGGTGATTATCGTCGCTATGGCAGCAGCCATGCGGATGACTATGCCGATCACCAGTTCCAGTTTGACGGCAGCTGGCGTTTCTCCCTGCGCAACGCCTTCCAGCTGATGTACCAGTATCGGCTGGGCCATGAGGCGCGTGGCGAGGGGCTGACCGAAGGCTTTATGTTGCAGGGGGATGAGAAGGCTGGCGGTGATGCCACTTTCGGCTGGTTCAATATTGCCGAGCCGTTGCGCTTCAAACGCAGCGAAGTGGGTGGCCGCTACAGTTACGGTGCACCCGATGCCAGAGGCAAGCTGGAGCTGGCGCTCTCCCACAAGGATCTGGGCTATCTCGACAAGCACCTCTACCAGCGTGACTTTGAGCGCTATATAGCCGAGCAGGAGTGGCAGGAGCACACCGCCATTGTCGAGCTGTTCGATCAGGTGAGCCATGTCAGCCGTTTTCGTTACACCCTGCAGACCAATCTGCGACGCTACCCAGCCAATCCACGCAAGGATTCCGACGAGTTTTTTCTCATCACAGGGGTGATGAGCCAGCTGACCGGCAAGACCCGGATCGATGCCAATATCGGCGGGATCTACAAGCGTTTCGTCAACGATCCGCAGGCAGAGAGTTTCAAAGGGCTGAACTGGGATCTGCGCCTGGAGTGGCAGCCGCTCGATTACAGCAAGCTCGCGCTGCTCTCCAGCCGGACCATTCGTGATCCGGGTGGTGACGGCGGCTATGTCAGCAGCCAGCTATATGGCGCCGAGTGGCAGCACCACTGGTCACCCGGAGTGGCGACCACGCTCTCTTATCACGATATCCGGGATGATTATCACCAGTCGGTGGTCTGTGGTAACGACAACCGCCACCGTCAGGACGATACCCATCGCTGGGGCATGGGCATCAGCTACGACATTCGTCCCTCCGTCAATCTGGGGCTCCACTACCAGCAGGCCGACTCAGGTTCCAGCTTTGCCGGGCAGCCCATCGACATCGGCGGCAATTGCTATGGCCGTGCCCTCGGTTACGACAAACAACAGCTTTCTCTTTCACTCAAGGTAGCCATTTAACATGAACAAAAGCGTGATGGTGCTTCTGCTTGGCTGGTTGTTCAGCCTGTCGGTCTGGGCTGGCCAGAGCCCGCAAGGCAACGATTCCGCCTACCGGCTGGCACCGGGGGACGAGGTCGAAATCCGGGTGTATGGCGAGCCGGATCTGTCGATGAAGTTCAAGGTCGATACCAGTGGTCATGTCAATTACCCCTATCTGGGTCAGGTGCTGCTGATGGGCCATACCACCGCTGAGGTGGCCGAGCTGCTGACCAGAGGGCTCAAACACGGTGTGCTGCTCGACCCCATGGTGACGGTCAACGTGACCACTTTCCGCCAGGTGTTTGTTGCTGGCGAGGTGGCTCACCCGGGTGGCTACGAATACCAGCCCGGCCTGACGGTGGAGAAGGCCGTCGCGCTGGCGGGTGGTTTCACCGATCGCGCCGCCAGACGGGATATCAGCCTGCGCCTCAATGGCAGCGATCAGTTGCTGGAAGAGGTGAGCCTGCAACGGCAACTCAATCCCGGCGACATCATCACCATCGAACAAAGTTTCTTCTAATCCAGGACGCTCTTCATGACTTCATTGTTGGTTGAAAATGGCCGTGCGCTAGAGAGCCGCCTCGATTTCAGCGGCCCCTGGCGGGTGCTCAAGGCAAACTGGTGGAAGGTGGTATTGTTTGCCGCTGTGGTGACCCTGGCGGCAGCCCCCTTTATCCTCAGCATGCCGCCCTATTATCAATCCAGTGCGACCCTGCTGCTGAAGGCAGATGCCAACAGCGCTTCCCCTATCGAGCCCGTCTACCGGGTCGATACCAGCCGCCGCGAGTACTACAACACCCAGTTCGAGCTGCTCAAGTCACGCCGGGTAGCCGAGAAGGTGGTTACTCATCTGGGTTTGGCCGAGTTGCCGGAATTCAACGGACAGCCCAATCCCGACAGCTGGCTGAGCCGCATCAAGGGGCTCTGGAGTGCCGCACATCAGGAGGATGCCTCCTCACGCCACCAGCATGCGCTGGAGTATCTGGCCAGACACCTGACCGTCTCGCCGGTGCGCGATACCCAGCTGGTCAGCATAGGGTTCGAATCCCGCTCTCCCGAGCTGGCCGCCAGCGTCGCCAATGAGGTGGCCCAGACTTACATCGCTCTCAATGTGGAGGAGCGGGTCGATGCCAACACCACGGCATCGCACTGGAACCAGAGCCGGCTGGTGGAGATAAAGGCCAGTCTGGAGAAGCAGGAGAAGCAGCTCGGCGATTTTCTTGCCCGCAATGATCTGCTGACGTTTCGCGGCGTAGATGGTCTGCAAACCGAAGAGCTCGGTATCATCACCAACAAGTACGCGGATGCACGCGAGCGGCGGCTGGCGGCGCAGGCCGAATTCCAGTCCATTCAGGAGTACGGCCGCAATCCGGCGGCGCTGGCTTCCCTGCCCGAGGTCTCCAACCACCCCCAGATGCAGGATCTGCGCATCGCCCTCATCAAGGCCCAGCAGGAGCTCTCCGAGCTGGCCAAGCGTTATGGCCCCAAGCATGACCGTATTCTGCAGGCCGAAGCGCGCATCAAGGCGCTCAATACCCAGTCAAACCAGCTGATGCGGGAGATTGCCGACGGTATCGAGGATCGCTACCAGAGCAGCCAGCGCAAGGAGCAGGAGTACCTCGCCCAGCTTGACGAGAAGAAGCGGGAGTTCTCCTCGCTGGCAGTCAAGAAGGATGAGTACAACAACCTGAAGAACAATATCGACAAGACCCGTCAGCTCTATAACGAGCTGTTCCGCCGTCAGGAAGAGACCCGCCTGAACGCTCAGCTGCACGAGTCGAATGCCATTCTCTACGATGCGGCATCGGTGCCCTTGTTGCCAGCCAAGCCAAACAAGATGCTGTTTCTGCTGATGGTGGTGATCATGGCGGGCATGGTTGCCGTGCTGGCCGTCATCACTGCCGGAGCGCTGCGCAATACCCTGGATCGTCTGAGCCAGCTGGTCTCCCAGCTCGGTGGTCGGGTGCTTGGTGAAATCCCGCGGCTGGCGGCCCTGCAGGATCAGAGTGCTCTGCTGCGGGTGGGGGCGGTCAATCCCAGAGTAGGTGCCAGTGCCGATGACCTCTACGCCATCATGCGGCTGGAGCCGGGTAAGCTGCAGCGCATCATGATCACCTCGACCCGTGCTGGTGAGGGCAAGTCGACGCTGGCGGCTCTCTGTGCCGCCAGCTTTGCCCGCCATGAGCGAGTGCTGCTGGTGGATGGGGATCTGCGCCGGGGCTCCCTTGGTCGCCAGTTGCTGGGGCAGGCAGCCAGACCGGGGTTGGCCGAGCTGCTCGCAGGCGAAGCCGATTTGACTGCCTGTCTGGTGCCAAAAGAGGGATTGACCCTGCTGCCGGCTGGCCAGCCGGTCTCCTCCCCGCTGGCACTGCTTGGCTCGCCACGCTGGAGCGAACTGCTGGCAACTCTGGCCGGGCAGTTTGACCGCATCATAGTGGACACCCCTGCGCTGGAAGTCGGCAAGGATGCCCTGCTGCTGGGACAGCCGCTGGATGGTGCCATTCATGTGATCCAGTCCGGCCAGCTGCCGGCCAGTCGGGTGCTGAGCGTGCTGGCACAGCTGCGGGATGCCAGAGTGGCGGTGTTGGGGACAGTGCTGACCCAGGTCGCCGAGCGCGATCTGGAAGGGGCGGAGAACCTGAGATTCTGTGGTGCACCCACCCGGGGCGCGCTATGAAACTGCTACGCAGCATCACCACCATAGGGGGTGCTTCCGTGCTATCCCAGCTGATCGGGGCGTTCTCGGTCTGGTCACTGTCGCACAAGTTCGACATGGCTGCGGTCGGGCTCTATGCCCTCAGCTACAGTCTGGTGCTGATCGGTGCCCAGCTTGCCACCTTTGCCTCGCAACTGCTGTTGCCCAAGCTGGAGGAGGCCGAGCTGCCCGGCAACCTGATCTTTTCCCTGTTGCAGGTCTGGCTGCTCCCCATCCCCTATGTGCTGGTGGTGGTCTGCTTTTTCTCGCTGCCGCTCTGGCCGCTCTACCTGCTGACCGTGACCCACGGACTGATCCTCATCGCCGAGAATCTGGCTCTGCGGGCCGGCCACTACCAGCGGCTCGGTCTGCAGCGTATCTCGGCCTCTGCCGTGGTGCTGCTCTGCCTGCTGCTGGCCCCTGACATGGCGCACTTCTATCAGTTATGGGCCTGTCTGCTGCTGCTGGTGATTGGGGGCTGGTTGTGGTCTGCCTTTGCCTGGCACAGTGCCATGCTGAGAGAGGCGGCCCCGCGCCGCCTGCTGCACTTCTTCTCCCGCCATAAAGCGCATCTGGCTGGGGTTGGCAGTGCCGAGGTGCTGGCGATGGTGACGGCCAATCTGCCGACCGTGCTGATCAACTTCTGGTTTTCCCCTCTGGTGGCGGGCTACTTTGCCGTGGTCAACCGCTTCTGTCTGGCGCCCGTGGTGATTGTCGGCAACGCCATCCGCCACTCCATCTTCTCGCGATGGTCGGAGGATTTTCGCCTGCGCCGTTTCAACGGGGAGGAGTTTCGCAAGGTGAAGCGGCTGCTGCTGGCGATGGGCAGTGCGGCCACCCTCGGGATCCTCATCTGCTATCCGCTGGTGATGAAGTGGTTCTTCAATGCGGAGTGGATCGCCTCCATCGATACCTCCCGCTACATGTTGCCCTATGTGTTTACTGCGGTGGCCATCTGCCCGCTGACCGTAATCGAGCTGGTGTTCGGCTCGCCCCGCTACTTTTTGCGGATCCAGCTTGAGCAGCTGCTGGTCGTGGTGATTGCCTTCGTGCTGTTGCCCTGGTTGCATCAGGAGTACGAGCTCTGCGTGCTGGCCTTCTCTCTGCTGACTGCGGTGCGCTACGGCTTCGTCTTTTTGCGGGTCAACCGCCGGGCTGCCGAGTTGCAGGGGCGGATGGAGCTGGCCTCGTGAACAGTGCCCTCATCATGCAGGCCAATCTGCTGCTGTCGCTGGTGATCTGCGGCCTGGCCCAGTACGTTACCGGTATTACTGCCTTCCTCTGGCTGCCCTTCCTGCTGGCGATTGCCACCTTGGTGTTGCTGCCGCTGCAGACGCGTTACAGCCCGCTGCGGCTCGACTATCAGGAGAAGGTGCTGCTGCTGCTCTACTGTGGCTTGCTGGTGCTGGCGCTGCTGGGCACCCTGCTTCAGCAGGGGGGCATGGTGACTATCATCGGTTTCAAGAACGAGCTGGCGCTCTCTCTACTGCTTCCCTGCCTGTTGCTCGGCTTTTGCCGCGAGTCACAGATTTACCGCATCATGAAGCTGGTGGAGTGGGTCTTCTACCTGCAGATCCCGGTGGTGCTGTTTCAGGTGTTGGTGGTGGTACCTAAACGGGTGGCAATGCGCGGCGAGTTTGAGAAGTGGGACTCAGTGGTCGGCACCTTCGGGGGGGATCCCATGGGGGGCGGCAATACCGGTGCACTTGGCTTCTTCTGCCTGCTGGTGATGCTGATCAAGCTCTCCGAGTTTCGCCACGGCCTCATTTCGCGTCGTTCGGTCGCTTTTCACATTCTTGCCGCCTTTGCCATCTGTGTGCTGGCCGAGGTGAAGTTCGTCATCCTGTTGTCCCCCTTGCTGCTGGCCTGGGTCTGGCTCTCGCCAAGCTATGTCAGGGGGATGAAGAGCTATGACCTCAAGCGTCTGCTGCTGATTGCGCTGGCGATGACTGCGCTGGTGGCAGTGGCCGTTCTGGTGCTGGCTGCCTCTTACTCATCCGCGTTCGAGGGGGCCGGACAACAGGGGGCCATTGCGCTGTTTATCGACTCCCTCGGCTATATCTTCGATCCCAACCACATCAACCCGGAAACCGGCGAGCTGGGGCGGGTGACGACGCTCTTTTTCTGGGCCAGCAACGGTGATCACCACGGTCTCAGCAATCTGCTGTTTGGTTATGGCCTCAACACCACCAACCATGGCAGCACCCTGCCCGGTTTTCTCAACCCCCTGTTCAACGTGCTGCTCGACTCCACATCCCTCAGCGTGTTGTTGTGGGAGGTGGGACTGATGGGCACCCTGATCTTCATCGTGCTGATCGTTCTGCTGCTCTGGTGCTGCCGTCCCCGTCCGTTGCTGGATCGCCAGCTGCTGAGCGCGGCAGATGTGCGTCTGCTCAGCTATCAACCCGCTTTCATCGCGTTCGGGATCGCCTGCCTGCTGAGCTTGCCTTACAGCCAGCTGCTGATGCTAATCCCGGTGCAGCAGTTTCTCTTCTATTTCGTGCTGGGTGCCGCCCTGGTGATCCGTTCTTCGGTTCGGCAGGCCACCTGTTCCTGTGAGGTGTCATGACTCCATCCCCCCTTATCTCCGTCATCATCAAGACCTACAACGAGGAGGCAGGGATTGCCGACACCATAGCCAGCATCAGAAGCGCTCTGGCCGACTATTCCCACCAGATTATCGTGGCGGACAGTCTCTCGATCGACCGCACCCAGGCGATCGCCTGCCAGCTGGGGGTGACTGTGGTCAGTCTGACCAACCCGGCCGATCGCTGTTGCGGCGTGGGGCCACAGCTTGGCTACCTATTCAGCGAAGGGGAGTTTCTGCTGCTGCTCGATGGCGACATGAAGCTGGAGCCGGAGTTTGTGCCGGCCGCCCTTGCGCACATGCACTCCCACCCCGAATGCGGTGGCGTGGCCGGGCGGGCCGAGATGGATGATGCCCACAGCTACGAGTTCAAGTCGCGCAAGCAGCGCATCAACAAGATCTATCCGCTGGGTGAGTCGCGCTGGCTGTGTGGTGGCGGTCTGTTTCGACGCAGCGCCATCGAGCAGATCGGCTATCTCACCAATCACAACCTGCACGGTTACGAAGAGGCGGAGCTGGGTATCCGGCTGCGTCAGGCTGGTTATCGGCTGGAACGGCTCGATGTCCCCTTCTTCTTTCACACCTCCCACACCATGGACTCCCTTGCCCTGATCCGTTACCGCTGGCGCATGGGGTATCTGTTTGCCAGCGGCGAGCTGGTGCGCTCGGCGTGGGGGCAGCCCTATTTTCGCGAGGTGCTGTCGGTGATCCGCTCCGAGCTGCTGTTCGGACTCTACCTGCTGGCACTCCTGTTCTGCGTGCTGCTTTTCGTAGCCGGGCTGCCGTTCTGGTTGCCGCTGCTGGCGCTGGCACCGCTGGGTGGCTTCATCGCTCTCAAGTGGTTGAAGAACCGCTCCCTGCAAGATGCCCTGCGCAGTGTCATGAACCTCTCCATCTATGCAGCCGGGCTGGTGCGCGGCCTGCTGTTGCCCCAGCGCTCCCCGCGCGAGGCGCCCGCCCATCGTCTGATCCAGGAGTCATTGCCGTGAAGGTGCTCTTTGCCAACAAGTTCTTTTTCATGAAGGGCGGTGCCGAGACAGTCCTCTTTCAGGAGCGGGAGATGGTGCGTCAGGCTGGTCATCAGGTGATCGACTTTGCCATGCAGCATCCGGATAACCTCCCCTCGCCCCAGAGTGGCTACTTTCCGGCCAACGTCGATTATCACCAGCGGCACGGGCTCTTCGATCGGCTGAAGATTGCCGCTCGCTTCATTCACAATCAGGAGGCCTGTGATCGGCTGGCGGAGCTTATTCGTGCCGAGCGGCCCGATATCGTTCACTTTCACAACATCTATCACCAGCTCACCCCGGCGATCATCCGGGTGGCCAAATCCCTGGGCTGCAAGACGGTGCTGACAGCCCACGACTACAAGGTGGCCTGCCCCAACTACAGCATGCTGGTCGATGGCGAGCCGTTCGATCTGACCCGGCTCGAGGGCTCCTGGCTCAAGCTGTTTCGCCATCAGTGGCAGGAGGGCTCATGGGGCAAGAGCCTGCTGCTCTCTGCCGAGGCGGCCTGGCAGCAGTGGCGCCGCAACTATGAGCAGGTCGATGCATTGGTGGCGCCGAGCGCCTTCATGGCCGGGATGCTTCGCACCCGGCTGCCCGCTTCCCGCATCGAGGTGATCCTCAATGGTATCGATGTCGAGTCGAGCCGCGAAAGCGGAGAGGATCGGGGGTACTTTCTGTTCCTCGGGCGCCTGATGGCCGAGAAAGGGGTCGAGACGCTTGCCCATGCCCATCAGCGCATGACGCGGCCGGCGGGTCTCAAAATTGTGGGCGGTGGCCCACTGCAGGCGCACCTCGGGCAGCATTATCCCAATGCTGAACTGCTGGGGTTCAAGCAGGGTGAAGAGTTGCTCGATCTGCTGCGTCACGCCAAGGCCGTGGTGGTGCCGTCCGAGTGGTATGAGAACTGCTCCATGTCGGTACTGGAGGCGATGGCCTACGGCAAACCGGTGATCGGGGCTCGAATTGGCGGGATTCCGGAGCAGATCCGCGACGGTCTCGATGGCCTGCTGTTCGAGGCGGGCAATGCCGACGAGCTGGCCCGCTGCATGGACAGGCTGGTGGCCGAGCCGGAGCAGACGGCGGCCATGGGGCGTTCGGCCCGTCAGCGGCTGATCGACCGCTACTCCCTCGCCAGCCACCAGCAAGCCCTGCTGGCGCTCTACCAGTCGTTGCTGGAGGAGCAGAGATGAGTTTCTGGCACGAGTTGAAAGCCGAACTGGCGCTCAATCCGAGCAAGACGGCGCGCCTGTTCCTGCTCTGCTACCGGCTGGCACAGGGAGGCCGCTTTATGAGGCTGCCCGGCTTGTTGCTGCTCAAGGGATTCAAGCTGCTGTGTGGCCTCGATATCTCGCCAAGAGCCCGGCTGGGTTGGGGTCTGCGCCTCTATCACCCGCAGAATATCGTCATCGGTGACAGTGTGCAGATGGGGCGTGACTGCACCCTGCGCCACAACTGCACCCTGGGTAACAAGCCAGATCGTCAGAGCGGCCAGCTCCTCTCGCCCACCGTGGGGGACGGGGTCGAGTTCGGCACCGGCGCCATCGTTATCGGGGCCATCGCCATTGGTGATCATGCCTGTGTCGGTGCCGGCGCCGTCGTTACTCGTTCCGTCCCGGCTCGCGCCGTTGTTGCGGGCAATCCCGCCAGAATCATTCGAGAAGATCATGAAGCAGATTAGTGTGACCGTGCTCGGTACCCGGGGGATCCCCCATGTACTGGGCGGTGTCGAAACCCATTGTCAGTCCCTCTACCCGGAGCTGCACCGCCAGTTCGAGGTGGCGGCGACCGTGCTGGCTCGCGCCCCCTATGTGAATTACCGAAGCGGCGAGTTTGAAGGGGTGGCTCTCAAGGCGTTGCCCGCCCCTAAAAAGAAGTCGCTGGAGGCAATCCTCCACTCTCTGCTCGCGGCTTTTTACTGCCGCAGCCATGCCTGCGATCTGGTGCATGTCCATGCCATCGGCCCGGGTCTGGTGGTACCGCTGCTGAGGTTGCTTGGCAAGCGGGTGGTTTTTACCCATCACGGCCCAGACTATGATCGCCAGAAGTGGGGGGCGCTGGCCAAGTGGGTATTACGCCTTGGCGAGCGCTGGGCGGTACGTTATGCCAGCGAGGTGATCGTCATCTCCGAAGTGATTAACGAGGCGATCCGCCGCCAGTACGATCGCCAGGATGCCCACCTCATCTACAACGGGGTGAAACGGGTCGAGCTACCGGCAGCGGACAAGAGGGAGCTGACGCTGGCCCGTTTCGGACTGACCGCTGGCAGCTATCTGGTTGCGGTGGGCCGCTTCGTCGAAGAGAAGGGGCTGCACGATCTCATCGCAGCCTATCGCCAGCTCGATACCGAGCTGCCGCTGGTGCTGGTGGGGGATACGGATCACCCAACTCCCTACAGTGAGCGCTTGCAGCGGATAGCGGATGAAACACCGGGGGTGATCCGTACCGGTTTCCTCAATGGCGAGGCGCTGATCAGCGTCTTTTCACAGGCGGCCCTGTTTGCCATGCCCTCTTATCACGAGGGGTTGCCGATCGCCCTGCTGGAGGCGCTCTCCTTCTCCCTGCCGGTGGTGGTGAGTGACATTCCCGCCAATCTGGCGGTGGCGCTGCAACAGGAGTGCTATTTCCCGGTCGGCGATGTGAGTGCGCTGGCAGAACGACTCAACGCCCAGTTGACTCACGGCAAGGTCGACTACAGCGACTATCTGCAGCGATATGACTGGCAGCGGATCGCCGGCCAGACCATGGCGGTCTATCGCAAGGCCGTGGGCCAGCCGCAAGGAGAGAAGCAATGAACCCGCTACAGCAGAAGTCGCAGGGGGCGATAGACCGCTTCTACCGTGCCCTCTCCCCCGAGGTGGCCGAGAGCCTGAGTGAAACCCAGCGCGACGGTATCGAGCAGGCGCTGCGGCTGATGAGTGATGGCAAGTCGCACGCCATCAATGTCAACAGCGCCTTCGGCATCGGTCGCTGGCGCTGCTATCTGGTGGTGCTGATGGGACGGGATCGCCGTCACCGCGGGCGGGAAAGCGGCTTTCGCTTTCACCTCAAGGTGCTGCTGACCACCCTGCTGTTGCTGCTGGCGATCTGCGGCATGGTGCTGCTGCTCTATCTGGTGAAGTCGGCCCTTGGCATCGACATTTTCAAGCACTTCTCGTTCGGGGTGTGGGACCTGTTCAAAAAGAGCGTGCTGATGTGATGAAAGAGGGCTCCTGCGGGAGCCCTCTTGCGTTACTGGATGTCGATCTCGGCCAGACGATACCAGCCACTCTCTTCCAGACCGGCAATGCCGAGCTGCAAAGCGGGCTGCTTGTCCTGACCGATGAAGGCCAGCTCGAGATAGTAGTGACCGCGCGCCATCCGGCCCGGCAGGGTCAGGCTGTCGCGAGTGGTAGCCTTGCTGCCCGGGATCCAGCGGGTCATGTCGTTGCGGGTCACCAGCATGGCGCCAACCTGCCCTTCCTCGTTGACCAGCCGGTAAGTGAGCGGCCAGTTGCGATAGGCCGGCGCTACCCCGTCGTTGTGCCAGTCGCCGTTGAGGGTAAGGGTAGCCCCCGGCTTCATGGTTCCCTTGAGGGTCAGCTGGTCCAGCACGATGCGATAGCCCATCTTGCGCAGGGCATTGTCGACGATGGGTCGATATTGGGACGGAACCGGATCCGACTTGAGATTGATGGTGGAGGCGTGTTGGGCCAGCGCCCAGTCAAAGGTGGCCTTGACCTCCTCCATGGTGTACTGCTGCTGGCCTGGCCACTCGCTCAGCTTGCCGCACACCTCGAAACTGACCGGAGCCCTCTGCCAGCTGGAATCGAAGTTCGCCACATCGGCGCGGGCGCTCGCCAGTCGTTCCGGGTAGGCATTGCGCATGTGGCTCCAGTTTTGGGAGAAGTGGTGCCAGTCGCCGAGGCAGTCTGCCCGCCAGCCGGCTCCCTTGCCCACGGCATACTCGAACATGGGCAGGTTGTTGATCAGCATCAGCTTGGGGGTTCGCGGAAAAGCGGCCATCTGCAGGTCAACATAGGGTTTGAGCTGCTCGCTGCTGTAGCGCTGCTCCAGCGTCGGACCGGGGAAGTTGCTCATGTGCCACTCTCCCCATGAACCTATCATGCCGATGTCGACATGACTCAGCGCCGGGTTGCCATCGTAATGGGCGCCCAGCGCCTGAAACAGCCGGGCGGCACTGGCGAGGAACTGCGGGTCGCTGTAGTCGGGCACAAAGGTCTGGTGGTTGTTCACCCACTCTCCCCGAATCCCCTTGTTGATGAGCCACTCCGGGATCTTGCTGCCAGAGAAGGGCTCATCAAGGGTCATGACCCTGAGGGCGATCGACTGTTTCGGGGTGGCGTGCTGTGCCTGATCGATGGCCCTGTCGATCAGGGCAAAGTTGTATTCGCCCTCCTGTGGCTCCAGCTCGCTCCAGTAGAAACGGAAGTAGTCGACCGTGCTGACCGGGTGTTCGGCCAGAGAGAGGGGATGGCCCCAGCTGTTGTGAAACTCTTCAATACCGACGCCGGGATTGTGCAAGAGGTCATCGACCGGTTCGGGATGAATGGTGAGGGTACCGGCCAGAGCTCCCTGAGCCCATAGCAAGCCGGAATAGAGCAGGATCCTGCCCGGATGCATTTTCATGTGATCGTCCGCCAGTGGAACATGATTGCATGCTAGGAAATTGGCGGACAAAGGCCCAGCCGGTTCCGCTGTTTTCGAGAAGAACCGACTGAAGCCTTTGTTGTTTCGGTCAGAGATTGACGGAGGTTGTGCCTCAGTCGTCATTGTCATGTCCGGCTGGGCGGGACTCGACACTCTGTTGCCCCATCACCTGATACCAGTCGAGCTTGCGGGTCAGCATCATGATCAGTGCCAGGGTGGCGAACAAGAGCAGGGCGCCGAGCAGCAGAGCTATCTCTTCGGCCTGCAGCAGGCTGTAGAGGATGGCATAGACCAGCCCGAGCAGCGCTGCGAAGCCGATCCCCTGCTTCGGGCCGCCCAGCACATGGCTGAGGTAGAAGCCGTTGAGCAGCACGCTGGCCAGCGAGGCCACCAGATAGGCCCAGCCAAAGCCGAGGTGCTCGGTCAGGGCCAGTAGCACCAGATAGAAGATGGCCAGCCCCATGCCCACCAGCGCGTACTGGATCGGGTGAACCCGCAGCCCCTTGAGCAGCTCGAACATGAAAAAGCTGATAAAGGTAAGACCGATGAAGAGCAGGGCATACTTGGCTGCCCGCTCGTTGAGCTGATAGTGATCCACCGGCTGCACCAGACTGACGCTGAAGGTGGAGAGATGACTATCGCCACCGTTCATCATCCGGTTGAAGCGGGTCTCCATGTCGCTGGCGAACCAGCTGGTTTGCCAGTTGGCCTCAAACCCTTGTGGGCTCAGGGTGCGACTGCCCGGCAGAAAGTCACCGATAAAGTTGGGGTGGGGCCAGTTGCCCGCCAGCTGCAGGGTGCTCTCCTTGCCCAGCGGGACTATGTCGAGGGTGTTCATCCCCTGTAGATTGAGCTCCAGATGGAAGGTGCCATCCTGCTGCGGCAGGCTGTCGATCGGGGCATGGATACCCGCGAGCGCATCACCGAGGCGGGCGCCGGGGGCAAACGGGATCCGCTGTGTGCCGAGTTGCAGTTCGGGGACGCTGTTGATACCGCGGGCATCGGAGAGCACCAGGCTCAGGTAGGGTTTGCCCGCCACCAGCTCGTCATCCCCGGCGAGCGGCGCGCTCTCTTGTAGTTGAGCGGCTGTCGGCAAACGGCCGGAGAGGGAGAGCCGGGTCTGATAGACCTGCGCCTGATAGATGCCGAGCTTGCGCGGGGTCACCTCCATGGTGGCCTGCACGTCGAGCTGTTCCGGCAGCAGGTAGCGATAGGTCTGCTCCTGACGGACGAAGCGCTTGCCATCCTGCTCGACCGTCACCGAACGGGTATAGGGCTGTACGATAATGGGCCCCATCAGTCGTTGCGGGCCGCTGCTGCTGGCCATGATGCTGTGAATGGCCTGACTGCGGTAAGCCTGACGCTCCCGGTTCAGCTCCATGATGGATTGCACTGGCACCATCAACAGCAGGCTGAGCAACAGCAGCAGAAATATCTTGTGGGTGAATATCTGTTTGACCATGACACGTCTCCTTGTTTGATGGAGTGAGTCTGTCAGTCCGGCGTGAAGTGGTGATGGGCTTGTGTGAAGTGGTGGTGAAGGGGGATAAAAAAACCGGCATTGCGCCGGTTTCTGGAGGAATTACAGGGTCTTCAGCTTCCCGGGCAATGCGGCCAGCACCTCTTCTTTTGCCTTGAGGGAGGCGAACTGCTTGCCGGGCTTTTGCACCACGGTATGGACGAAGATCAGCTGCTTGCCCGGTTTGCTGGCCCAGCCGACGAACCAGCCGATCTGCTGATCGCGGTTGAGGCTGCCATCCAGCTTCTTCGGGTAGCCCATGCCGGTCTTGCCGTGGATCTGCCAGCCCTCGATCTCGCTCACCTTGAGGATATTGGCGGTGTATTGCAGGGTCTGCGCCGAGACCGGCAGCTTGCCGCTGAGCATCTTGCCGAGGAAGCGGGCCTGTTCCTCCGGACTGATGGCGAGGCTGGAGCTGAGCCAGGCCTGGGTCAGGCCGTCATGTTTGCCCGGATTACCGGAGAGATCCCGATTGCCGTAGTCGAAGCGGTCGACATATTGCTGGAAGCGCTCCATCCCCAGCCATTCGGTGATCTGCTGGGAAAACCAGACCACCGAGTAGGTTTCCCAGCGGCGCGGGGTGGTGGTTTCACGCCAGGCGGGCAGCCAGCCGTCATAGCTCGGTTTGTAGGGCAGTGCCGGATGCTCTTCATCAACCAGATAGCCACTGTCGTAACCCATCAGCGCCAGCGGGATCTTGAAGGTGGACGCGGGCGGCAGCTGGCTGGAGCAGTCCCCTTCGCTGGAGAGGGTCTGGCCGTTGCCGTCAGCATAGAGAAAGCAGCCGCTGGCGGCGGAGGCAGGCAGGGCTGCGAGCAGACCGGCAGCCAGCAGGCTGGAGAGAAGCAGGCGGGACATAGCATTTCCTTGAGCAAATGGATGAGAGAAAGCGGCAGTCTAATGCCGCTTTGTGTGGGGAATGTGAAGTTGCGGGGGACTAGGCGAACGGCAGCCAGAGTTCCGCCAGCGCGCCCCCTTCCGGCCGGTTGCTCAGGGTCAGACGGCCGCCATGCTGGTGGGCTACTTCATGGGCGAAGCTGAGCCCCAGACCGCTGCTCTTCCCCTTGTCCGGTCGTGGCAGGGAGTAGAAGCGCTCGAAGATGCGCGGCAGGGCGTAGTCGGGAATGCCGGGGCCGCTGTCGGTGACCCGAAAACAGTAGCCCTCCTCCTGCTGGCTGCCGCTCAGGGTGACCTGCCCGTTGGCGGGAGAGAAGTCGATGGCGTTGTCCAGCAGGTTGCCGATGGCCTGCTCCACCAGCAGCGGATCCCACTTCTGTTTCGGCGCGCTGGCCAGCTCGGCCACCAACTCGACCTGACGGCGCTGGGCAATGATCTGGCGGGCGTCGAGGGTGCGCTTGCCCAGTTTTGCCGGTTCCACCGACTGGCGATCCAGCCCCTGCCCCGACTCCAGCCGCGCGAGTTGCAGCATTCGCTCGATCAGCTGCTGCATGCGCGCGGTTTCCTGATTGATGTTGCCGATAAACCGTTTGGCAACTTCGGGGGGCGGCGTTTCGGCCAAAATCTCCCCTGCCCCGCGAATGGCGGCCAGCGGGCTCTTCAGCTCGTGGGTCAGGCTGTGCACATAGGCTTCGATGTAGCTTTTGCCATCGAGCTGGTGGCGCATGGTCTCCAGCGAGCGGCCGAGCCGATCCAGTTCGACGGTGTGCAGCCGTGGCAGCGGTGCCGCCTCCCCCTTGCTGACCGAGTCGGCGTAGTGCACCAGCTTGCCGATGGCGCGGTTGAGCCACCACACCAGCAGACTGCCGATCAGCAGCGAGATGAGCAGCATCTGGCCGCCTGCCCGCAGCAGCTCCTGTTCCCCCCGCTCAATGGCGGGCATCAGGGTGCGATTGGGTTTGGCGACGGTGAGGGAGCCGATGATCTCGGCCCCCTCCCGCAGCGGCGCTGCCACATACATGGTCGAGCTGGCGGCATCGTCGGGATCGGTGCGGGTGCTGCGGGCGCCATATTGGCCGCGCAGGGTGCGGTAGACATCGTTCCAGCGGGAATAATCCTTGCCCAGATCCGTGCCGTCGGAGTCGTAAATCACCATACCCTTCTGGTCAGTGACATAGATGCGGTACTCCGCCTGCTGCTTGAGGTGGCCGTCGATCATCGCATTGATGGGATTCTGGTTGAGGCGGGCGAAGGCGCTGGCCAACCGCCCGTTCATCATATTGCCCTCTTTCAGATCATCGAGGGCGAGCGGCGCCAGCAGCTGGGTCATGTCTACCAGAGTATCCTCGGTGGCGCTGCGCACCCCGGGTTTTATCTCCTCGACGAAGATCTCCAGCACGAACCAGGCGGCCAGCGCGAAGATCAGCAGCAGGCCGCACAGCAGTTGCAACCCGAGTCTCATGCCAGCTCCAGGCTGTAGCCCAGTCCGCGGTGGGTGAGGATCAGGTTGGCCTCGGGATCATGTTCGCGCAGCTTGGCGCGGATGGTCTTGATATGGGTATCGACGGTGCGATCCAGACTCTCCTCCGCATCCTGCCACACCAGATCCATCAGCTGTTGGCGGGAGTAGACCCGGCCCGGCGCAAGCATCAGGGTCTTGAGCAGCAGATATTCGTAGCGGGTGAGGGCCAGCGGCTGACCGCGAAAGTGAATGCGGGCCCGCTCCTCATCCAGTACCAGCAGGGCGCTGGGCTGGGGGGCGACGGGCTGGCTGCGGCGCAGGATGACCCGCACCCGGGCACACACTTCCCGTGGCGAGAAGGGTTTGGCCACATAGTCGTCGGCACCTATCTCCAGCCCGATCAGTCGGTCTATCTCCTCGCTGCGGGCGGTGAGGAACATCAGGGGAATATCGGTCAGCGCCCTCACCTGCTTGCAGAGTTCGAAGCCGCTGATGTCGGGTAGCCCCACATCGAGGATCAGGAAGTCGGGTCGCGTCTGTTCCAGTCGTGTCAGCAACTGTTGGCCCAGCATGAACCACTCCACCTCGAACCCGTCGGTCTGCAGGGCGTAAATCAGGGTGTCGGCGATGCTGGCCTCATCCTCCACCAGCCAGATGACTCTCTTTTGCATGGCATCCTCGTCGCAAATTGGCACCCCATTCTGGCATCGAACCAAATCGGATCCTATTTGCTGTTTTATTTTTCCGAAAAAGGGGCTAATATTTCGATGTTCTTTCGAATCGAAACTTAAAAATGACCAAACGTAATACTCAACAACGCCGACACACCATAGTGACCCTGGTACAAGAGCAGGGTGAAGTGAGCGTCGACGCCCTTGCCAAACACTTTTCTACCTCCGAAGTGACTATCCGTAAAGATCTGGCGGTACTGGAGACCGGTGGTCTGCTGCTGCGCCGTTACGGTGGCGCCGTCCCCTTGCCGAGCGAGATGGTGGTCGAGGTCAACCCTGAACAAGTTTCGAACCGAAAGTTAGCCATTGCCCGTGCGGCGGCCGAGCGGCTGCGTGATCACAACCGCGTCATCATCGACAGCGGCAGCACCACCAGCGCCATGATCCCCATGCTGGGCAACAAGCGCGGCCTCATCGTGATGACCAACTCCCTCAATGTGGCCGGTGCCCTGCGCGAGCTGGAAAATGAGCCTACCCTGTTAATGACCGGTGGCACTTGGGACCCTCACTCCGAATCCTTCCAGGGGCAGGTGGCGGAACAGGTGCTGCGCTCCTACGACTTCGACCAGCTCTTTATCGGTGCCGACGGCATCGACCCGGAGCGTGGCACCACCACCTTCAACGAGCTGGTGGGCCTGTCGCGGGTCATGGCCGAGGTGTCGCGGGAGGTCATTGTGATGGTCGAATCGGAAAAGATCGGCCGCAAGATCCCCAATCTCGAACTTCCCTGGTCGAGCATCCATACCCTGGTGACCGACGAGGGGCTGGCCAGCGAGGCCAGAGAACAGATTCAAGCCCAGGGGGTGACGCTTATCTGCGCCCCGGTCACTTGCTGACATCGAGCTCTGAACCATCCAACTGACTTTACGATTTGTATCTCAAGGAGAAGTGTATGTGTGGCATCGTCGGGGCTGTTGCCCAACGTGATGTGGCTGAAATTCTGGTAGAGGGCCTGCGCCGTCTGGAGTACCGCGGTTATGACTCAGCCGGTGTGGCCGTGTTCAGCGCCAACCAGCCGCTGCAGCGGGTTCGCCGTCTGGGCAAGGTGGCCGAGCTGGCCAAGGCGCTCGACGAGCAGTCCGTTCACGGTGGTACCGGCATCGCCCATACCCGCTGGGCCACTCACGGCGAGCCCTCCGAGCGCAACGCCCACCCCCACGTTTCCGAGCATATCGTGGTGGTGCACAACGGCATCATCGAGAACCACGAAGAGCTGCGGGAAGAGTTGAAGGCGCTGGGCTATGTGTTCAGCTCCGACACTGACACCGAAGTGATTGCCCATCTGGTCCATCATGAGCTGAAGAGCGCCGGCAGCCTGCTGGCCGCCATGCAGACTGCGGTGAAGCAGCTGCGCGGTGCCTACGGTACCGTGGTGATGGACAGCCGCGACGACAGCCGCGTGGTGGTTGCCCGTTCCGGTTCACCGCTGGTGATCGGCCGCGGTATCGGCGAGAACTTTATCGCCTCCGACCAGATGGCGCTGCTGCCGGTGACCCGTCGTTTCATCTTCCTGGAAGAGGGTGATGTGGCCGAAGTGACCCGCCGTGACGTGCATATCTTCGATACCAACGGCAACGCCGTGGTGCGCGAAGAGCAGGAGTCCGAACTCTCCCACGATGCCGGTGACAAGGGCGAATACCGTCACTACATGCTCAAGGAGATCCACGAGCAGCCCAAAGCGATCACCAACACCTTGGAAGGGCGTCTGGGCAGCGATCACGTGGTGGTCGAATCGTTCGGTAACGGCGCACGCGCCATCTTTGACAAGGTCGAGCACGTGCAGATCGTCGCCTGCGGCACCTCCTATCACTCCGGCATGGTGGCTCGCTACTGGTTCGAAGAGATCGCTGGCGTCTCCTGCGATGTGGAGATCGCCTCCGAGTTCCGCTATCGCAAATCGGTAGTGCGCCCCAACAGCCTGCTGGTGACCCTCTCCCAGAGCGGCGAGACTGCCGATACCCTGGCGGCGCTGCGTCTGGCCAAGGAATCCGGCTACATGAGCTCGCTGGCTATCTGCAACGTGCCGGGCTCCTCGCTGGTGCGTGAATCGGATCTGGCTTTCATGACCCGCGCCGGTGCCGAAATCGGCGTGGCCTCCACCAAGGCGTTTACCACCCAGCTGGCTGGCTTGCTGATGCTGGTGGCCTCGGTCGGTCACTGTCGTGGCCACCTGAGCGCCGCCGCCGAAGCCGAACTGGTCAAGGCGCTGCAAGCCCTGCCGCTGCGTATTAAAGAGAGCCTGGCACTGGCCAAGGATATCGAAACCCTGGCCGAAGAGTTTGCCGACAAGCAGCACAGCCTGTTCCTCGGTCGTGGCAGCCAGTACCCCATCGCCATGGAGGGGGCGCTCAAGCTCAAAGAGATCTCCTATATCCACGCCGAAGCTTACGCGGCTGGCGAGCTGAAGCACGGCCCGCTGGCGCTGATCGATGCCGAGATGCCCATCATTGTGGTGGCGCCAAACAACGATCTACTGGAGAAGCTCAAGTCCAACGTGGAAGAGGTGCGCGCCCGTGGCGGTATCCTCTACGTGTTTGCCGATGCCGATACCGGCTTCAAGAGCGACGAGACCATGCGGGTCATGAACCTCAACCATGTGGAAGAGGTGATCGCCCCCATCGTCTATACCGTGCCGCTGCAGCTGCTCTCCTATCACGTTGCCCTGATCAAGGGGACTGACGTCGACCAGCCGCGCAACCTGGCAAAATCGGTGACCGTTGAGTAAGTCACTCTCTCAAATGAAAAAGAGCCGCAATTGCGGCTCTTTTTGTTGCTGCTGAGGGGTTACGACAGCCGCAGGTTGGTGATGGTGACCTCGTCGAGGGAGGGCACTATGATGCCGCTGGTGATCCCTTTGGCGATGGCCTGACTGCGGTTCTTCGAGTCGGTTTTGTTGGTCACCTGGGTCAGATGGAAGTTAACCGTCCGCTCACTGATGCCGAGGATGGTGGCGATCTCCCAGGAGGTCTTGCCCTCGCTGGCCCAGAACAGGCACTCCTTCTCCCGATCCGACAGTTCGGTCAGGTATTTCATCATATCCGGTCTGCTTTTGATTAGTTGCAGTGCGGAGTTGAAGATGTAGCTGGCGCAGAACGACAGCAGCGGAACATTTTCAAACATCAGATCGGAGTTGGATTTCTCCTTGGTGATGAATGAGAGGATGCCGTGCTCCCCCTGCGGGGTGTGCAGCGGAAAGGAGACGCCATTGCGTACCCCGAAATCAGCCGCCAGGTTCATCACGTCGCGGCTGGCGCTGGGTAGCCAGGGCGAATCGCAGTCGAGCTTGTTCCAGAAGATCGGCTGGGTCTGTTTCAGCCCCAGATAGACCACCGGATCCTGGGTCAGATACTGGTTTTCGCTGTAGGCGTCAAACCAGGTGGTCGGACAGTTGTTGAACAGTGCCACGTGGGATTTTTGCATGCTGATGGGGAAAATAATCAGCAGCCGAAAGTAATCGAAGCCCATTTGATGACTGAAGCGCTCCAGCAGTTGCTGGATATCGCTGGTTTTTGTTGCCTTGGTGAACTTGTCGATATGTTCCCAGATCGCATCGTTGAGCATTACTTTCTCCTTTTTCGATCTTTATCACACTGATCGAAAAGATTTTTTCTCGTTATTTATATTTGTGCGGTGGCTATTGGCGCCACTTATTCCGTGCGTGCTTAAAAATTATCCTGTTTTTGTGCATAAAGGCCAAGAAAATCCTCTCGTTGCCAGTCCGCCCTGCATTTGAGATAATGATAATAGTTATCATTAGTAAGATGTATTTCAATGAACAAATTATGGGGTGTGGCCCTGCTGCCACTGTCAGTCCACTTTGCTGCCATCGGGGATGAGCTGGTTGCTCCCGCCCTTAAGAACAGCATAGCTGCCGGGAAAGCCTCCCAGCAGCGGGTGGAAAAAGCCGCCGATGCCGCTGTTGCCGCACGACTGGAGCTGCAAAATGCCCAGCTGCAACTGCGTGACCTCGAAGCCTACAACCGCTACATGCAATCTCTGGTGGCCGATCAGCAAAATGAGCTGGGTAAATTGAGCCAGCAGCTGGAAGCGGTGCAAGAGACCCGTCAGGGCTTGATCCCGCTGATGTTGCAGATGCAGGCAGATCTGGAACAGCTGGTGCAAAACGACATCCCGCTGCGCAAGGAAGATCGGCAGGCGCGGGTTGAACAGTTGAAAGCGACCCTGGCCCGCGCAGACGTTAGCGAGGCAGAGAAACTCCGTCAGCTGCTGCAGGCCTATCAGATTGAAGCCGAGTACGGCAGCCGGATGGACAGCTATTCCGCCGAGCTGGAGCTGGATGGTGCTCCGCGTCGGGTCGATGTGCTGGCGCTGGGTCGGGTCTCCCTGCTGGCAATGACGGCCGATCGCAGTCAAGCATGGCGCTGGTCCGCCGAGGCGAAGCAATGGCAAGCCCTCGATAGCCAGTGGCTCTCCCCTATTGCCGAGGCGATGGATGTGGCCGCCGACAAGAAAGTTCCCCAGTTGCTCAATGTCCCCCTCTCTGTCAGCCGCAGTCAGGAGGCCCAATCATGAGAGTCACCATGAAGTGGTTCCCCCTCCTTATTGCCCTCTCCTGCGGTACCAACGCTGCTGTCGCCGATGAGTGGCAGCAGCAGGAACAGGCTCGTGAACAGCAGGCTCAGCAAGACCTGGCGACCGTTGCCAAGGAGCTCGGCACTGCCCGCGCCAGACTGGCCGAGGCCCAGCGCTTGAGCAAGGAGCTGGCTGGCAAGTTCGCCAGCAACGAGAAGCAGCTGGTCGAGCTCAACGCCCAGTGGGAGCAAGCCTCCGGCGACATGAACGAGATCTTCGCGGTCACCCGTCAGGGCGCCAGCGATGCGGTCAAGCTGCTGAGCGAATCCGCCGTCGAGGGCCAGTACCCGGAGCGTCTCGCCCCGCTGAAAGCCATGGCACAGGATAAACAGGTGCCGGATCGCGCCGCCCTCGCCCTGCTGCCCGCCACGCTGCTGCAGGAGATCCGCGAATCTGGCCGGATTGCCCAGTTCAACGGCAAGGTGCTCGATGCCCAGGGGGCTGCCAGCGAGCAGTCGCTGACCCGGGTTGGCAGTTTTGCCCTGCTGGGGAGCGAAGGCTTCCTGCAACCGACCGCCGAAGGCTTGAGCCCGGTACTGGGTCTGCCCGGTAGCGTGCTCTCTGCCGTTGCGGCTTATCAGGGTCAGGAAGAGGAAGCGCTGCCGCTGGATCCTTCGCATGGCACTCTGCTGGCGATGCTGGCACAGGCGCCCACCTTCTGGCAGCAGGTACAACAAGGTGGTCAGGTCGGCGCCATAATCGTGCTGTTGGCCGCCATCGGTTTGGGTATCGCTGCGGTACGGCTGTGGAGCCTCTCCCGCGAACTGGGTCGGGTGCGCCGCCAGCTCAAGAGCGGCGAGTATCACGCCGACAACGCCCTCGGCCGGGTGCTGACGGTGGCGGACAAACACCCCGAGCTGAGCATGGAGACCCTCGAGCTGCGTCTTGATGAGGCGATCCTGCAGGAGACTCCTCGCATGGAGCGCGGCATCGGTATGGTCAAGGTGATCGCGGCCATCGCCCCCATGCTGGGTCTGCTCGGTACCGTGACCGGGATGATCGGCACCTTCCAGGCCATCACCCAGTTTGGTACCGGCGATCCCAAGATCATGGCGGGCGGTATCTCCATGGCACTGGTCACCACGGTACAGGGTCTGGTGGCGGCCATTCCGCTGATCCTGGCCCACAGCCTGCTGCAATCGCGCTTCACCGAGCTCTCCAATGTACTGGAGCAGCAGGTAGCCGGCATTCTGGCCGAGCGCGCCGAGAGCAATAACGGCGGGATGGAGCGAGCAGCATGATGCTCGACATCTGGCAACAGCTGCAGAGCTTCATGGGCCGTGGCGGCCCGGTGCTCTGGGTCATTCTGACCCTGCTGGTGCTGATGTGGATTTTGATGATCGAGCGGCTGCTCTACCTCAATCTGGGTTTTGGCCCCCTGCAGCAACAGCTGCTCGGCCGCTGGCAGGCTCGCAGCGAGCGCCACAGCTGGCACGCCCGGGCGATCCGCAGTCGCTGGCTGGCACAGGCGGAGCTGGAACTGAACCGTCATCTGATCTTCATCCGCACCCTGGTGGTGCTCTGCCCCATGCTGGGGCTGCTGGGCACTGTGACCGGCATGATCGGCGTATTCGATGCGTTGGCCGCGGCCAACCGCTTTAACCCGGAGAGCATGGCGGGCGGGATCTCTCGTGCCACCATCCCCACCATGGCAGGCATGGTGGTGGCGCTCTCCGGCGTGTTGTTACTCAGTCGGCTCGAGAGTCAGGCCAAGCGTGCGCTGGCCAAGACCCGGGACGGCATGCGAGAAGAGAAGGTAATGCAATGAGACGGCAATCCAAACGCCAGCGTGACGAAGTGCAGATCGACATGACTCCCATGCTGGATATCGTGTTCATCATGCTGATCTTCTTTATTGTCACCACCTCCTTCGTGCGCGAAGCCGGGCTCGAGGTGCACAGACCCCAGGCCAGCCAGGCCAAGGCGCAGAAATCTTCCAGCATCATGCTGGCGATCGGGGCTCAGGGTCAGATCTTCCTCGACCGCAAGCAGATCGATGTGGAGCGGGTACAGGCCACCATCGCCCGTCTGCTGGCGGAGCAGCCCGATGCCAGCCTGGTGATACAGGCCGACGAGCGAGTGCCCCATGGCAAGGTGGTGCGGGTGATGGATGAGGCCAAGGCGGCGGGTATCGCCAATATCGCCGTGGCGGTGGCGCCGAAATGAAATACAAGCTAATGAGCCTGGGGCTGGGGATCGCCCTCAGTCTGGGCATCCTGCTGTTCATGGCCACGCTGGTTGAACCGCCCCGGGGCGAGAAGGTGGCGAGCGAACAGAAGCCCATCGTCATCAATATGCAGAACGAGGTGACCGAGGTGCAGGTACGCGAGCGTCCGGTACCGCAGGAACCCGAGCCTCTGCCAGAGCCTCCCGCGGCATTGGCCTCGACACCGCTGCCGATGCCTGCCGCGGCCCCCTTGGCGGCTGTTGAGCCGAGTCTGGATCTGGTTTCCAGCCTCAGCGCGGTGCAGGTCTATGCCCCCGGAGTGGCGACCAGTACCGCACCGGTATTGAGTGGCAACTACCACGGCCAGCAGCAGGGTGCGGGTATCGGCGCCGGCGACATGCTGATGCCGCTGCAACGGATCGAGCCGGTTTACCCCTATCGCGCCCAGCAGTCAGGGATCGAAGGATTCGTCACCCTGCGCTTTAGCGTGAATGCCGAAGGTGGCGTGCAGGATGTGGAAGTGGTCGAAGCCAAACCCAAGCGTCAGTTCGAGCGGGCGGCCATTCAGGCGATCAACAAGTGGCGCTATCAGCCGAGACCGGGCGCCACCGACAAGCTGGTGCAAGTCATCACGCTCAAATTCAAACTGGAGTCATAACTATGTTGCGGATCTGGATCTGTCTGCTTGCCCTGGTCGGCCAAGCCTGTCTGGCGATGGAGGTCAGCCCTCACTTCTCCCGTCAGCTTGAACCCGTGATGAAGCTCTATCAGTCCGGTCAGTGGCAACAAGCCCAGAGCAAGGCATCCGGCCTCAAACCAAATAGCGATGCCGAGCGTGCCTGGCTGGCGCAGTTGCAAGCCTCGCTGGCGGCCAATCTGCAACAGACCGCCCAGGCGAGCCGTTATGTCGAACAGGCCCTTGCCTATAAAGAGTGGCCCGAGCAGCAACAGCTCCAGCTGCTGCGACTGCGCGGCGATATTCAGGCCCAGCAATCCAACTGGTCTGGCGCCATCGCCAGCTACAAGGCGGCACTGGCACTCAAACAAGACGATGGGCTGCGCCTGCGTCTGGCCGGCCTCTATTACCACAACAAACAGTACGGTGACGCCGCCAGCCAGAGCGAACAGTTGTTGAAGAAGGGTTGGCAGAAGCAGGCCGCCATCATTCGTCTCTCCGCCCTCACCGCTCAGCAACGTTATGGCGTGGCGGCCGATCAGGCGGCCGAGTTGATCAGCCACGAACCCAAAGAGAGCAAATGGTGGCAACAGGCGGTATCGCTCAACCTCTCCGCCAAACGTGGCGATCAGGCGTTGGCTCTGTTGCAAACAGCTATCGACAGAAAACTGATGGATGATGCGTCTGCCCGCAATCAGCTGATCCGTCTCTATGCCTGGCAAGGGCTGCCTTATCGTGGAGCCCGTCTGCTGGAAGCTGCCATGGCCAAGGGACAGATGAAGCAAAGTGCTGAAAACCGCCAACTGCTTGCCCAATTGTGGGAAGGTGCCCGGGAGTGGTCACAAGCAGTTGATAGCTGGCAGCAGCTGGCCAGCCTACATGGTCAGCCCAAAGCCGCCATGCGCGCCGCCGAACTGCTGCTGCAACAGGGCAAGACTGATGCTGCCATGACCCAGCTCGCTGCCATCAAGTCGGTGAAGGGCGAGCAAGGCAATCGCGCCAAAGCGTTGCTGGTGCAGGCACACCTTAATAAGGAGCAGTATGCCCAGGCGCTGGAACTGGCCCGTGAGCTGCAGCAACAGGATAACTGGCAGCAGAAAGCAACCAGCTGGGTCAACTATATCCGGGCACAAAGCGAAGAGTTGAGCAAAAAAGCGGCGTAAAAGAGATGCCAAGGGGTTGTTTTGGGGCGTTCAGTTCGCTTTTTCAGCAAACGAGCGCATTTTTGCAAAAAGCCCTTGTCATCCCGGCGCGGCTCCCTATAATGCGCCCCTACCAGCACGGCGGAACACGCCAACCTGATGAGCCAGCTTCCTAGCGAAGTGGGCGCCGAAAGAAAAGCGAAAACAATCGCTTGACTTTCGAAGTGAGAGGTGTAATATGCGCCTCCTCAACGCGACAAGCGTAACGCTCTTTAACAATTTGAATCAAGCAATCTGTGTGGGCACTCACAGCATCGAACATCAAAAACAATTTTTGATTTTC
>NZ_JAAKSL010000018.1:0-114791 GCF_049173895.1 Aeromonas sp. 602200
GAGCGGGAAACGAGACTCGAACTCGCGACCCCGACCTTGGCAAGGTCGTGCTCTACCAACTGAGCTATTCCCGCAACTACCTTAAAACAGGCCGTACAGCATTTGGTTGCTTGCGCTACTGTACGGGAGCCGAATTATAAGAGCAGTCATTCCAATTGCAAGGGCTTTTTTGTCTGGTTGCGCGCGTTCGCTCAAAAGCTGGCCGAACTGTCGATTTTAGCAGCCAGCACATGACAAACCCTTGCCGGGGAATCAGATCTTGAAGACGTGGCTGCGATAGAACTGCAGCTCGGCGATGGATTCGCGGATATCGTCCAGCGCCTGGTGGGTGCCGCTCTTCTTGAACTGATCCAGCAGTTCCGGCTGCCAGCGGCGTACCAGCTCCTTGATGGTGCTGACGTCGACATTGCGGTAGTGGAAGAAGGCTTCCAGCTCGGCCATGTGCTTGACCATGAAGCGGCGATCCTGACCGATGCTGTTGCCGCACAGCGGGCTGGTGCGCTCCGGCACCCACTGGCGAATGAACGCGAGGGTCTCGGCAACGGCTTTCGCTTCGTCGTGCTGGCTCGCCTTGACCCGGGCCACCAGACCGCTCTTGGTATGGGTGTTGACGTTCCAGTCGTCCATCTTGGCCAGCTCTTCATCACTCTGATGAATGGCGATGACCGGCCCTTCGGCCAGTACGTTCAGATCCTTGTCGGTGACGATGGTGGCAATCTCCAGTACCACGTTCTCTTCGGGGTCGAGACCCGTCATCTCCATGTCGATCCATACCAGGTTCTGCGCGCTGACTGTCATGATTGCTCTCTCTATTGGGAGGAATGGCGGAATTTTGCCAATTTGCATGTATCATACTGGCTTTGGATCTGTTCATAAACTGGCGAATCGAGTGGCAAAGAAAGCAAAACTCAATCTGGGTCAACAAAGGCGCGTCCAGGCCAACCGCGAACGGCGGCTGCAAAAAGAGCACACCACAGTGGTGGATGACACCCTGTTTGGCCCCGCCATCGAAGGGGTGGTGATCAGTCGTTTTGGTCAGCACGCAGACGTGGAAGCGGTCGATGGCACCATCCACCGCAGCAACCTGCGGCGCAGCAGCATCAGCAGTCTGGTGTGTGGCGACAAGGTGGTGTGGCGTCCCGGCCTCAATGCCGCGACAGCGGGCGTCATCGAGGCGGTGCATCCGCGCCACTCGGTACTGACCCGGCCGGACTTCTACGACGGGGTCAAACCTATCGCCGCCAACATCGACCAGATCATCATCGTCTCGGCGGTGATGCCCGAGTTCTCCACCAACATCGTCGACCGCTATCTGGTGGCCGCCGAGGATGTGGAGATCCGCCCCCTCATCGTGCTGAACAAGGTCGATATGCTCGATGATGCCGCCAGAGCGCGCATCGAAAGCCAGCTCGAAACCTACCGCAAACTCAATTACGAGGTGCTGCTGGTGAGCTGCGAGAGCGGCGAAGGGCTGGATGAACTCAAGGCAGCCCTGACCGACAAGATCAGCATCTTCGTCGGCCAGTCCGGGGTGGGCAAGTCGTCGCTCACCAACGCCCTGATGCCGGGACTGGATGTACTGACCGGCGAGATCTCCGAAAACTCGGGGCTCGGCCAGCACACCACCACCACGGCGCGGCTCTACCACTTCCCGAGCGGTGGCGATCTCATCGACTCCCCCGGGATCCGCGAGTTCGCCCTCTGGCATCTGGAAGCCGACCGCATCACCTGGTGCTTCGTCGAATTCCGCGACTACCTGGGTGGCTGCAAGTTCCGCGACTGTACCCACAAGGACGATCCCGGCTGTGCCCTGCGCGCCGCGGTCGAGGCGGGCGCCATCAGCGCCGATCGCTTCCACAACTATCACCGCATCCTGGAAACCATGCAGGAAGCCCGTCACGGTCGCCAGCAAGCGCGCCTGTGACCCTCATAAACCTACGTTGATGATGAACATGAGCATTACTGACAACCTGAAAATTGCCGGTCAATACTGTCTGCCCAAGCACGCCCTCTCCCGTCTGATCGGCAAGTTTGCCGCCGCCGAAGCGGGCAACATCACCACCAAGGTGATCGAGGCTTTTATCAAGCAGTACCAGGTCGACATGAGCGAGGCGCTGCACGAGAGCCCGGCCCACTACAAGAGCTTCAACGAGTTCTTCACCCGCGAGCTCAAGCCCGGTATCCGCCCCGTGGTAGAGGATGCCATGACTCTGGCGCTGCCGGTGGATGGCACCGTCAGCCAGCTCGGTCCGATCCAGCAGGGTCGCATCATCCAGGCCAAGGGCCACGACTACAGCGCCCGCGAACTGCTGGGCGGCTATGAAGATCTGGTGGCGCCGTTCAAAGATGGCGACTTTGCCACCATCTATCTGGCGCCCAAGGATTATCACCGCATCCACATGCCGCTGGACGGTGTGCTGGAGAGCATGGTGTTCGTGCCGGGGGATCTCTTCTCCGTCAACCCGCTCACCGCCGAGAACGTGCCCAACCTGTTTGCCCGCAACGAGCGGGTGGTCGCCACCTTCCGCACTCCGCACGGCCCGATGGCGCTGGTGCTGGTCGGTGCCACTATCGTGGCCAGCATCGAGACCATCTGGGCCGGCAACATTGCGCCGACCAAAGAGAAGAAGGTGGTGCGCTGGGACTACAGCGGCGACGAGGCCATTACCCTGCAAAAAGGCGCCGAGATGGGCCTGTTCAAGCTGGGCAGCACCGTGGTCTGCCTGTTTGGCCCGGGCATGCTGGCCGGTTTCGAACCCCATCTGGCCAACGGGGTCACTACCCGCATGGGTCAGCCCTTTGCCAAGCTGGCGGAGCAGGCATGAGCGAGCAACCGAACGCCTCGCAGAAGAACAACCCGCTGCACGGGCTGACACTGGAAGCCATCGTCACCGCGCTGGTCGAACACTACGGCTGGGAAGAGCTGGGGCAGCAGATCAATATCCGCTGCTTCACCGATAATCCCAGCATCAAGTCCAGCCTGAAGTTCTTGCGCAAGACCCCCTGGGCTCGGGAGAAGGTCGAAAGCCTCTACCTCTACGTCCAGCGCAAGCAAGCCAAATCGAAGAAGGAAGGGCAAGATGGCCTTTAAGATTACGTACACCTATAAAAAACAGGCCAAAGAGATCGGCTACGCGAACGACAAGTTCCGCAGCATCTACGACGCCATCGCCGCTGCCGAAGGGCTGGACCTCACCAGTTTTCACGCCATGGAGGCCCAGCTGGCTCAGGTTTGTCGCCGTGACAAGAAAAGCGTGAAGGATTACCAGGAGAACTACTTCAAAGAGTTGGGATTCTCCAACATCGTCATCGAACGGGATCTTCAGGAGTAACCATGCGCACCTTGACCCTGATGGCCGCCTCTCTGCTGCTGGCGGCATGCAGTACACCGGAACAACATCTGGTGGGCAGCGATCGCGACAGCCACGGCTGTATCGGCAGTGCGGGCTATCAGTGGTCAGCGCTGACTGGCAAATGTGTGCGCCTGTTTGATGAAGGTATCCGGCTCAATCCAACCGATGCCAGCCAGACCAGCAGCGCCTTCGTGATGTTCAATGCCGACCAGACGCAGGCCGAATTGCATCTGCCAAGCGGCGAGCAGCACCTGCTGACCCGTCAAGGTGCGGAGGGCAACTGGTCGTGGCAGGGCAGCGGCTACACCCTCTTTATCTGGAAGGGTTATGTGCTCAAGCACGGTGACAAGGCGCTCTATCACGGGGAATAACCCCGTGCGATAGCGCACTGCGTGGTATCGGCACGATACCCGCGAAAAAAATGCCGACCCTGTGGTCGGCATTTTTGTTTTTGCAACAGCCTGTTATCAGGCACGGCTGAGGTAATCGGCCTGTCCCACCCACTTGTAGCTGGTGAGCTCGGTCAACCCCATGGGGCCACGGGCATGCAGCATCTGGGTCGACACCGCCACTTCAGCGCCCAGACCAAACTGGCCACCATCGGTGAAACGGGTGGAGGCGTTGACATAGACAGCCGCCGAACCGGCGCCATTGACGAAACGCTCGGCGTTGGCCAGATCGTTGGTCAGGATGGCATCGGAGTGGCCGGCGTTGTGCTCGCGCATATGGGCCAGCGCTTCGTTGACGTCTGCCACTAGCTTGACCCCCAGGGTCAGCCCGAGCCACTCGGTATCGAAATCCTCCGGCCCTGCCTCGCACAGGTTGTCGGCACCCGCCAGCAGCGCCATGGCGTTGGGCGCAGCCACCAGCGTCACCTTGCGCTCGTTCATCAGCGTCACCAGCTGCGGCAGGAAGGTGGCAGCCACCTTCTCGTGCACCAGCAGGGTATCGAGGGCATTGCAGGCGGAGGGGCGTTGCACCTTGGCGTTGTCGATAACCGCCAGAGAGCGCACCAGATCGGCGCTCTCGTCGACGAAGATGTGGCTGATGCCGAAACCGCCGATGATGACCGGAATCGAGCTGTTCTCCTTGCACATCTTGTGCAAGCCGGCACCACCGCGGGGAATGATCATGTCCACATAACGGTCGAGGCGCAGCAACTCGCCGACCAGCGCCCGATCCGGGTTGTCGATGTACTGCACCGCCGCTTCGGGCAGACCGGAGGCCGCCAAGGCATGCTGGATCACCCGCACCAGTTCCAGATTGGAGTGGAAAGTCTCGCGCCCGCCACGCAATATGCTGGCGTTGCCAGTCTTGAGGCAGAGGCTGGCGATATCGATGGTGACGTTGGGGCGCGCCTCGTAGATGACACCGATAACCCCAATGGGCACCCGACGACGGGAGAGTCGCAGGCCATTTTCCAGCACCCGGCTATCCATTTCGGCGCCGACCGGATCGTCCAGCGTGATCACCTTGCGCACATCCGCCACAATCCCGGCCAGCCGGGCCGGATTGAGCAGCAGGCGATCCAGCATCGCCTCTGACAAGCCCGCCTCACGACCAGCCGCAATATCCTTGTCGTTGGCAGCAAGGATCTGTTCACTGCGCGCCTCAAGCTCATCGGCAATGGCGGCCAGCGCCCGATTCTTCTGCGCCGTGCTGATGGTAGCCAGCTGATAGGCGGCTTCACGGGCCGCCTGCCCCATTTTCTCCAGACTCATCTCGGTTCCCTTTGTTCATGCTGTGCCGCCCTGATTAGAGCAGCACCATATCGTCTCGATGGATGGCTACTGAACCATATCCATAGCCCAGTACCTGCTCAATCTGATCCGAGTGGACGCCACGCAACTTCTCCAGCTCCAGATGGTCGTAACGGCAGATGCCACGCGCCAACTCGGCGCCTTTGGGATCAAGAATGCGCACCACATCGCCCCGAATGAAATCGCCCTTGACCGCGACAATCCCCTTGGGCAGCAGGCTGGAGCCTTTATCCTTCATGGCGGCGACAGCCCCCTGATCCACATGGACTTCGCCGTGAGGGGGCGGGCCTGCCAGGATCCAGCTCTTGCGCCCTTCTAGCGGGGACGCCAGCGCCGGGAACAGGGTGCCAATCCGCTCACCCTTGGCAAGACGGCCAATCACCTCCGGCATCTGGCCGGTCGCGATCACCACGTTGACACCAGCTCGACGCGCCACATCGGCGGCCTGCAACTTGGTAGCCATGCCGCCGGTGCCAAGGCCGCTGACACTGTCACCCGCCAACGAGCGCAGGGTATCGTCGATGGTCTGCACCTCTTCAATGAGCTGGGCATCGGGATTGGTACGCGGATCGGCGGTAAACAGCCCCTTCTGGTCTGTCAGCAGGATCAGCAGATCCGCATCCGCCAGAATGGCGGCCCGTGCGGAGAGGTTGTCGTTGTCGCCGACCTTGATCTCGGCGGTCGCCACCGCATCGTTTTCGTTGATCACCGGAATAATGCGGTGATCGAGCAGGGTGCGCATGGTGTCGCGGGCGTTGAGGTAGCGCTCCCGATCTTCCAGATCGGCGCGGGTCAGCAGCATCTGGCCGATATGCAGACCGTAGAGGTTGAACAGATCTTGCCATACCCGAATAAGCTGGGTCTGACCAACCGCCGCCAGCATCTGCTTGTTGGGCAGGGTTGGCGCCAGTGGCGGGTGGCCCAGATGTTCACGCCCGGCGGCGATAGCTCCTGATGTGACGACCACGACCCGATGGCCGTGACGGTGCAAGGCCGCACACTGTCTGACCAGCTCGACCATATGGGCACGATTGAGCTGGGAAGACCCCCCTGTGAGCACGCTGGTGCCCAACTTGACGACTATGGTTCTGTTTTCCATGGGAGCATAAAGGCTAAAAAGTAAGGAATATCTTTATACCCACGGCCATGGAGCCCTGCAAGGCAATTCCATAAAGGGTGATGAAAGGATGGGGCAAGAGTCTCCCTGCGAGCTCGTCACAACCTCTCGCAGGGCATCAGAGGCTCAGGCAGCCGTTACACTCAACTCGTTGGTCACCTGTTCGGCAGGCACTAGCTGACACTCGAGCGAGGCCAGTTTGTCACTGATCAATTTGTAGAAACGGTTGAGGGTCCGTTCCACCTCGACCTGGTGCTTCTTGGGGATCGGCTTGTCGAGCCACTCGCCATCGGCATTGTACAATCCGAACTGGTAATGGTAGCGGAACAGATGATCCTCCTGCTCCAGCACCAGCCACCAACCCCAGAACTCCCGCTTGTCTGGCGCCGGTTTGGCACTGACACAAACGGAAAGACTGTCGAAACGGTAACGCCCCTCTTCACAGAGATCCTCACGCAAATAGGGGCCAATGGCAGCAAACTGTCTCAGCAGTCGCTTGTAGGTCACTCTTTCAGACATGTTAACCTCCCTGTTAAACAAGCCGCGCCACCTCGGGATGGCGTCAGTCCTTCAGCGCATCAGATACATAGATGCTGTTTCAGCCACTCGACGATTTCGTCCAGCGCCTTGTCATACACCTCAAGCAAGGGCTGCTTGTCGAAGACGATGGCCTTGCCGTTACGACTGGCCGCCGCCAATGCCCGTACATCCTGCTCGGGACAAATAAAATCTCGCTTGTGTCCAATACTCAATATCGGCACAGAGGTGCGAGTCCCCAGTAATCCCTGCGTTTTCAGTGAAAATACCTGACACTTGGTACGCATGGTATCCCAATGAGCCGCATCAGCGCCCAACCGGTTGGCCAGGCTGTCCCGCATCATGCGCGGGCACTTGGCAAACAACTCCTGATTGGTAAACACCTGATTGACCCCGGCCCCGACACAGACCACGGTTTTGAGCTTGAATGGCTCGATAAAGGCCAGACGTGCCGCCACATTGCCTGCCAATCGCATACCGACCATAGCGATACGCTGATGATCGACCCAGGCCACTTCGGAGAGATAGTGCAGCACAGCCTGATGAAGGCGGCTGGTATCCTGTACCAATGGCCAATGCTCGGCATACCCGATGCCCGGCATGTCGAGGGAGAGCATACCGATGCCGTTGGGCTCGAGTCGCTTGAGATAGAAGTTGAGGAAATCGAGCTGCAGAGAGTCGATCCCCCCGCTGATGATCACCAGAGGCACCGGTTTGTCGGTGGTCGGCAGGTGGAGATAACCCTGAATATGCTTGCCGCGAAAGGGCACCTGGATCTCTTTGAGCGGCACCTTGAACAACCGGCCCGCCTCGCGATAGGCCATATTGCCAAGCAGCTGGGCCTGATCCGCCAGTTCATCATCCTTGAGATGGGGATAGCTGGCGATGGAGTAGTAGCGCACCGCCTTGAGCAGCTGTTTCAAGGCGCCAGCTGCATCCCCCTGCTCACGCAGTTCGCGCCCAAGCTTGAAGTAGTTACCAGCCACCTGGCTCCACTCATAGATCCAGTTGCCAGGCACATAGCCCTTGATGGTATCGAGATAGCAGTCATGGGTGCGTTCACCGGTCGCCATGGCGATGCGGGCCAGAGTCTGCTCAACCTCGACCGGGTCGGCCCCCTGCCAGGCCCAGGAGGGGCGGCGCAGCAGGCGATACCAGCTCTTTGACATGGAGCCGTCGATAAACATCTCGTCTGACTCTGCTTCGGCAATGTCCGCCGGGCTGGAGTTGGAGATCTCGGAAGTTTCCAGCACCTTCTTGACCCGGGTAAACAGCTTTTCGGTCAGGTTTAGGTCTTCGTTCAAGTCCAAGATAGTGTCCCATTCATATCAGGCAATAGCTCATCTTAACCACTTTTACTGCCCATCAGCCACCCTGCAACAGATTGATACACAAAAAAACAGGGCTCCAAATTGGAGCCCTGTGAAACCATTATTGCCGGTCGCGACCAATGGACGCAGTGAGCGTCACATCCCGCTCCCGTTACTTTTCGTCGCAGATCGGTGTGGCGAACTCCAGTGCCATATCCCACGGCTGTTCGATCCAGGTATCCTGCGGGATCGCCACTTCGAAATCGTCCAGCAGCGCTTCGCCCATCGGCTTGGCGAAAATCGCGATGAACTTGGCTTTCGGGTAGAGCTCGCGGATCGCCTTGGCGGTAGTGCCGGTGTCGACCAGATCTTCCACCACCAGCCAGCCTTCGCCGTCACCAGCGGTGGTGGCAGCCTTCACGACCACCAGCTCTCGCTGGCTGTCATGGTCATAGCTGGAGATGCAGAGGGTTTCCACATTACGAATGCCAAGTTCACGGGCCATCAGGGCTGCGGGCACCAGGCCACCACGGCTGACTGCGATGATACCTTTCCACTGGCTGACAGGCAGCTGACGACGGGCCAGACGGCGAGCTTCACGTTGCAGGTTGTCCCACGACACATAGAACTTTTTCGGCATGTTATCGATCTCGAATAGTTATTTAAAAACAATCACTTAAAATAACAACATCCGCAATTATCCCTGCGGATGCCAGTAAATGGCGGCCCTTGCCCGACTGAATTCAGATTGCACTTCGGCTGCCTCAGGGCTAAGCCTCGGCAGCAAATCTGATAACAATGGAAGCAAGATGGGCTTATCCGGCGATCGGTTAGATGATGTGTCCAAACCGCGGACAGGCTGTTGGGCCGATATGATAGCACCGTTTGCAGAGAAAATGCCTGGCAAACGTATGCCAAAAACAGGAAAAATCGGCATCACCCTCTCCATTCGGCCCATCTCGAGCGCCAAACGACTAACCTGCCGTCCCTGCTGCCGAGTCCAAATGGGCTGTGCGGCAAATCGCAGATAAAAAAATAGCAGGGGGGAGGATTTACCTCACGCACCTGCTGCTTTCTCGCCTCTGCCTGGTTGGGCAGCTCGTCTTAGCGACGAGTGACGAAGGGGTTAGGGTAGCTGAAACCCTGGGTATACAAAGAAGGGGCAAACCAATAGGTTGAGTTGCTGCCTGGCATATTGAAACTCCTGATTGCTTAACAAGTTACGTACCTTTATGCGGGCTCAAATCCTTGAACGAACACTCGGTTCCATGGAGGCGCACTTGCTTTGCTTCGGTTCCCTGGAGGCTTTCATCGTCATCCTGACGGGTGGCGAACCACGGGAGCTAATTTACCAGTCGGTGCGTTAAATTCAATATTTTTGTGAGATCGGTCACACATTTTCTTTTCTATCGTTCAGCGTCGTCCGAACCTGACGATCGTACTGCCTGGTTGCCATCAGCCAGCACAAGCTGCCTGCGATTTGCGCTGATTGCTCACATTTTTGTGTGATTGACTGTATTATCGTTATCCTCTTCCCCGGCCCGCTGATGGGGCCCTGTTAATTCCGTGCTGGTAAGGAGTCCCGACGTGGCACAGCTTAGCTCTCTCTCTCCCAAACTGATTTGGCATTTCTTCGAACAGATCTGCTCCATTCCCCACCCTTCCAAACATGAAGCCAAACTGAGCGCCTGGATCATCCAATGGGCTCAAGGGGAAGGTCTGGCGGTCAAGCAGGACAAGGTCGGCAACATCATCATCAAGAAACCGGCCACCCCGGGGATGGAAAACCGCAAAGCCGTGGTACTGCAGGCCCACATCGACATGGTGCCGCAGGCCAACGCCGACACCAAACACGACTTCGCGACCGATCCCATCGATGCCTATATAGATGGCGAGTGGGTCACTGCCCGTGGCACCACCCTGGGTGCCGACAACGGCATCGGCATGGCCGGTTGCCTGGCTGTGCTGGCTGACAAGACCATCAAGCACGGTCCGCTGGAAGTGCTGCTGACCACAGACGAAGAGACCGGCATGACCGGCGCCTTCGGTCTGGAAGCCGGCTGGCTGGATGGCGAAATTCTGCTCAACACCGACTCTGAAGAGGATGGCGAGGTCTATATGGGCTGCGCTGGCGGTGTGGATGCCAATATCCGCTTCCCGCTCGAGCTGGTTGATGCCAGCGAAGGCGAAGCGTTCGAACTGGTCGTAAAAGGACTGCGCGGCGGTCACTCCGGTTGCGATATCCATCGCGGCCGTGGCAACGCCAACAAGCTGCTGGTGCGTCTGCTCAAAGCAGCCGAGCCGCTGGATGTTCGTCTGGCCGAGATCCACGGCGGCACTCTGCGCAACGCCATCCCGCGCGAAGCCCGTGCCACCCTGCTGGTGCCTGCTGCCAGCGTGAACGAGTTCAAGGCGCTGGTTGACCGCTACACCGGGATCTACCAGACCGAACTGGCCGCCACCGAGCCGAACCTGACCGTACTGGTCAACAGCGCCGCCAAACCGGCCAAGCTGATGAGCGTCTCCCTGCAACTGCGCCTGCTGGATGCCCTGATGGCCTGCCCGAACGGCGTGATGCGCATGAGCGATGCCATGCCCGGCGTGACCGAAACCTCTACCAACCTGGGGGTCATCAAGACTCAGGATGGCGAAGTGTACGTCCAGTGCCTGATCCGCTCCCTGATTGACTCCGGCCGCGAGAGCATCGAGCAGATGACCCGCTCCCTGTTTACCCTCGCAGGCGCCAGCTGCGAATTCACCGGTGCCTATCCGGGTTGGGCGCCGAACGTGGACTCCCCCGTCATGGCGCTGGTACGCAACAGCTACCAGACCTTGTTCGGTACCATGCCCAGCGTCATGGTGATCCACGCCGGTCTCGAGTGCGGTCTGTTCAAGAGCGCCTATCCGGAGTGGGACATGGTCTCCTTCGGCCCAACCATCCGCGGAGCCCACTCCCCTGACGAGAAGGTACATATCCCGGCGGTCGAACGTTTCTGGCAACTGCTGGTGCACGTGCTGGAAGCGATTCCGGCCAAGTAAGCCAGCCCGGATAAAACAACAAAACAAAGCCCCGCACTGCTGCGGGGCTTTTTATTGTCTGTTACAGCCAGATTTTGGCGCTTAACGGATGCCGCGGGCCTCGCGGATCCACTCCCAGGCTTGCTGGATCTCCTGGGTCTTCTCCTTGGCCATCTCCATCATCTCCGGCGGCAGCCCTTTGGCGGCCAGCTTGTCCGGATGATGCTTGCTCATCTCCTTGCGGTAGGCGCGCTTGATATCCTGATCGCTGTCGCTCTCGCTCACCCCCAGCAACTGGTAGGCATTCTTGAGGCGATCCGCAGAGGGTGCCGCCTGCCGATACTGCTGGCCACCGGAATGGCCTCCCTGATACTGGCCATGAGCCTGATTGAAGAAGTTCATCTGCGCTTCGGCCATCGCCAGAATTCGGGCCAACTCGATGCGGCTGAAGCCCAGCTCGTCGGCAATGGTGTGCAGAATGGCGCGCTCGCCCTCCTCTACCCGCCCGTCGGCAAAGGCAGCCTGCAGTTGTACCTCGAGGAAGAAGCGCAGAATGTCGCGCTGCCCCAAACTGGCACGGCGGAACTCAGCCAGGGTCTCGCGCAGCGGGAAGTCAGCCTCCTTACCGAGACGAAACGACTCCTGCGCCCGGGCACGCTGTTCGCCCGCCAGCCGCATACGATCCATCAGGTTGGAGGCAACCCGGATCTCCTGCTCGGTCACCTGACCGCTGGACTTGGCAATGTGGCCCATCACCGAGAAGGTGGCGTGGAAGAAGACGGCTTGCTGCGCCTGACTCGGGCCGCGACGAAACGCCCCCTGCAGCCCCATGCCACGGTCGAAACGGTGGCCTATCCACAGGCCAATCAGGGCGCCGATAATATTGCCGAGCAGAAAACCGAAGAAGGCGCCCAGCACCTTACCCCAAATACGCATGGTTCAAGACCTCTTGAAGTTAATGAGTGCGGGCCTGGAGCTGGTCATCCAGCTCGCGCAGTCGGTCGACCGTGCCGATATCACGCCACTCGCCAGCGAGAAGGCTGCCGCCCACCCGCCCTTGCGCCATCCAGTCACGGAGCAGGGGCGCCAGCTTGCGGGCGCCGCCAGCGAGACCGGCAAAGGCCGCCGGATCATATAGCCCGACCCCACTGAAGGTAAACGCTGGCGTATCCATCACTCGCCCGGCTTGCAGGGCAAAGTCCCCGCTCGGGTGTTGGGGCGGGTTGGGCACCAGCCAGAGGTGGGCCAAGTCATCGCCAAGGGGCTGGCTGACCAGAGTGCGATAATCGAGCTCGAGCCAGGTATCGCCGTTGATCACCAAAAAGGGTTCAGAGCCCAGCAGTGGCAGCGCCTGCACGATGCCGCCCGCGGTCTCCAGCGCGCTCTCCTCGGCCGACCAGTGGATGGTCACACCAAGCGCACTGCCATCACCAAGGCTCTCGACCAGCTTGTGGCCGAGCCAGGCGTGGTTGATCACCAGCTCGGTCACGCCAGCTGACTTCAACTTTTCGATATGGTGGACGATGAGCGGTTTGCCCCCCACCGCCAGCAGCGGCTTGGGCAACAGGTCGGTCAGCGGGCGCATCCGCTCGCCACGGCCAGCGGCCAGGATCATCGCTTTCATGGTTTCACTCCAGCGTTGGCGATCCCTGGCAACACCACCTGCTCCAGCCACTGACCAAAACGGGCCAGTACCGGATAGGCGCCACCGTGAGTGCGACAGACATCCACCACATAGCCGAGGGTGCGGGGAATATCCTTGAGATAACCGGACTTGCCGTCGCGATGATAGAGCCGGGTGAAGATCCCCGCCGCTTTCAGGTGGCGCTGCATGCCGGTCAGGTCGGCACCACGGCGGAAACTGGCATAATCGAGTTCACCAAGCAGCCCCGCCTGTTGCAGGGTGGCAAAACCGTGGCGCATCCCTTCATCGATCACCTCATCCGGCCAGCGCACGTAGCAATCTTTGAGCAGGGAGACCAGGTCATAGCTCAGGGGCCCGATCACCATGTCCTGAAAATCGATGATGGCCAGCCGGCTGCTCTCGGGGGTATCTCCGCCACATACCATCAGGTTGCGACTGTGGAAATCTCTATGCATCACCCCCTGCGGCTGGGCCAGATTGCAGGCAGTGAGGCAAGCGAAGGTCTCGTCCAGCAGTTGCTGCTCTTCATGGCTCAGGCTCAGTTGCAGATGATGGCCAAGCAGCCACTCGGGGAAAATGCTGTTCTCCCGCGCCATAAATGCCGCATCGAAGGGTTCAAGCGCCAGTTCAACCGCCCCTAGGCGGGGCAGCAAATCAATCGCCTTGCCATACCAGGCCAGTACGTTGTGTTCGTTCAGGCAGCTGATCAGCTGAGTATCGCCCAGGTCACTCACCGCCAGCAGACCCTGTTCGTAGTCCACCGCCTTGACCTCTGGCGCCAACAGCTGACGCGCCTGCAAGGCGGCCGCGTTACGAACAAACTCATGATTTTTTTCGGTTTTCGGATTGGCATCCACCCAAACCAGACCACCACCACGAGAGTAGCGGCGGAAGCTGGCATCACCGGAAATGAGGGTCAACTGAAGATTGGCATCACCGGAAATACGGCGTGCCCACTGCAATAGCAGGGAATCGCGATCGTGCATAAGTAGAGGACCAAGGTGGAAAGCAGCACTTGGCTGTTAGCCCTGGCCGCAATAATGCTTTATCATTGCCGGCTAACATAAAGCAATGACATGCAATGTCAACTCGATGAAACCTGTCGTAAAATGCATGCCTTGGATCAACCGTATCTATCACGGATTGCACGAGTCTTTCACATGACCAAATGGACACTGGGGTACCGCTATCCCATCGCCCTGACTATCAGCCTGGCCCCCGCACTCACTCCTATGATGGTGCAGGCGGCCCCGTTCGAAGCGCCGCCAGCCACCGGCATTCTCGATAGTCTCTGCTATGACTATGTTCCCAAGATAGAGAAGCCTGCATCGGATCAGGATGCCAACGCGCAGCCGGTCGAGGTCGATGCTGACCGTCTCGAGGCCAAACAGGGCGGCACCGCCGTCTATGAAGGCGACGTCAAGGTTCGTCAGGGTGTTCGCAAGTTTGACTCCGATTATGCACAGCTCGATCAGAAGAGCCGGGATGTCATCGCCATCGGCAACATCTATTACAACGACGGTCAGGTGACCGTCACCAGCGACAAGACCCTCAAATCCAACCTGGATACCAAAAACTCCGAGCTGGAGGAGGGCAAGTATCAGGTGCATGGCTCACCGGTGCGCGGCTTTGCCAAACGCGTGGTGATGACCAACAACAACCAGAACATCACCATGGAGGGAGCCCAGTACACTACCTGCCCCCCCGGTCAGGAAGTGTGGACCCTCAAGGCGGGCAGCATCGACATCGACCAGAAAGAGGTGTTCGGCGAAGCCTGGAACGCCAGCCTCTGGCTCTATGACTACCCGGTGTTCTACTTCCCCTATATCAACTTCCCCATCAAGGATGAACGGAAGACAGGTCTGCTCTACCCGGGTTACAAACAGAGTTCCGGCAACGGCATGGAGATCACCCAGCCCTTCTACTGGAACATTGCCCCCAACTACGATGCCACCATCACCTCCCGCTTTATGGACAAACGCGGCCTGATGGAACAGGTAGAGTTTCGCTACATGCCGGACCCAGCCCATACCGGTACCCTCTATTTTGAAAGCCTCAGGGATGACAAGCAGTATGATGCTGGCAACCCGAGCTTTACCAACCCGTCGACAGGGACTCCGTACCTCTCAGATGGTCATCGTTACCTGATGAATATTCGTCACGGATCCACCCTGATGGATGGCTCCCTGCGTTTAGGCATCGACTACACCCAGGTACGGGACAAGGATTACAACTACTTCAACGACTTCAGCCCGCAAGTGGGCACCCAGGTCGACAGCCAGTTGCAGCAATCCTTTACCGCCGGTTACTACCAGCAGAACTGGAACCTCACCTCCGAGGTGCGTCGCTATCAGATCCTGAGTCCCTACGCGCTGCTGCCCCACGAGATGCTGCCACGCATCAACTACAACTACTTCCAGCAGGGGAAATGGTTCGATCTGGCCTGGAACAGCGAGCTGACCAAGTTTGGCTATGACAGCGGCAGCGCCACTGCCCAGCAGGCCGGTGAGCGTTATACCGCTACCCGTCTGCATCTGGCTCCCACCCTGACCATCCCCCTGGTCGATGCGCCGGGTTACTACCTTATAAGCCAGTACAAACTGATGTTTACCTCCTACAACCAGGAGATCCCCAAAGACCTGATTAGCCAGGATCGCAGTAAATTTACAGACGCAGATAGCCAGCAGCTGACCCTGAAAGACGGCACCATTACCCGCACCTTGCCGTCCTTCCGCCTCAAGGGGGGCGTCAACTTCGATCGTCCGGTAGACTGGTATGATGGCAAGGGCACCCAGACCCTGGAGCCTGAGTTCCAGTACCTCTATATCCCTTACAAGAATCAGGACGAAATAGGGATTTACGACTCCACCACCACCCGTCAGGACTACTACAGCCTGTTCAGCGATCGCCGCTACGCCGGTCTCGACCGCATCAGCGATGCCAACCGGGTCACCGTTGGCCTGACCAGCCGGGTCTATGACAATGTGGGGGATGAGCGGTTACGTCTGGCGGTAGCCCAGGCCTTCGAGATGACACCACCCAAGGTGCGCCTCTACCCGTCCGATCAGGAAAACACCAACGCTCGCTCCCTGCTCTCGTTCGAGGGGGATGCCCGGATCACCGATGAGTGGTTCGCCCATGCCGGCACCCAGTACGATACCTCCGAGGGGGAATTTACTGCCGGCAACGGTGCAGTCGAATACCGGACCGGCAAGCTGACCACCCAGGTCAACTACCGCTATATCCAGGACGGCAACCGGGACTATCGCTACCCGAGCAATCCTGCTCTGGCCGAAGACCTCAGCCAGGCTGGTCTGGTGATGATGGCGCCGATCGCCGATCAGTGGCAGATGTATGGCGGTTACTATCGCGATATCAAGCAGGATGTGAACATTGACCGCAAGATCGGTGTCAAATACGACTCCTGCTGCTGGAGCATCAACATGAGCCTGGAGTGGCACAATCAGCCGGACAACGTCACCCTGAAGCCCACTTCGGAAAAAGTCATTGGTCTGCAGTTTGAAATGAAGGGACTTGGCAGCGTGGGTACCGGTGGCCGCAGTGTCACACTGGATACCGAGCTGTTGCCCTATGTTCGCCCGTTTAATCTGAAAGACCAGCAATGATGCTGGTCCAGCCTTGAGAGATGGATATGAAAAAGACCCTGATTGCCCTGCTGACCGCGGGAATGTTCGGCGCCATGAGCCAGGCCGCACTGGCTGCGCCCGAGCTGATGGACAAGGTTCTGGCCGTGGTCAACAAGGACGTAGTGCTGTCCAGTCAACAGGACGCACTGGTCAACAAGGTAAAACTCTCCGCCCAGGAGAGCGGCCAGTCTCTGCCTGACGATGCCACTCTGCGCAAACAGGCACTCGACCGTCTGATCCAGGAGAGCCTGCAGCTGCAACTGGCGGATCGCCAGGGGCTGAAGATCAGTGATACCCAGCTGGAACAGGCTATTCAGGGCATCGCCGCCGACAACAAGATGACCCTGGATCAGCTGCGCGCCCAGCTCGCCCGTGAAGGGATGACCTATGCCCAGTATCGGGAAGAGGTTCGCCGCGAGATCCTGATGAACGAGGTGCGCCGCAATCAGGTGCGCCGCCGTATCAACATCTCCGAGCAGGAGGTGAAGCAGGTGGTGGAGATCCTGAAGAAACAGGGTCAACAGCAGAACGAATACCACGTCGGCCATATCCAGATTGCCCTGCCGGACAACCCCACCGCCGCCCAGCTGGATGCCGCCAAGAGCAAGATCGAGCACATTCTGGCCGCCCTCAAGCAGGGTGCCGACTTCCGCAAACTGGCCATTGCCGAGAGTAACGGCCCCAAGGCGCTGGAAGGGGGTGACTGGGGCTGGATGAGCCCGCAAGAGATGCCGACCCTGATGGCCGAAGCGGTACAGGGTACCAAGAAGGGCGACATCGTAGGCCCGCTGCGCTCCGGCGCCGGTCTGCACATCGTCAAGGTGTTCGACACCAAGGGTCAGCAGCAAGTGATGCAGACCGAGGTGAAGGCCCGTCACATCCTGATCAAGCCCTCCATCATCCTGAGCGAAGAGAAAGCCAAGGGGATGCTGGATGGCATTCTGCACGACATCAAGAGCGGCAAGGCAAGCTTCGCCAGCATGGCGGAGAAGTATTCCGAAGATCCGGGCTCTGCGGTGCAGGGTGGCGAACTGGGCTGGTCTGATCCCAACGTCTATGTACCAGAGTTTCGCGACATGGTTAACCGGCTGCAACCAGGCCAGATCAGCGCCCCCTTCCGCACCAGCCACGGCTGGCACATCGTCCAAGTGGAAGATCGTCGCAGCCAGGATGCCACTGACAAGGCTCTGGAACAGCGTGCCTATCAGCTGATCTACAATCGCCGCTTCGTGGAAGAGTCCCAGGCCTGGTTGGACGAGCTGCGTGATGAGGCTTACATCCGTGTCGAAGGATCTGCGAGCTGATGAGCTGCCGTCGCCTTGCCGTTACCCCGGGCGAACCGGCCGGGATCGGCCCGGATCTGGTGCTGCAGATTGCCCAGCAGGATTGGCCCCACCAGTTGGTGGTGATCGCCGATCCGGCGCTGCTGCGCGAGCGAGCGGCCCTGCTGGGGCTGCCCATCGAGCTTGAGCCCTATGACGCAATCGCCCCTGCTCATCCGCAGCGAGCCGGCACCCTGACCGTCTGTCCGGTCACCCTCGGCGCCCCCGTGGTGCCGGGCGAGCTGAACGAAGGCAATGGCGCCTATGTGCTAGCGACCCTGCAGCGTGCCTGCGATGGCAACATGAGCGGCGAATTTGCCGCCGTGGTGACCGGGCCGGTGCACAAGGGGATCATCAACCAGGCCGGGGTCTCGTTCAGCGGCCACACCGAGTTCTTTGCCCAACAATCCAACACTGCCGATGTGGTAATGATGCTGGCAACCGAGGGGCTGCGGGTCGCACTGGCGACTACCCATATTCCGCTGGCCTATGTAGCGATGGCCATCACCGAAGATCGCCTCGGCAAGGTGATCCGGATCCTCAACGAGGATCTCGCCACCAAGTTTGGTATCGCCAAACCCCGTATTTACGTCTGCGGCCTCAACCCCCACGCCGGGGAAGGTGGCCATCTCGGACGTGAAGAGATTGACGTGATCGAACCCGCCCTGGTCACCCTGCGCCAGGAAGGGATCGATCTGGTCGGCCCGTTGCCGGCCGACACCCTGTTCCAGGAGAAATACCTCAAGGATGCGGATGCGGTACTCGCCATGTACCACGACCAGGGGCTGCCTGTGCTCAAATACAAGGGCTTCGGCAGTTCGGTCAATATCACCCTGGGGCTTCCCTTCATCCGCACTTCGGTGGATCACGGCACCGCGCTGGATCTGGCAGGCAAGGGCCTGGCCGATCCGGGCAGCCTTGTCACCGCGATTAACCACGCCATCAAGATGGTAGAGAAAAAAAGATATGAGCAGTAAGGTGCACATGGGCCACACGGCCCGTAAGCGTTTCGGTCAGAACTTCTTGCACGACCGGTATGTGATCGATCAGATCGTCGCCGCCATCAACCCGCAGCCGGGTCAGAATCTGGTGGAGATCGGTCCGGGTCTGGCCGCGCTGACCGAGCCGGTTGCCGCCCAGATGGACAAGATGACCGTGGTCGAGCTTGACCGGGACCTGGCAGCTCGCCTGCGCGAGCACCCGACACTCAAAGACAAGCTGACCGTCATCGAAGCGGACGCCATGCGTTTCGACTTTGGCACCCTGATGGGTGAAGGCAAGGGGCCGCTGCGCATCTTCGGCAACCTGCCCTACAACATCTCCACCCCGCTCATCTTCCACCTGTGCGAATTTGCCGACCGGGTTGAAGACATGCACTTCATGCTGCAAAAGGAAGTGGTGTTGCGTCTGGCCGCCGGCCCGGGCAGCAAGGCTTATGGCCGTCTGAGCGTAATGACCCAGTACTACTGCCAGGTGGTGCCGGTGCTGGAAGTGGGCCCGGGCGCCTTCAAACCGGCGCCGAAAGTGGACTCTGCCGTAGTTCGCCTGATCCCGCACAAGAATCCGACCATAGTCGCAAAAGACATTCGTTGTCTGAATCGCGTCTGTACCGAAGGCTTTGGCCAGCGTCGCAAGACCATCCGCAACAGCTTCTCCAACTTCATCACCGACGCCCAGCTGACCGAGCTTGGTATCGATGGCAACCTGCGCCCGGAGAATCTCTCCCTCGAGCAGTTTGTCATGATCGCCAACTGGCTGGCGGATCAGCAACAGGCCTGATCCTGTGGCACTCCCGCACATCGAGATCCGCCCATACCCCGTGTATGTGGCGGGCTCCAAAGACCCTTACCAGTTTCACTATCTGATCGAGATTGAGAATCTGGGGCCCGGCCCGGTGCAACTGCTGCATCGGCGCTGGCTCATCACCGATGCCAATGGCAAGATGCTGGAAGTGGCAGGCCCAGGCGTGGTCGGGGAACAACCCGTCATTGCCGAAGGTGAGACCTACCGCTACCAGAGCGGCGTGCCGCTGGCGACCCCGCTCGGGGTGATGGAAGGGAGCTATACCCTGCAAGATGGCTCTGGTCAGCAGTTTGAGGCGCCCATCGCCCCCTTCACGCTAGCCATCCCCAATATTATCAACTGAGGTTTCATGGCGAACTGTTTTGTCGGTGACATCCAGGGCTGTTACGACGACTTGCGCCGTCTGCTGGATCTTGCCGCGTTCGATCCCGAAAATGACGTGCTCTGGCTCTGCGGCGATCTGGTCGCCCGCGGCCCGGACTCCCTCAATACCCTGCGTTTTGTCAAAGGGCTGGGCAACCGTGCCGTTACCGTGCTCGGCAACCACGACCTGCACCTGCTGGCGGTCGCAGATGGCGTTGCACCGCTCAAGAAGAAAGACAAGCTGCAAAGCCTGATGGATGCCCCTGATCGGGATGAACTGCTGGAGTGGCTGCGCCACCGCCCGCTGCTGGCGGAGCATCCGGATCTGCCCATCATGATGGTGCATGCCGGGATCTCCCCCGCATGGGATGTCCGCACCGCGCGCAACTGCGCCCGCGAGGTAGAGAGCCTGCTGCGCGGTGACCAATACAGCTGGCTGCTGCACAACATGTATGGCGACCAGCCCGATGGCTGGAAAGATGATCTGGTCGGGATCGACCGCTACCGCTACATCATCAACACCTTCACCCGGATGCGCTTCTGCTATTTCGACGGTCGTCTCGACTTCAAATGCAAGAAGGGGCCCAAGGAGTCGACCCCGGGGCTGCGTCCCTGGTTCGAACAGCGCGAACACCACGTGGATGACCCCATTCTGGTGTTCGGCCACTGGGCGGCGCTGATGGGCAACACCGGCAAGAGCGATATCAAGGCGCTCGATACCGGCTGTGTCTGGGGCAACAGCCTCACCCTGTGGCGCTACGAGGATGATGCCCTGATCGCCACCCCCTGCCCGGTTCACGCCAGCTAGGGGGGACGCAACAATCTGGCGGTCGCTGCCGCACGGATGGCTACAGCCCGTTCCAATAACAAAGCCCGGCTGGTTGCCGGGCTTGCTGTTTAGGTTCCCTGTTTTCCGGCGAATGAAGTTACAACTTGCGCCCCAGCCGCTTCTCGATCTGGCGCCGCTCCCACTCGGGGCCAAACAGCTTGAAGGGCTGAAACACCCGAACAGCATGGGAGGCAAGTCCCAGCCCCCAACCCAGGGTTGGCCACCAGGCCCAGATGTACTCCGGATTACTCAGGTAATTGATGACAAACAGCCCGCAGATCACCACCACGTAGCTGGCGACATGGTGATAGAAGCCCTTGAGCTCCTCCACATAGCGCATTGCCGCCCGCTCCTCTGCCGATACCTGGACCGCATCCTGACCCATAGTGTCACTTCCTCTCATCTCGCGCTCCTGTTGCTCTGATCCATCCAGTTGAGCCACATCGAGTTCAAAGACGGCGGCCAGGGCCTTGAGAGATTCCAGTCCGGGTTGCTGCCCCTGCTCGATCCGCTGGATAGTGCGGACACTCAAACCAGTCAACGTTGCCAACTGATCCTGAGACCAACCCCGTTGCAATCTCAACTTCCTGACGATCATCTCGAACTCCTTGTGGTAATTGACAGGGCCAGCATAGGGCTTGCGCCGCGAAAGGTGACACGACAGATGGCCGACATCAACCTGACAACTCTTTAAAATCAATTAGCTGAATAAACATAAAGAGATATAAGGTCAAGCTATGCCACACATGCAGATGTGCCCGGATGTGTAATCACAGGCTCTGCATCAGCTCGGCGGCAATTTCAAAGGAGCGCAGTCGGGCCTGATGATCGACGATGGGCCCATTGAACATCAGCTCATCGGCACGGGTTTCCGCCAGCAGCGCCTTGAGTCCATGACGAACCTGCTCCGGGTTGCCCACTAGCGAGCGGGCCAGGGTCTGCTCCATCGCCATCAGCTCACGGGGAGACCACTCATCGCCAAGCTGGACGACCGGCGCGGGCAGCTTGCCCGCATCACCGCGATGGAGGCGCAAGAACTGCTGCTGCACGGTAGTGAACTGGAAGCGGGCCTCCCGCTCGCTGTCGGCGGCAATCATGTTGATGCAGACCACCGCATGGGGCTTGGGCCAGCGAGCGGAGGGGCGATACTGGCTACGGTAGATCTCCAGCGCTTGCAGCAACATGGCAGGGGCGAAATGGGAGGCAAACCCGAACGGCAAGCCCATCGCCGCTGCAAGTTGCGCGCTGTAGAGGCTGGAGCCCAGCAGCCAGATGGGCAGATGCAGCCCCTGACCGGGCACCGCCTGCACCGCGCCGATCTCGTCGCCAAAGTAGCTCATCAGCTCGCGCACATCGGCCGGAAAATCATCCACCTCGCCACTGCGCATACGCCGCAGCGCCCGCATGGTGCGCTGATCGGTCCCGGGGGCGCGGCCAAGGCCAAGGTCGATGCGGTCGGGATAGAGAGAAGCCAAGGTGCCAAACTGCTCGGCAATCACCAGCGGCGAGTGGTTCGGCAGCATGATGCCACCCGCGCCGATCCGCAAAGTGGTGGTGGCTTCGGCCAGATGACCGATCAGCACCGAGGTGGCGGCACTGGCAATGCCCGGCATGTTGTGGTGTTCGGCCAGCCAGTAGCGCTGGTAACCCCAGCCCTCGGCATGGCGGGCTAGATCCCGCGAACGGCGAAATGACTCGGCAGGTACGGAACCTTCGGCAACAGGCACCAGATCGAGCACGGAATAGGGGATGGCAGGCATGAGTCACTCCATGGATTTACAGACCAGTAACAAGTGAGGCAATGTAGCACGGGATACCTGAATGAATCACTATCTCCTGCCAAGCTCTGCCTGGCAGTGGGCAACCATGGAAAAGCACAGATATCAGGCCAGTATTGTCATTTCTGTTATCGTATTGACACACTGCTGACAGATCGTCTCCGCAAGCATCACTGTGACAAGGAAATGTCCATGATCACTGCCAGATCCGGGCGCAAGCCCTTCTATGTTCACATTGCCACCCTATTTACCCTGCTGTTCAGTGTGCTGGGCATGCTGCTGATTCTGCTGCAGTTCCAGCAGGGCTCTCGCCAGATGCTGGAACATGAGCGCCACAACTTCAAACAGTACCGGGAACAGCTGGCCCTCGCTCTGCAATTGAACGAGCAGCCAGCCCGCATGTCCCTCAGCCTGCTAGCCAGCAGCCGACTGGCCGACATGAGTGATCTGGCAAGCCGACTGGAGTATCTGCCGCAGTTGGCAGAGATCTTGGCCAATCGCGACAGCTATGGTGCCGTCTACATCGGCTATGAGAGTGGCGATTTCTTTCTGGTACGAAAACTCACGGAACGGGCCCGGGTCCAGTTGCAGGCTGTGCCTGAAGGCAGCCAGTTGCTGGTTCAGAGCCTGAGTAGCGGGCGGGGAGAGTTCCTCTATTTTGACGAGCAGCTGCAACTTTTGGCACGGCGAGCCATGGCGGATTATCGATTCGATCCCCGCAGCCGCGACTGGTACCGGCTGGCTCGCGGTTCATCAAAGATTGTCGCCACCACCCCCTATCTCTTTTTTACCACCAGGGAGCCAGGCATGACGCTGGCTGTCACCAGCCATAGCCAACGAGCCGTGATCGGGCTGGATGCCAGTGTCGAGGGGCTCTCGGCCTTGATTGGCGAGCTGCAGTTGCCGCTCCAAAGCCAGGTAGTGTTGTTCGATCGCTCCGCGACCCTACTGGCGGCCGATCCTGTACATCTGCCAGCCTATGATCAGCTAACCCAGCTGCCAGCGATCACGGCTCTGGGCAGCCCAGTCATGGCCGAGCTGAAAACTAGGCTAGAGAGGACGCCTGTGCTGCTGGATGGTTCTCCCCGGGAGCTGACCCTGACCACAGGGGAAAAACAAGAGTGGCTGGTCAATATCTCCCCCCTCGGCAAGGACACCCCTTTTTACATCGCCCTGCTGGTCTCGGCAGATCTGCTCTATCAGCAGGCACGCAATGAAGCACTGATCAATATGGCATGGGCGCTGACCAGCCTGTTGTTGCTGCTGCCAGTAATCTGGATGGTCTCCCGCCGTACCGCTACCCCGCTGCTGGCCCTGACCCGCGAGGCCGAGCGGATCCAGCGTTTCGACTTTGGCGAGGGGCAGGTTCCAGAATCGGCCATCCGGGAGATAGATGACCTTGCCCGCACCATGTCCGGCATGCGCCAAACCCTCGGCAACTTCATGAACATGGGTAGAGCACTGGCTGCAGAGCACCGCTTCGACTCCCTGCTAAGCCGCATCCTGCATGAAACCATCGCCGCGGTACAGGCAAAAGGGGGGAGCCTCTACCTGGCCCAACAGCAAAAGATGCAGCCGGTCCAGGCCCGCTGGCAGCAAACCGAGCTGCCCCTTGGGCAGGTTCCATGGCCACAACCATTGCTATCCGGCATGGCCACTTCCCAGCGCATCTCCCTCAGCCTGGATGAGGCGACATGGAGGCAACACCTGGACAGTTGGGGTTCCTTTCCCGACCCATGCCAGCTGGTGGCTGAGCCGCTCTGCAACCATCGTCAGGAGCTGATCGGATACCTCCTGCTGATCCTGCCACGCTGCAGCGAACAGGAGCTGGCATCGCGCATCAGCCTCATCGAAGCGCTGGCGGGCACTTCCGCCTCCGCCATCGAGAACCAGCGCTTGCTGGAAGAGCAGAAACAGCTGCTCGAATCGTTTATCGAGCTGATGGCCGGCGCCATCGACGCCAAGAGCCCCTACACCGGCGGTCACTGCCAGCGGGTGCCGGAGCTGACCCGGATGCTGACCGAGGCGGCCTGCGCCCAGCGACAGGGCCCCTTTGCCGATTTCACTCTCAACGAGGAGGAGTGGGAAGCCATCCATATCGCCAGCTGGCTACATGACTGTGGCAAGGTGACCACCCCGGAGTTCGTGGTCGACAAGGCCACCAAACTGGAGACCCTCTACGACCGGATCCACGAGATCCGCACCCGTTTTGAAGTACTCAAGCGGGATGTCTATATCGAGAGCCTCGCTGCCCGCTTGTCATCAGAGATCAGAAGTGCCTGCCGGGAAGAGGCAGCCCCGCGCTGGGCCGAGCTGGATCAGGAGTTTGCCTTCATCGCCGAGTGCAATCTGGGTGGCGAGTGGATGGCCCCCGAGAAGATTGAACGGCTCGACGCCATCGCCAGCCGCACCTGGCTGCGCACCCTGGACGATCGGCTCGGCATCAGCCGGGAGGAGATCAAGCTGCGTCAGAAAGAACCATCTCCCGAGTTGCCCTGCCTCGAGCCACTGCTGGCCGACAAGTGCTGGCACCTTGTGCCTCGTCCGGATGGAGATCGGTTCGACGAGCACAATCCCTGGGGCTTCAAGGTCAAGGTACCGCACCATCTCTACAACCGGGGGGAGAGATACAACCTTGCCATCAGCAGGGGAACCCTCACCGAGGAGGAGCGCTACAAGATCAACGAGCACATCATCCAGACCATACGCATGCTGGAGCACCTCCCCTTCCCCCGTCATCTGCGCTGCGTGCCAGAGATTGCCGGCGGTCATCACGAGCGGATGGATGGCAAGGGTTACCCACGCCAGCTGACCGGAGCACAGATGAGCGTACCAGCCCGCATCATGGCTATCGCCGATATTTTCGAGGCGCTGACCGCCAGTGATCGCCCCTACAAATCTGGCAAGACGATCTCCCAGGCTCTTGCCATAATGCAGAACATGGTGCGTGAACAGCATATCGACTCGGATCTGTTCGCCCTGTTTGTCAGCAGCGGCATCTGGCGCGATTACGCTAGGCGCTTCCTCGAGAGCGCCCAACTGGATCAGGTGGACGAAACCGCACTGCTGGCCGCACTGGCCTAGGCTGGGTCATATTTTCTTACATTTGCGGGCTGGCCTGAGCGCTCTGGGCTGGTTATAACGGTGCCCCTATAGCGAAGGGGGAGCAATAGACTCCCCCTCACTCTTTGTCACACCATACTGTTCAGGTTATCTATGTCAAAACATCTCGTTCTGCTGGGCGCGCTGACGCTCTCCGGTTGCGCCCTGTTGTCTCCCCCAGCCCCCACCGTCACCCCGGTGCACCTTGCCGATACCAGCCAGCGAGGCTTCTACATCGAATGCAGCAGCATGAAAGCCTGCTTCCAGCAGGCCAACCAGACCTGCCCACAAGGTTACAAGGAGACCGATCGCCGCCAGCAGACGCTATACAGTACCCAGTATCTGGGAGGCAGCTACGACGAAGACAAGAAGGTCTACAAGGCGGCCAAGCCCTATAGCATCGCCAACACAGTCCACTCCCTGACAATTCAGTGTCCCGTCACTAGAGGCTGAGCCAGCCTAAGGGCGATGCTCTCCCCTTACCGCGGAAAAGAAAACGGTCAACCCAGGTTGACCGTTTTTCACTATGGCGTAGCCCTTAGAACAGCAGATGCGCTACACCGGCAATTACCGGCAAGGTAACCAGGGTGCGCATCAGGAAGATCACAAACAACTCCCACAGTTTGACCGGGATCTTGCTGCCAAGCAGCAGGGCCCCCACTTCCGACATATAGATAAGCTGGGTTACCGACATGGCGGCAATGACGAAGCGGGTCATCTCGCTATCGATGGTCGAGGCCAGCACCGCTGGAATAAACATATCGGCAAAACCGACCATGATGGTCTTGGATGCGGCTTCCGCCTCCGGCAGTTGCAGCAGTTCCAGCAAGGGGACGAAGGGGGCGCCAAGCCAGTTGAAGATGGGGGTGTGTTCGGCCAGCATCAGGGCACAGGTACCGATCGCCATGACCACAGGCAACACGCCAAACAGCATGTCGAGCGCATTTTTCACCCCTTCCCGGGCGACGGCACCGAGACCGGTCATCTGCTCTGCCTTGGTCAATGCACGTTCGAGACCATAACTCATCACACTGTGCTGGTGGGGCACCGCCTCCTGCTTGCGACACAGGGGAGCGCCATCGATATAGATATCCTTCTTCCAGGATAGCGGCGGCAGACGTGGCACCACGATAGCGGCAACCACCCCAGCCAGACAGACAGTCAGATAGAAGGGAACGAACATGTGTTCCAGCTTCACCTGGGAGATCACTACCAGACAGAAGGTGATGGAGACGGCGGAGAAGGTGGTGCCAATAACGGCCGCTTCCCGCTGGGTATAGAACTTCCCTTCGTACTGCTTGCTGGTCAGCAGGATGCCGACACTGCCATCCCCCAGCCAGGAGGCAAAGCAGTCTACGGCAGAGCGACCCGGCAACCGGAATACCGGACGCATGATGCGAGTCATCATAGTGCCGACAAACTCCAGCAGCCCGAAATCGAGCAGCAACGGCAGCAGCAGGCCGGCAAAAATGAAGACTGAAAACAGCACCGGCAGCAGATCGTTGAGCACCAGGCCGCCGGTTGCGCCTGAATAAAGCACCTCTGGTCCCACCTGGAAGAAGGTCAGCAGCACGAAAATACCACCCACCACCCGCACGCAGGCCCAGAAAGGAGAGACGTTGAACAGGCTGTTGAGGAATGGTCTACGCACCAGAATCGCCGGTTTGAACAACCAGGTGATGATAGTCATCAGCATGGTGGTAGTGATCACCGCACTGACCATGGCAACCAGATAATCGGCAAAAACCCGCTGCACCAGCTTGGCCAGCACTGCGACGGGGATGGTGACGTTACCGTCATAGACGACCGGCGTCATGAACAGCAAGATACCGATCAGTGACGGTATTAGAAACATCAACAAGTTACGGCGGGTATTAACCGCAGATGCTTCAAGACTCTTTTCCAGCATGATAAGACTGCCCTAATGTTACTTTTCCATAGCCCGGCCTACCTGCGTATTCATGCATTAACCGGCAAAACGGGCGCAAGAATACTCCAAAAAAATGCACAAACAAGCCCATAATGCATAAATCTGCGCATAAAAATTTTTACAGGTAAACCTTCCATCAAAACAATCAGATACAGAAACGCATATCGATTCAATCGACATCGCCAGATGATTGTTTCATTAGTGTTAATTTTGATGGGCAGTATAAACAGTTATCAACGGCAGGCAATAAGTGGCATCACAAACATACCTAATGAGCCACTACTCGACAGGCATAAAAAAACCGGAGCCTGTTCAGGCTCCGGTTATCAATGAAATGGACAGACAAGGGTATCAGTCACGGACGTAGATCACTTCCACACCATCATCATCTTCGTCATCCCAATCATCATCGTCGAGACTTTCGTCAAAGGCCATGGAGGCGGCAAGCGCTTCCGCTTCGGCTTTAGCCAGCTGGTTCTTGTGGTAGTCGTCCCACTTGAACTCCACTTTCTCGATCGCCTCTTTGGCATCCTGCTCCAGCTGACGGGGCATGGTATCCAGCAGATCCAGGATGTCGTAGCAGACCTTCTTGGTCCCTTCCTTGCTGATGGCAGTGATGGCGTAGACCGGCCCTTCGTGGTTGAGGGCGGCTTTCACGCGATCCATCACTTCCTGAGCCTCTTCTTCCAGGATCAGATCCATCTTGTTGAACACCAGCCAGCGCGGCTTGCCAGCCAGTTCCGGGCTGTACTTCTCCAGCTCACGCACGATGGTCACGGCATTTTCAGCCGGATCGGAGCCATCAATGGGGCAAATATCCACCAGATGGATCAACACGCGGCAGCGTTCGAGGTGCTTGAGGAAACGGATACCAAGACCTGCGCCTTCGGCTGCCCCCTCAATCAGGCCCGGAATATCGGCGATCACGAAGGAGCGGGAGTTCTCACCACGCACCACACCGAGGTTCGGCACCAGGGTGGTAAAGGGATAATCAGCGACTTTCGGGCGGGCGGCAGAAACAGCGCGAATAAAGGTAGATTTACCGGCGTTGGGCAGACCCAGCATACCGACGTCAGCCAGCAACAGCAGCTCCAGCTTCAGGGTACGCACTTCGCCCGGTGTGCCGTTGCTCTTCTGGCGTGGAGCCCGGTTGACCGAACTCTTGAAGCGGGTATTGCCCAAACCGTGGAAACCGCCCTTGGCAACCAGCAACTTCTGCTCGTGGTGAGTCAAGTCGCCCAGCAACTCGCCGGTATCGTCATCGGTTGCACGGGTACCGACCGGCACGCGCAGGATCTTGTCCTTGCCACGACGACCGGTACAGTTGGCACTCTGGCCATTCTCGCCACGCTCGGCAGCATGGAAACGCTCAAAACGGTAGTCGATCAGGGTGTTGAGGTTCTCATCGGCAACCAGATAGACGTCACCACCGTCACCACCGTCACCACCATCCGGACCACCGTTGGGAATATATTTTTCACGGCGAAAACTTACACAACCGTTACCACCGTCACCGGCATCGACTCGAATCTGGACTTCATCAACAAACTTCATAGGTAACCGTCACCTTAATTCGAAAAACCGATACGCAATTATAGTGGTACAGACCCCTGCGGGCGATACGCATCTTGCCTCTCCGGGCAATCTCGGTACCCGGGTCATCTGCGTTCCGTTTTTTCGTCATTATTTCGGAAAAACAAAAGCCCCGCCTGTTGGCGGGGCTTCGGATCCTTGCGGTCCGTAATTACTCAGCAACGATGCTAACGTACTTACGATTCAGCGGACCTTTAACTTCGAACTGCACCTTGCCGTTCGCGGTAGCGAACAGGGTGTGGTCCTTGCCCAGACCAACGTTCTCACCAGCGTGGAACTTGGTACCGCGCTGACGAACGATGATGCTGCCAGCCAGAACTGTTTCGCCGCCGAAACGCTTCACGCCCAGGCGTTTAGCTTCAGAATCGCGACCGTTGCGGGATGAACCGCCAGCTTTTTTGTGTGCCATCTATCGGACTCCTCTAATTAAGCGCTGATGCCAGTGATTTTGACTTCAGTGAACCACTGACGGTGGCCCGCTTGCTTACGGTGGTGCTTACGACGACGGAACTTGACGATAGTCACTTTCTCGCCACGGCCGTGAGCCACAACTTCAGCTACAACCTTGCCACCTTCAACGAAAGGAGCACCTACTTTAAAAGTGTCGCCTGCAGCAACCATCAGCACTTCGTTGAAGTCGATGGTAGCGCCAGTCTCAACGTTCAGCTTTTCCAGACGAACGATTTGACCTTCGGCCACACGGTGTTGTTTTCCGCCGCTTTGGAATACCGCGTACATTTGATTAACTCCGTAAAGGCATGTCTTTTGCTCAAGGCTAGACATGCGCAAAAACCTATAACAATGGGCGGGCATTCTACGCAAATCGATCTGCTCAGGCAAGGCCAATTTAGCAAAAAGTTTATTTTGTGCGCATATCTGCCGCCGTGGATAAACGCCTAACTGTAACCCATTGTGAAATCGTGTAGAATCCCTGCCATTACTAAAATCGCAGTTATTGCTGCTGTCACGTTACGAGACTTATGGACCAACAGACTATCCGTGCGCTCTGTGCCGCCGACATGACGGCGGTCAATGAACTGATCCTGGCCCGACTCCAGTCCGACGTTAGTCTGATCAATCAGCTGGGTTTCTACATTGTCAGCGCCGGCGGGAAACGGATGCGCCCCATGCTGACCGTGATGGCTGCGCGTGCGCTGGGCTATGAAGGTGAGGATCACCTGAAACTGGCCGCCATCATCGAATTCATTCACACCTCTACCCTGCTGCACGACGACGTGGTCGACGAATCCGACCTGCGCCGTGGCCGGGAGACCGCCAACGCCATGTTTGGCAATGCTGCCAGCGTGCTGGTCGGTGACTACCTCTATAGCCGCTCCTTCCAGATGATGGCCGAACTCTCCAACCTGCGGGTGATGGAGATCCTCTCGGATGCAACCAACACCATCGCCGAAGGGGAAGTGCTGCAGTTGATGAACTGCAACGATCCGGATACCACCGAAGAGAGCTACATGACGGTCATCTATTGCAAGACCGCCAAGCTGTTCGAGGCCGCCACCCGTCTCGCCGCCGTGCTGACCCATCAGCCGGAGCCTGTCGAGCAGGCCATGACCGACTACGGCAAGTATCTGGGTACCGCGTTCCAGATCATCGATGATGTGATGGATTACTGCTCCCAGAGCGAAGAGATGGGCAAGAACGTCGGTGACGATCTGGCCGAAGGCAAACCGACCCTGCCGCTGCTGCGCGCCATGGAAGTGGGTAGTGCGGAAGAGCGCCAACTGGTGCGTGATGCCATCGAGCACCGCAACGGCATGGAGCATCTCGACCAGATCCTGGCCATTCTCGACCGCACCGGTGCTCTGGAGTACTCCCGCATGCGCGCAAGGGAAGAGGCGGACAAGGCCATTGCCGCGCTCGCCATCCTGCCTGACTCCCCGCACAAACAGGCGCTGGAAACACTGGCCCACATGGCGGTGCAGCGCAGTGCCTGAGTAAACGGCATGCATGAAAAAAGAGGCCTTCGGCCTCTTTTTTATTGTCTGCTATCTGCTGAGCAGTGCATTTCGCCAGACTCAGCGACTCACCATCCAGAGGATCACGCTGCCAGCCACCACCAGCGAGCCGCCGATACGGCGTAGCTGCTCCGCCGGTTGTTCGCTCAACAGCCGCAGCATCTGCTGCCACACTCTTGGCATCAGAAACGGCCCCAACCCTTCAAACAGCAACAGCAGACCCAGCCCCGTCAGTATGGATGTCATCATTCTGCCCCTCTCCCGTCAAAAACCATTGACCCCGTTTGTTTGGCAGACAAATAAAAGGGCCTGACAAAGCAGGCCCCTGGCAAAACAACTCCCGACACTTACTGCTTGGTGCCTTCAGGAGACTTGAAGTAACGGAAAAACTCGCTATCCGGCTTGAGCACCATCAGGTCATTGCCACCGGCGAAGCTCTTGCGATAGGCCTCCATACTGCGCACGAAGCTGAAAAACTCGGGGTCTTTCTTGTAGCTGTCAGCATAGATTTTGGCGGCTTCCGCATCCCCTTCACCGCGCAGTTGACGAGCGTTACTCTCTGCATCAGCGATCATCACGGTCACTTTGCGATCGATATCGGCCCGCAGGATCTCGGCCTGCTCACGCCCCTGGGAGCGATGCTCACGGGCCACGGCAGTACGCTCGGCCCGCATCCGCTGGTAAATGGAGTTGGACACTTCCACCGGCAGGTTGATCTGCTTGATCCGCACATCCACCACCTTGATGCCGAGCTCGGAGGAGCGCGCCATCTTCATCAGAGCATCTTCCATCACGGTACTGCGTTCACCGGAGACGATATCCTTGATGGTACGATTACCGATCTCGGAGCGCAGACCGTTGTTGATTTTGCGCTTGAGCAGATCCTCGGCCTGCAACTTGTTGCCACCACCGGTTGCCAGGTAGTACTTGGAGAAGTCCTCGATCTTCCATTTCACATAGGAATCGATGATCAGGTCTTTCTTCTCGGAGGTGACAAAACGGTCAGCCTGGCTGTCGATGGTCTGGATGCGTGCATCCATTTTGCGAACCTGGTCGATGAGCGGCACCTTGAAGTGCAGGCCCGGTTCATAGAGGCGGGGTTCACCGGAGTCAACCCGCTTCACCTTGCCGAACTGCACCACAATCCCCTTCTGGCCTTCATCAACGATAAAGACAGAGGAGAAGCAGACCATGGCCGCGACAGCGATTACACCAATAGCTAGCTTTTTCATCTATCAGTTTCTCCCTGAGCTGAAGCGGTCACCGCTACGCAGCGGCGTCGGAGTGGAGTTGGCGCCCTCGTTGGAAGCTGGCGTGGACTCGATGGTCGGCGCAGCAGCTGGACGCCCCTGCTGGACGCTCGCCTGCTTGCCAGCCAACTTGTCGAGCGGCAGATAGATCATGCTGTTGTTGCCAGCCGGCATGTCGACCACCACTTTATTGGCCTGCTGATAGAGCTCTTCCATGGTCTCCAGGTAGATACGATTGCGTGTCAGATCGGGCGCAGCTTGATACTGGGGCAGCAGCTCGTTGAAGCGGGCCACTTCACCCTGGGCTTTCAGCACAATCTGGGACTTGTAGGCTTCCGCCTCCTGCTCCAGACGCTTGACCTGACCACGGGCCTTCGGCTCGACTTCACGGGCATAGGCTTCGGCCTCGCGGATGAAGCGTTGCTCATCTTCCTGAGCGGCAATGGCGTCATCAAACGCATCCTTCACCTCTTCCGGCGGACGAGCCGGCAAGAAGTTGACGTCGACGATCTGCAGACCCATCTGGTAAGGCTCGATGATGCCATCAATCACCTGCCAGGTCTCCTGACGCACCTTCTCACGACCGGTGGTCAGCACGTCGTCCATCTTGGTGTGGCCCACAACATAACGCAGGGCACTGTCGGTGGCCTGACTCAGGCTCTCGTCAGCATTCGTTACGCTAAACAGATACTGCTCGGGGTTGACGACACGGTACTGCACGTCCATCTCGACCCGCACCACGTTTTCATCCTGAGTCAGCATGAAACCGGAAGCAGGCAGCGAGCGCACGGACTCGACATCCACAGGGATCACCTTGTCGATAAAGGTGGGATTCCAGCGCAGACCCGGCTCGACAATATGGGAAAACTTGCCAAACCGCAGCACTGCACCACGTTCCGCTTCACGAATGGTGTAGAAGCCGCTGACAACCCACACCACCACAGCGATCACCAGTGCGATGGAGATACCAAAGCGACCGACATCACCACCGGATGTGCCACCACCAAACAGGCCCCCGAAGCGACGGCTCATCTTGCGCAGCATTTCGTCCAGATCAGGGGGCCCCTGATTCTTGCCGTTGTTCCCCCAAGGGTCACGGTCTTTGCCGTTGTTACCAGGCTCATTCCAAGCCATCAGCGTCTCCATTAATACTTGCGGATGGATATCACCTCTATCAGAACATCAATGTCTGATAAAGCGTTGTAAACTCTCACCTTCCTGCTTTACGAGGCGGTTCCAGTCGGCCACTTGCAAGCGGACTTCCAGCACGAAATCTCCCTCCTCGCTAAAGCCTTCCTGCTCAATGCCCTTCAACTGATAAAGCGCACTGCGCAATCTTGCTGCCGAGGGTGGCAACTGCAGGGTGTGGTGCACCATGGAGCCGGCCAGCAGTTCAGTCAGCGCCGTAAACAGATGCTCACAACCTTCACCAGTCTGAGCCGACAGCCAGACGCGCAATGGGCGCCCCTCGTCATCTCGCTCCAGACCAGCAGGACGATCCGCCAGCTTGTCGATCTTGTTGCAGATCATCAGCTGAGGCCTGTCGTCAGCTTCAATTTCGGCCAGCACCTGCTGCACGGAGTCGATATTCTCCTGCATCTGCTCATCGGCACAGTCCACCACATGCAGCAGCAGATCCGCTTCGCGGGTCTCCTGCAGGGTCGCTTTGAAAGCCGCGACCAGATCATGAGGCAAGTGCCGAATAAATCCAACCGTGTCAGCCAAAATCACATCACCCACATCCCGGATCACCAGTTTTCGCAGGGTCGGGTCCAGTGTTGCGAACAACTGGTCGGCAGCATACACGCTGGCAGCTGTAAGTTGGTTGAACAAAGTGGATTTTCCGGCGTTTGTGTAACCAACCAGAGAAACTGTCGGTACTTCGTTGCGGTTGCGGGCACGACGTCCCTGCTCCCGCTGCTTTGCTACCTTGTCGAGCCGGCGCAAAATCGCCTTGATGCGTTCCCGCAGCAGACGTCGGTCAGTTTCAAGCTGGGTTTCACCCGGACCACGCAGACCGATCCCGCCCTTTTGACGCTCAAGGTGGGTCCAGCCTCGCACCAGGCGAGTGGAAAGGTGGCGTAACTGGGCCAGTTCGACCTGCAGTTTACCTTCATGGGTTCGGGCGCGCTGGGCGAAGATGTCGAGGATCAGACCGGTTCTGTCCACCACCCGGCACTGGAACAGACGTTCCAGATTTCGTTCCTGGGCAGGAGTCAGGGCATGGTTGAAGATCACCACATCCGCATCCAGCATCTGGACCTGGGACGCGATCTCTTCAGCCTTGCCGCTGCCGACAAAAAATTTGGCACTGGGCGCACTACGACTGGTGGTGATGACCGCCAGCGCATTTACACCGGCAGAACTCACCAACATCTTGAGCTCTTCCAGATCCTCCCGCTCACCCTCATCACTGAAGTTGACATGCACCAGAACGGCCTGTTCGCCAGCTTCATAACGGTCAAACAAGCGCTTGCTCCTTAACAGGAATCATGATGAATCTGAGTTGGCGAGTCGACTCGCCCAGGGATATCACGCCTCGGCATCACCCTGTTCATCAGCCGCGCCACCCGGAGTGGGCTGGTGATGATTGACGGCACGGGCCGGTACGACAGTCGAGATGGCGTGCTTGTAAACCATCTGGCTCACGGTGTTTTTCAGCAGGATAACAAACTGGTCAAAAGACTCGATCTGACCTTGCAGTTTGATGCCGTTCACCAAATAGATAGAAACAGGAATCCGCTCACGGCGCAGCGCATTCAAAAACGGGTCTTGGAGAGATTGCCCCTTAGCCATTTTTCTTTTCCTTATAGTTTGTTGTTTTTAAACACCGAATATCAATATAACAACCTGATTATACAGGGAGTGTCAAGCCGCACCAGCGCGAGCAAGCACGAGGTCAAGATTGCCAGACTCACCAGATTCCAACCAGGTCACGTCGGGCCAGCCGCGCAACCAAGTCATCTGTCGTTTTGCCAATTGGCGTGTGGCAACAATGCCACGATAACGCATCTCATCATACCCCACTTCACCGCACAGGTAGTCCCACATTTGGCGATAACCCACACAGCGAATGGAGGGGAGATCCGGGTGCAGATCGCCGCGCGCCATCAGCGCACGAACCTCCTGTTCAAAGCCACCTTGCAGCATTTTGTCAAAGCGCTGTTCGATCCGCTGATGCAGCACGGCACGATCGCTCGGGGCGATGGCAAACTGCTGCACTCGATAGGGCAAGCCCTCCCCCTGCACCTGCGTCAGCTCGGTAAGGGTCTTGCCGCTGATGCGGTAAACCTCCAGCGCCCGAGAGAGTCGCTGCGGGTCATTGGGGTGGATCCGCGCCCCGGCCACCGGGTCGATGCGTACCAGCTCATCGTGCAGCGCCTGCCAACCGAGGCGGGCAGCCTCTTCCTCAATCCCAGCTCGAATGGCGGGATCGGCGGAGGGCAGCGGGGACAATCCCTCCAGCAACGCCTTGAAATAGAGCATGGTACCGCCCACCAGCAGCGGAATGCGGCCACGGTCGGCGATCTCTTTCATCTCCCGCAGGGCATCCTTGCAAAAATCGGCTGCCGAATAGCTCACAGCGGGATCAAGAATGTCTATCAGCCGGTGCGGAGCCCGCGCCAGTTCATCAGCGGTGGGCTTGGCCGTACCTATATCCATGCCGCGATAGATCAGCGCAGAATCGACGCTGATGATGTCGCAAGGCAATACCTGGCACAATTCAATGGCGAGATCCGTCTTGCCGGAGGCCGTCGGCCCCATCAGAAAAATTGCGGTCGGCAAGTCACTCGCCATGTTCAAACTCCTCCAGCACGGTCGCCAGCGAAAGCGGGCGCACCATGCGAATGTCTGCCAGTTGGTCACTGAAATCGGTCACAAGTTCCGTCAGCAGACGACTAGCAGTTGAAAAATCGTATATCTTCTCGCGGCTTATCCCCTGCTCCACCAGCCATTGGCATAATACCTCAGCCTGCTGACCAGCATCACTGTCAGATCCGCCCTCGATAATTTGCAGCAATTCGGGTAACAGACGCACCAGATCGGTCTGGCGCAGCAGAGCCGGCACCCGAGTCAGGATCATGGTGTCGCGCCCCCCGCTTTTCAACTCCAGCCCCATCCGTTTCAGCAAACGCTCCTGCTCGGTCACCAGCGCGATCAAATTCTTCGGCAATTTGAAGGAGACCGGCAGCAACAGTGGCTGGGCCGCCAGTCCCTGACCCCAGGTCTCCAGCAGCCAATGGCGTAGCAGCACACGCTCGGCGCGTACCAGCGAGAGCAGCGCCAGCTGATTATCCCGCTCGATCAACAGGTAGGCCTGCTCCACCAGTGTCAGGGCGCGACATCCCCCCTGTTTGGGTGACGGCACTGGATCAGTGGGCTGCACAGGAGCAGCCTCAGCTTCGATAGGTAGCGTAGTGAGCAGAGCGCCCATGCCGCGCATCGCCTCCCGGCTTGGGGGCTCGGGCGGTTGATAATTGCTGGCTCGGCCAGCCCCACCGCCCCCCTCCCGCACCTGTGCAGGCGCCCGGTAGCTGTGCTCGGCACCGTACCACTCCGGGCGTGGCACCTGACCGGGGTATTCAATCTGCGGACTGACCGGCAACTCGACCAGGGTTTCGGCCAGCGGAGTGTCCTGATGAGCGGTGCTCACCCCTTCGCGGCGCAGCGCAGTAAACAGCGCCTGAAAGATAAAGTCGTGGATCAGTCGCGCCTGATGGAAGCGCACCTCATGCTTGGCCGGGTGGACGTTGACATCCACCTGACGGGGATCCAGCTCGATATAGAGCACATAAGCGGCGAAGCGGTCGGGAGGCAGCAACTCATCATAGGCCTGACGAATGGCGTGGTTGATGAGCTTGTCGCGCATCATCCGGCCGTTGACATAGGTGTATTGCAGGTCGTTCTGCGGCCTTGCCCCCTCCGGAGTCGCCAGCCAGCCCCACAAACGCACATCGCTGTGTTCGCTCTCCACCGCCAGCGCATGGTGCATGAAGGGGGTGCCGCAAACGGCGGCGAGACGTCGCTCCTGCTCCGGCACGGTATTGGCGGTCTTGTACTGGCGCACCACCTTGCCATTGTGGCGTAGGATCAGGGTGGCATCGAAGCGGGAGAGCGCGATGCGGCGCACCAGCTCGTCGATATGGGCAAACTCGGTCTTTTCGCTGCGCATGAACTTGCGCCGCGCGGGGGTATTGAAGAAGAGATCCACTACCTCCACCGTGGTGCCCACCGGATGGGCCGCCGGCTTGATGGTGACGCTCATTTCGCGCCCTTCCGCCTGGGCTTGCCAGGCTTCGGACTGATCTGCAGTACGGGAGGTGAAGGTGAGACGGGAGACCGAGCTGATGGAGGCGAGCGCCTCGCCACGAAAGCCGAGGCTGTTGATCCCTTCCAGATCATCCAGCGTGGCCACCTTGGAGGTGGCGTGACGCGACAGCGCCAGCACCAGCTCGTCTTTGGCGACGCCACAGCCGTTGTCACGGATGCGGATCAGCTTGGCTCCCCCCTTGTCGATGTCGATCTCGACCCGATCGGCACCCGCATCCAGGCTGTTTTCCACCAGCTCTTTCACCACAGAAGAGGGCCGCTCCACCACCTCTCCGGCTGCAATCTGGTTGGCCAGAATGGGTGGCAAAATACGGATCGGCATCATTTACTCCTGAATTTCTATCTTGCGGATAGAGAGCCGTTCCACCACCTCTCCACCAACCGGAATCTGGTTGGCCAGGATAGGGGGCAATATACGGATCGGCATCACTTACTCCTGAATTTCAATCTTGCGGATAGAGAGCCGTTCCACCACCTCTCCACCAACCGGAATCTGGTTGGCCAGGATAGGGGGCAATATACGGATCGGCATCACTTACTCCTGAATTTCAATCTTGCGGATAGAGAGCCGCTCCACCACCTCTCCACCAACCGGAATCTGGTTGGCCAGGATAGGGGGCAATATACGGATCGGCATCACTTACTCCTGAATTTCAATCTTGCGGATAGAGAGCCGCTCCACCACCTCTCCACCAACCGGAATCTGGTTGGCCAGAATCGGGGGGTAATATACGGATCGGCATCACTTGCTCCTGAATTTCAATCTTGCTGATGGTATTGGCTAACAGCGAGAGCGGTATCACCCGCTCCCGCGCGTCAGTTTTGCGGAATGTAGAGCACCTGCCCTACCTGAATATTCCGCGATTTGAGCTTGTTGATCTCTACCAGTCGCGCCTGACTCACCCCATGCTTCTCGGCAAGGCGGGAGAGACTCTCCCCCCGCTTGACCACATGGCGGATCATCTGCGACTTGTCATCACTGCGAACGGGGGCGGCAGCGCGGCTCTGCCCCTGCTGGGGAATATAGATGGTCTGACCAATCTGAATATCCCGGCTGCGCAGCTGGTTGATCTCTACCAAAGTGGATTGACTCACTCCATGCTTCTCGGCAAGGCGAGAGAGACTCTCGCCCCGTTTGACCACATGGCGGAGCATCCGAGATTTGTCATAGTCGCCCACATTGCTAACCGGCGCACCAGAATCTTGCGCAGCCTCCGAATAGGGCTTGATCACCCCGGCACCTGAACCGGTCGCAGCCGCGCCGTCACGTACTGTCGCTGGCATCTTATTGGTCACCACCGGCTGCGACTGCACTGGCTTGGGCTGGCTCACCGGCTGCGAAGCTACCGGTGCAGAGCGAGTGGTCGCGGCAGGCCTGCTCGCCTGTCCCTTGCCGGTCAACATGGCTCCCTTGGTCGGGTGGGCGCGGTAGTAGTTGCGGATCCCCTCGAAAATGGCGCGGGCCAGCTGATCCTGATAGCTTGAGGTAGCCAGCAGCTTCTCTTCCGCATGGTTGGAGATAAAGCCGGTTTCGACCAGCACCGAGGGAATATCCGGCGCCTTCAGCACAGCCAGACTGGCATGCTCCGGGGCCTTCTTGTGCAGTCGGGCAACCTTGCCCAATGAGCGCAGGATCTGACGGCTGACGTCGTAGCCTTCGGCACGGGACTTGTCCATGGAAAGGTCTAGGAAAGTTTGCGCCAGATAGGGATTGGGATCGGATTCCGCCAACACCTTGCCGACCCCGCCCAGCAGCTCGCCCTGCTTCTCCTGCTTCTCCAGCCAGCTGCCCATCTCGCGGTTGGCACGGTTGGTCGAGAGGACCCAGACAGAGGCGCCGCGCGGAGTGGAGTTATGGAAGCTGTCCGCATGGACCGACACCAGCAGATCCGCCTTGGCCTTGCGGGCAATCTCGGAACGCTTGTTGAGGTCGACGAAATAGTCGCCACGACGGGTCAGCACGGCGCGCATCCCCGGCTCGCGGTCGATCAGCGCCGCCAGCTTCTGGGAGACTGCCAGCGTAACTCGCTTCTCATAGGTACGACGCGGACCGATGGAGCCCGGGTCTTCCCCACCGTGGCCCGGGTCGATGGCAATCACCACCCCCCTGCCCTTGCCACCGACGGGCGTGGATTGCACCGCAGCCGCCGAGCGCTTCTCTTCATAAGGCAGATCGATCACCAGACGGTGACCATAGGGCCCGGCTGGTGCCAGCGGAAAGACCACCGGCTTGATGGCGGAGCTGAGATCAAGCACCAGCCGCAGGCCCCCCTTCTCCAGCGGAGTGCTCTCACGTATCTTGCGCACCAGCTCGCTGTTGTTCTCGACCCGGGCCAGATTGGTGGCATTGCTCGCCCCTTTCAGATCGATCACCAATCTATCGGGGCCAGCCAGGGTGAAGTAGTTGTAGTTGGGGGCACTGCTCATATCGAGCACCACCCGGGTGTTATCCGGTGATGGCCAGATTCGCACACTCTTGAGCTGATTCGCCCAGGAGGGTAACGCCATCAAGGAGAGAGCAATAACAAGGATCAAGCGCACGTAGATGACAACCGTTCCAGAATGGCTTCGCCAATAGCAGTGCGGGCCTCTATCAGAGCCTCGCGCTGCTCGCCTACATAAGTAAGGGTAATTTCAAGGTCAGGAGCCGGTAACCAGCCCTCGCCCTTCTCGGACCACTCCACCAGACAGAGAGTATTGGCGGCAAAATAGTCCCGAATGCCCATGAACTCCAGCTCTTCCGGATCAGCCAGACGATAGAGATCGAAGTGATAGACCTGCCAGCCATCGAGTTCGTAGGGCTCGACCAGGGTATAGGTCGGGCTTTTTACCTTGCCCTGATGGCCAAGGCCCTGCACCCAGCCGCGGGTCAGAGTGGTTTTACCAGCACCAAGCGTGCCATGCAAAAACACTGTGGTCGCCTGCTGGCAGGCCTGTGCCAGACGGCCACCCAGTGCCACGGTTGCTGCCTCGTCCGGCAGTGTCATCATCAACTGTTTTGCCATGTTCTTCTTTTTAACTTGTAATGGTGTCGGGATTAACCAGTTTGCGGATCAGCGGCAGCAGATCTGACGCCAGCATGCCCCGTTCGCCGTCAGCGGCGGCCTGATCTGCAGCCTCGCCGTGGATCACGGCGCCCAGCCAGCTTGCCATGGTGGCAGACCAGCCCTGGGCCAAAAGGGCAGCGATTATACCAGATAACAGATCGCCCATGCCGCCACTTGCCATGCCTGGGTTGCCTTCACAACATAGAGCGACCCGCTCGCCGTCATAAATAAGTGTTCCCGCCCCTTTTAACAACACCACACCGCCATAACGCCGCTGCAGCGCCTGCACGGCGGCAAACCGGTCGGTTTCAATCTCGGCAATGGAGCATCCCAGCAGGCGCGCAGCTTCGCCGGGATGGGGCGTGAGCACCCAATTATCCTGATGGCGGGGAGATTGCGCCAGCCAATTCAATCCATCGGCATCCAAAACCAGTGGCAGCCGGTCGGTGAGATAACGGGCGATTTGCGCTCTTCCCCACTCATCCTGACCGAGGCCGGGGCCAATGACCCGCACCGACGCCCACCCCTCGTCATCTGCGGTAGTGAGACTCATCAGTTCGGGTTGATAGAGGCTGACCGGCGGATGTTCCGGATGCTGACATACCCGCACCAGCCCGGCCCCCGCCCGCAGGCAGGCGCGGGCAGCCAGCACGATGGCCCCCTGCATGCCGCGATTGCCCCCCACCAGCAGCACCTTGCCATAAGAGCCCTTGTGGGAAGCGCGCTGGCGCGGGGTCAGCTGCGTGCTGAGCAGTGGATAATCGATACGCCAGGCGGCGGGCAGCATAGTGTCATCAGGTGTCACGCCAAGGGGATCACAATCGAGCAGGCCGACGCAATCCACCCCGTCGCCGGTGAGCATCCCCTGCTTGATACCGATAAAGGTGAGGGTGCGAGTGGCCTGCACCACGGCCCCCATGGCACGGCCGGTATCGCCGTTGAGGCCGGAGGGGAGATCCACCGCCAGCACGGGCACAGCCAAGCCATTGATTGTTGCGACGATCTTTGTCAGTAGTGGCGAGAGGGGCGTGTTGACGCCAGTGCCAAGCAGGGCATCGACCACCAGATCCGGGGTGGAGTGCTGGTCCTTATCAAACTGCTCGGCCAGCCAGACCCGGCCACCGGCCGCCAGCCACTCATCGGCGGCCCGTCTGGCATCCCCCTTCAGCTGGTCGGGTGCTCTGGCGGCAATCACCACCACCTCGATGCCAATCTGGCGGGCAAGGCGGGCCAGCACATAGCCATCACCGCCGTTATTACCGGGGCCGACGAAAATCCACCAGCAGCGACTGTCAGGCCAATGCAGAGTGGCATAGGTGCGCAGCACGGCACCGGCTCGCTCCATCAGGGCATAGAGAGGTTGCCCCTCACGCGCGGCCCAGTTGAGCTCCAGTGCGCGGATCTGTTCAGTCTGCCACAGCCCCTGTGGTAAACTGCCCCCCTCTTTTGTGCCCAACGCGCCCCTGATGATCTCTACCATGACGGCTCCCGCCTCTTATCAATCGACCCACGCCAGCAAACGCCGGCCAGGCCAAGCCGCATGAGCGCACCTGACTTCCACCAGCTGGCCCAAGATATCAAGCTCTGGGCACGGGAGCTAGGATTTGACCAGGCGGGCATCACCGACACCGACCTGCGTATCGAAGAGCCGAGATTGCAGGCCTGGCTGGATGCGGGCTATCACGGCAGCATGGATTACATGGCGCGCCACGGCATGATGCGCGCGCGCCCCCACGAGCTGCTGCCGGGCACGGTGCGGGTGTTGTCGGTACGGATGAACTACCTGCCGTTCGAGGCGGGCTTCGCCGCTACCCTGCGCGATCCGACTCTCGGCTATATCAGCCGCTATGCTCTCGGTCGCGACTACCACAAGGTGCTGCGCAACCGGCTCAAACAGCTGGGTGATCGCATTGAAGCGCGCTGCGCCGAGCTGTTTCAAGGCACTGAAGAGACCTTGGGTGAGTGGCGCCCCTTCGTCGACTCCGCCCCCATCCTCGAGCGGCCACTGGCAGCCAAGGCGGGCCTCGGCTGGGTTGGCAAACACTCACTGCTGCTCAACGAATCGGCCGGCTCCTTCTTCTTTCTCGGTGAGCTGTTGCTCAACCTGCCGCTACCGCTCGACCAGCCAGTGGAGAAGGAGCAGTGCGGCAAGTGCGTCGCCTGCATCAACATCTGCCCGACCGGCGCCATTGTCGCACCCTATGTGGTGGATGGCCGCCGCTGCATCTCCTATCTCACCATCGAGAATGACGGCCCTATTCCGGAAGAGTTCAGGCCCCTGATGGGCAACCGCATCTACGGCTGCGACGACTGCCAGCTTATCTGCCCCTGGAATCGCTACGCCGATGCCAGCCCGGAACCCGATTTTAGCCCCCGCCCCAGCCTGCACCGCCCGCCCCTGCTGGCGCTGTGGTGCTGGAGCGAGAGCGATTTCCTCAAACAGACCGAGGGGAGCCCGATCCGCCGCATCGGCTATCAACGCTGGCGCCGCAATCTGGCAGTCGCCCTTGGCAATGGCCCGGCGACCCCCGAGGTGATCGCGGCCCTGCAACTGGGGCTGACCACCGCCGAGCCCATGGTGGCCGAACATATCGAATGGGCGCTGGCCACCCTTGCCCGGCGTCAGGATGAAGAGAACAAGAAGACCCGTTTGCTGATCCGCTGCATCGAAAAAGGTCTGTCGGATCACGCATAAGTGATCTGCCCCTTGCCGGATTGCAGCACTTTTTTCATGCTCTGCCGACCTGCAGTGCCCATAACAGCGTGGTCACTGCAAACTGGTCGGCACACAACAAGGACAACACAGATGCATATGTTGGGAGTGGATATTGGAGGCTCGGGGATCAAGGGCTGTCTGGTGGATACCAAAACCGGCGAATTGATTGGCGAGCGCCATCGCATTGCCACACCGCAACCGGCCACCCCGGCCGCCATCGCCCATACCCTCAAGGCGCTGGTCGAACACTTCGACTGGAAAGGGCCGGTGGGCTGCGGCTTTCCTGCCACCATCCACAACGGGGTTGCCAAGAGTGCCGCCAACATCGACAAGAGCTGGATCGAAACCGATGCCGAGCATCTGTTTGCCGATGTCACCGGCAAGCCCTGCTATGTGCTGAATGATGCCGATGCCGCCGGTCTGGCCGAGATGCGCTTTGGTGCCGGCAAGGATCGCAAGGGGGTCATCATCCTCATCACGGTCGGCACCGGCATCGGCACCGCCATCTTCGTCAACGGCCATCTGCTGCCCAACACCGAGCTGGGCCATCTGATGCTGGAAGGAATGGTCGCCGAGCACTACTGCTCCGATGCGGCGCGCAAACGGGAAGATCTCTCCTGGAACCGCTGGGGCAAGCGCTTCAACAAGTATCTGGCCCGCCTCGAGTTTCTCTTCTCCCCCGACCTCTTCATTCTGGGGGGCGGCAGCGCAGCCAAGCTGGATAAGTTTGTCGATCGCATCGAGACCCGGGCGCCGCTTATTCCGGCGGCCAGCCTCAATCAGGCGGGCATTATCGGGGCCGCCCTCTACGCGGCCGAGCAGCAGGGCTGACCGACGCTCACTGCAAGTCAGCAGATACCAATGGAAAGGGCCCGGCACTGCTGCCGGGCCCTTTTGTTTTGCGGTCATCTTGCGTGTTTGGTGCTTATCACCCGCTACATGTCGTCGAGTCGGTGCACCCCGTGCACCAGTCGGGTCAGGCGGGTCTGCTCCAGCCCTGCCAGATTCTCGAGCAAAGCGGTGGTGGCCGGTGTCGGGCACTCCCGGGCCAGATGACTCAGCTCGCCCACCAGCTGCTCTTCCCAGCGGCATACCTGAGTGACGATATCCTGAGTCTGGACTGATGCCGGCAGCTCGAAGCGGGTAATGGCAGGCAGCATATCCTCGCTGAAACTCTGGTTCAACCAGGTCTCCCTGACCGCCTCTCCCAGCTGAGCGGCATATTCGTGCAGATGGGCACTGGCCGCATCCTCACGCCCTTGCAGATAGACCAGCAACATCCGGCTCCGTTCGCTGTCCACCTGACTGGTCAAACGCCGGTAACAGAGTCCGAGCTGGTGATGAACCTGCTCAAGATAGTGCAGCAACTCTTTGATCTGTTGGAATCTCATCGCACTGCCCTCCATGCTTGTCGACATCATCAGTATAAAAAACCGGCGTCACCGACCCAATCCCTATCCGAGCCCCCCTTGCGCTGCATCAAGGTTGACGCCGACAAAGTGGCGATCAGGTGGTCCGGTCACGAATAGGGAACGATTTGTGCAGCAATTTGTGTAACGATGGAGGAGTATCAGGCTCGATGGCCGATATGGACAGGAACGGGCTGGCACACTAATAAAACCAGCATATACCCGATATAAACCATCTTTAATTCGGTCATATCCCGTAGGGACGAAACAGGATCTGGCAGAGCAACAATACCATCCTGATTGTTATCCGCCTGACAGAAATCCTTATCACTTTTTTAGACGTCTAGACGTAAAAACATGCGTTGACATGGCCATCCAGACATCTTAGCATCATCCTCCATGATGACAGAGTAACCCAGTGGAACCTCTGCCCAATTTCCCCGCCTGTAGCGCCCTGTGCTTTAAGGCTGTTAGCACGGAAGAATCCATGATTAAGTTGATCGGTCTCAACAAAGTCTACGGTACAGGCAGTGACGCCGTGCACGCCCTGCGTGATGTGAGTCTGCATGTACCCCAAGGCAAAATTTTCGGGGTGATCGGTGCCTCCGGTGCCGGCAAGAGTACCCTCATTCGTTGTGTCAACCTGCTGGAGCGCCCGACAGAGGGCCAAGTCATCGTTGATGGCCAGGATCTGGTCGCCCTGAGCGAACGGGATCTGACCCAGGCTCGCCGCCAGATCGGGATGATTTTCCAGCACTTCAACCTGCTTGCCTCCCGCACCGTGTTTGCCAACATCGCCTTTCCGCTGGAGCTGGCAGGCTGGAGCAAAGAGAAGATCCAGCAACGGGTTGCCGAGTTGCTGGCACTGGTCGGGCTGGAAGCCCGTGCCCAGGCCTATCCATCCGAACTCTCCGGCGGCCAGAAACAGCGGGTCGCCATCGCCCGCGCATTGGCCCCCGCGCCCAAAGTGCTGCTCTGTGACGAGGCCACCTCTGCTCTCGACCCGCAGACCACCCGCTCGATCCTGACCCTGCTCAAGGAGATCAACGTCAAGCTGGGGCTCACCATCCTGCTCATCACCCACGAGATGGACGTGGTGAAAGGGATTTGTGACGAAGTGGCCATCATCAGCGACGGCCGGCTGATCGAGCAGGGAGAAGTGGCCTGGTTCTTCAGCAACGCCAAGACCCAGCTGGCCCGTGACTTCATCCACTCCACCATCCATCTGGAGGTACCGCAGGAGTATCAGGATCGGATGAGCAGCGAGCGGGTGCCAGGCAGCTACCCGCTGGTGAAGCTTGGCTTTACCGGCAGCACGGTCGATACGCCGCTGATCTCCGAGGCGAGCCGCCGTTTCAATATCGACATCAGCATTCTGAGCGCGGACATCGAGTACGCCGGTGGCGTCAAATTCGGTTTCCTGCTGGCCGAGCTGTTCGGGGATGAAGCCCAGTGCGAGGCGACCCAGCAGTTCCTTATCGACAACCACATTCAGCTGGAGGTAATGGGTTATGTCCGAAGCCATGATTAATCTGCTCATCACGGCTCTGGGCGACACCCTGATCATGGTGTTTGCCTCCGCCCTGTTTGGCTGCCTGCTGGGTCTGCCGCTCGGCGTGGCACTGCATGTGACCAAGGCGGGCCAGATCCTGGCCAACCCCTTGCTCAACCGTACTCTGGGCATGGTGGTCAACGTGGGTCGCTCGGTGCCCTTTATCATCCTGCTGGTCGCGATTATTCCGCTAACCCGGCTGATTGTCGGCACCAGTATCGGCACCATCGCCGCCATCGTACCGCTGACTGTCGGCTGCATCCCTTTCATCGCCCGTCTGGTGGAAGGGGCCCTGATGGAAGTGCCGGACGGCCTGCTGGAAGCGGCCAAGGCGATGGGAGCCAAGCCGCTGCAAATCATCACCAAGGTGCTGCTGCCCGAGGCTCTGCCCGGCATCCTCAACAGCGTCACCATTACCCTAGTCACGCTGGTGAACTACTCGGCCATGGCCGGGGCCATCGGTGGCGGCGGTCTGGGGGATGTGGGTATTCGTTATGGTTATCAGCGCTTTGACCCGACCGTCATGCTGGTGACCGTGGTTATCCTGGTAGTACTGGTTCAACTTATCCAGAGCGCGGGTGAGCGCCTGGTCAACAAATGTGATCATCGTTAATCGTCGATTTCTGACAGGAGGTTTTATGAAATTTGGCATCAAATCCGTTGCGGCTGCCCTGCTGGCTGGTCTGGTTCTGGCCGGTTGCGGTCAAAAAGAAGAGAGCAAGGTTCTGAAAGTGGGCGCTATTGCCGGCCCCGAGACCGAACTGGTTGAAGTGGCTGCCAAGGTCGCCAAAGAGAAATACGGTCTGACAGTCGAGGTGGTCAACTTCTCCGACTACGTCACCCCGAACGTGGCGCTGAACGATGGCAGCATCGACGTCAACGCCTTCCAGCACAAACCCTATCTGGATGCGCAGGTGCGTGATCGCGGCTTCAAGCTGGTGCCGGTTGGCAACACCTTTGTCTACCCGATCGCTGGTTACTCGAAGAAGATCAAGGCGCTGAGCGAGCTGCAAGATGGCGCCCAGATCGCGGTGCCGAACGATCCGACCAACCTGGGTCGCTCCCTGATCCTGCTGGCAAAACAGGGTCTGATCACCCTGAAAGATGGTGCCGGTCTGGAAGCAACCGTACTGGATATCGCCAGCAACCCGCGCAACTTCAAGATTGTCGAGCTGGAAGCAGCCCAGCTGCCGCGCTCGCTGGAAGACGTGGACTTGGCCATCATCAACAACACCTTCGCCGGTCAGATTGGTCTGACCCCGACCGAGAACGGTCTGTTTGTTGAGGACAAAGAGTCCCCCTACGTCAACCTGATCGTCGCCCGTGACAACAACAAGGATGACGAGAAGGTCAAACAGTTCGTACAAGCTTTCCAGACCGATGATGTCTACAAGAAAGGTCTCGAGCTGTTCAAAGGCGGCCTGGTAAAAGGTTGGTAATTGCTCACTCGGCAAAAAAGGCCACGCAATGCGTGGCCTTTTTTATTGGCGCCGCTATCATATCCGCGAGCACGGCAACACGAACATACTCATAACATGAAAAAATGGTATCTGGCCTACTGCAAGCCAAAAGAAGAGGCCCGCGCCCGCGCCCACCTCGATGCCCAGGGTATCGAATCCTATTACCCCATGGTGGAGATCGAGAAGCTGCGCCGGGGCAAGCGAGTTCCGGTACGGGAACCCATGTTCCCCAACTATCTGTTTATCTTTGTCGATCTGGAAGAGGTGACACCTGTCACCCTGAAATCGACCCGCGGCATCAGCCGGATTATCCACTTTGGTAGTGAATGGACCCCAATCAGCAGCAAGCTGGTCTATCAACTGATGAGCCGCGATGACAGCGACGAGGCGAGAGCCAGCTACGCTAACCTGCCCTGCTCGGGCGACAAGGTGCTAATTGAAGAGGGGCCGTTGGCAGGCTTTGAGGCCATCTATATGGAACCGGATGGGGAGAAACGGGCGATTTTGCTGGTCAGCCTGCTCAACCGGGAGACTACCAGCAGCTTCGACAACCACACCTTCAGACGTCTGGACTAAGCCCATGGGCCAGACGGCCCGGTGAATGGCAATAGCAATGGCGGGATGATCCCGCCTTCTCACGCATCAAGATCAAAGCGGGCGATGACCGCCTTCAGCTTGCCGGTATCGCCAGCCAGTCTGGCTACGATCTCCTCCCCCTGCTGACTACGCTGACAGGATTGCCGACTGAGCGCGGCAATGTCGTCGACCGTCCCGGATACCTCGGCGGCCACCCGCGACTGCTGCTCGGTTGCCACCGAAATGGCCTCCAGCTGGCCCGACAGCGACTGAACCAGCTGGTTCATGGCACTCAGGGTATCGGTCACCAATCCAACAGCATCCCGCCCTTGATCTACCAACCGGGTACCGCTGCTGACGGTACTTACCGTCTGGCGAGTCTGCTGGGAGATGGCCGCAATAGTCTGGCTGATCTCGGCGGTTGATTGATGGGTGCGGGTCGCCAGCTGGCGTACCTCGTCGGCCACCACCGCAAAACCGCGCCCCTGCTCACCTGCCCGTGCCGCCTCGATCGCCGCATTGAGGGCCAGCAGGTTGGTCTGCTCCGCAATGGTGGCGATCACCTCGGTGATCTGCCCCACCTGTTCACTCTGATGCTCCAACAGCCCCATGGCCTCGTTGGCCTGCCCAATCATGGTGGCAATCTGCTGCATGGTATCGCTCATTCGTGCCAGCGCGGCCTCTCCCTGACGGGTCTGCTGCTTCACCTGATGGGCACCATCCGCCACACCGGCAATGTTGCCAGCCACATCACGAGCACTCACCGACATCTGATCGATAGCCGCCGCCACCGCATCGACCCGCTGATCCTGCTCCGTCAGATCCGCCACTATGGCTCTGGTGGTGTTGCCCACATCAAGACAGGCCTCTTCAACCTGTCCCACTGCGCCCTGCAACTCGCCGACCAGATCACGTAACTGGGCAGACATCCGGTTGATGGAGCCAGTCAATCCACCCAGCTCATCCTGACCCGTTATCGGCAAGGGCTCGGCCGCCAACCGACCATCCGCAACCAGCCCCGCCCGGATCACCAGACTGGCAATGTCACGGGTCAGACGACGGCTAAAGAGCCAGGCGACCAGCATGCCAAGCACGATGGCGCTGCAGGTAGCCAACAGTAGAGTCTGGTTGATAGCCCTCCCGGCTCCGGTCATCTGCGCCGAAATCTGATCCACCTCGGCACGGGTTTTCCCCACCTGCTGGACCAACTGCTCGCTGAGGCTGGACTGCATCGGCTCGATGTCGGTGGCCATCAGGTAGTTGGCCTGATCCCAATCCGGCGCCTGGCGCTTCTCGATCACCTGCCCCACCAGCTCGGAGAAGGGGGTCGCCATCTCTTCAAACAGCTGCCAGAGACTGCGCTGGGTCTCGGTAAAGAGCGCGGCTTGCTGTTTCACCTCAGCCACTCGCTGCTGATGAAACTGGTAGTAATCCTGATATTTGCTGCGGTATTCGGGATCGCCTGAGATAAGAAAATCCCGCAGGGCGGAGAGGGAATTGGCGAGGCTGTTGTAGGCATCTCCCACCTGTTTGAGCAACATGCGACGATCGCCCGCGAGTTGATCCTGCGGAGTGCCAACTTCTTCATTGGCAAAGGATTGCAGCTGATCGAGCGCCGCCTCTGCCAGCGGACCCGCCTCCTGCAACATCAGGGTATGAGCGGGCAGATTCTCTTCGCTCTGGGCTATGGTCCACACCTTCTCCTGATGGCTTTTGAAGGTCTCGAGAGACTTGGCGAGCGCCGGGCTGAAGGCCTGATGGGCGATGGCCTGCCAGGCCGACTCCCACTCCAGCTTGAGGCGGGAAGCCTGAGCCGGATCCTTGCCGAGGATCAGATAGCCACGCAGGGCAGAAACGGTGGCCACCAGTGCTTTCTGGCTCGCCTCATCCCGCTGCAGAGCGGGCAGCGCCTGCTCCAACAGGGTGTGTTGGGCCTGATTGATCTGGGTCAGCCGGTAATAGACCAGCGCGGAGGAGAGCAGGATCAGCAGGTTGATAAAACCGAAGCTGAGCAGCAACTTGCTTGAGATTTTCATGAACATCCTTGTTCAAACGGAGGGATCCAGCCAACAGAATCAGATAGATATCAGTGTAGGCAATCTATCTTGCCAAGCCCGGTGCCACTCTTGCAACTCGCTGCGTGGCATCGGTCTGGCAGAGAAGAACCCCTGACAAACATCGCAGCCCAACTTTGCCAGCAACCGCCAGGTCTGCTCATCCTCTACCCCTTCAGCCACCGACTTGAGGCCCAACTTGCGCGCCAGCTCGATACTGGACTCGATAATGGCCAGACGGGATGGGTCTTCAAAACAGCGGTCGACAAAGGAGCGATCCAGCTTCAGTTCGGTAAAGGGCAGCAGCGCCAGTTGCTGCATGGAGGAGTAGCCGGTACCAAAATCATCAATGGCGAGGCCAAAGCCGTGCATCCGCAGCCGGGTCAGCACCTCCAGCGACTTGCCCAGATCCTGTACAAAGGCGCTCTCGGTCACCTCCAGGGTGATAAGCTCGGGGTTGATGCTCCAGCGTTGACACTGATTGATCAGGGAATTGCACAGATCGCCCTCGATCAGCGAGGTAGTGGAGAGGTTCATCGACAGATTGAGCGAGAGTCCGGTCTCTTCCCACAAGTGACCATCACTAAGGGATTTGCCGATGATCACTTCAGTCAACTGATCGATCAGTCCGTTGCGCTCCGCCAGTGGAATAAAACGCCCCGGAGAGATCAGGCCGTACTCCGGGTGCTGCCAGCGGGCCAGCGCCTCCATCCCGACCCACTCGCCGGAGGCAAAGCTCACCTTGGGCTGATACCAGGGCAGCAACTGATCCTGCTCGAGTGCACGGCACAACTCATCCAGGCCGATCCTGTGCCCCTCCTCCTCCCTGGCAGGCTCCTCCCGGGGTGACCAGGCATCGATCAGCAGCTTGAGCTGCTGCTGGGTAGAGGGTTTCTCTATGCGGCCGAGCACCTGCAAGCCATAGGCGGCACTCATCCGCAACACGGCCTCCACCACATCGTCTTCAAGGGCGCTGGAGAGGATAATCCCCCCGCGAAAACCGCCCAGTGACAGGCGGCGCAGCAGTGCCATGCCATCCATGCCCGGCATCCGCAGGTCGCAAAACAGGATATCGACGGCGTGTTGCTGGCTCAGTACCAGCGCCTCGGCACCATCGGCCGCCTCCAGCAGATTCTGGTAACCCAGGCTGCGGACCTGGTGCAGCAGCGCCTTGCGCTGAAATCCATGGTCTTCCACGACCATAATGACCAACTCATGTTGTGCTTTTTTCATCGAGCCATAATCCAATGTCGTGGGCGATCGCCGTCATCAATAGCTGCACCTTGCTGGTCAGCTCATCCAGTTCCTCAAGCTGCTTCAATCTGGCAGCCGACTCCAGCCTGGCAGCCTGTGTGGCCAGCTCCTGCAGCCCGACCATGCGGGCTGCCCCCTTGATCCGGTGGGCAGTTTCTACCAGTACGCTGAAATCATGGCAAGCCAGCGCAGCCATCATATGAGCCCCATCCTGACGATTGGAGTCGAGATATTCCGCCGCCATCGCCCGCGCCGTCGGCTCATCGCCAAACAGGGTCAACCAGCGTTCAGCCTGAACGGCCAGCACATCATCGACCGCCGTCACCGCTGTACCACCCGCCGGTACCGACTCAGCGAGCCAGTGTGCCAGCAGCTGGCGCAGGGTATCCAGCGGGTAGGGCTTGAACAGCATGTCACTCATTCCCGCTTCCACCATACGGGCATGGGCCTCTTCCGAGGTATCCGCCGTCACCCCAATAATGGGCGCCGTCACGCCCGCAGCCCGCAGCGCCTTGGTCAAGGCATAGCCGTCCATCACCGGCATGTGGCAATCGGTCAGCAACAGGGAGAATGGCTGCCCCTGCCAGGCCCGCAACGCCTTCTCGCCATCTTCCACTACCTGGGATTCAATTCCGAGGATAGCCAGTTGTCGTGCCAGCAGGGCGCGATTGACCGGATGATCATCGGCCACCAGCACCCGTCCTCCCAGCTTGTCGGCCAGCGCAGGCAGAACCGGGGCGACCCGTTCCTGCAGCAGTTCGAGACAACTCTCCAGCAGCAGATCCGGGTAGAGAGGAGAGAGCCCCAATCGCCACCACAACTGACCGCCGATCCGGCCGCGAAGGGCCTCGTTCGGTGACGATATGATCCCTCTCAATGAGACATGCTGCAACCATCCCTGCCACTCACCGCCGAGGGCCTGCTCCAACCACAGCTGATCAGCCAGCAGCAACCCTTCCAGTGAGCGGTTGAGCTGGCTGGCATCCAGATGCCTTAGCTTGGCGCCCAACCGCCGCATGGCCGCCTCGAGGCTGGCATCGGCGCTGAAAAACCACCATTCGGTGCCAGCCAGCGGGGGCGCATCCCATTGAGGGTTGGTCAGCGGCACGGTAAAGCGGAAACGGGATCCCTCTCCCGCCTTGCTGGTCAGGGTGAGTTCGCCCCCCATTTTGCGCACCAGCTGATCACAGATTGCCAGCCCCAGCCCGGTACCACCAAAGCGGCGATTGATGTCGGACTCCACCTGCTCAAACGGAGTGAACAACAATGCCTGTTTCTCCTCGGCAATCCCGATACCGGTATCGCGGATACTGATAGCAAGCTGATCGCGCAGGTAGCTGACCCGGATGGAGACCTCCCCCTGTTCGGTGAACTTTACCGCATTGTTGAGCAGATTGGAGATCACCTGACCGACCCGTACCCCGTCGATATCGGCCCAATCAGGTACATGCTGGCCCCACTCCAGCGTCACGTTGAGCCCCTTGCTATGGGCCAGGGTAGCGTGGCCACGGATCGCATCGCAGATCACCGTCTGCAACCGGCTGACCTGACAATGCAGTTGCAACTGACCCGCCTCGATCTTGGAGAAATCGAGTATGTCGTTGACCAGATAGAGCAGGTTGTTGGTCGAGGTGACCACATTACGCACCATGTAACGTTGATCGTCGTTGAGCTCGCTCATTTGCAACAACTCGAGCATGCCGTGCATGCCGGAGATGGGGGTGCGTAACTCGTGGCTCATGGTGGCCAGAAAGCGGCTGCGCGCCTGCATCGCCTGCTCGGCATAAGCACGTGCCTCGCGCAGCTCATGCTCCTGCTGCTTGAGGGCCGTGATGTCCTGAATCACCCCGTTGAGGATCAGCGCCTGCTGCTCCTGACGGACAAAATTGCCGCGTACCTGCAGATAGCGATCCCCGTCAGGGCGCTCCACCTTGACCTCCAGATCGAGGGGGGCCAGGGTCTCGGCATGGTTGGCCACCTTGCTGACAAACTCCTGCAGGGCCTGTTCGGTAAAGCCAAATACCTCACCACCCGATTCAGCGTTAAATAAATCCTGATGAGATACCCCCAGGATCTCGTTGGCCCCCTGAGAGGCATAAAGAAAGCGTCCCTTGCCCGGCCCCAGCCACAGATACTGGTAGACTACGCCGGGCATGCTGTCGGTGATCTGGGTCAGGCGAGTTTCAGCCTGACGAGCACGCTCCTCGGCTTCCTTGATACGGCTGACATCGGTCAGCACTGTCAGCACACCCCGCATGTTGCCATCGGGGTCCCGGTAAGGGCGCTTGGCATAGATAACATGAAAAGGGGTGCCATCGGCACGCAAGCTATTGCCGGCCCCCTCCAGCTCCTGGCCGCTTTGCCATATCCTGCGCTCCTCTTCCAGCACGCTCGCACGCAGGGGCTCGGGGATGCTTTGCAGGTCGTCAAGCGCCTCGCCATTGACATCAACGAGAAAGGCATCGCGATAAGCCCGGTTGCAGAGGGTTATACGCTGCTCGCTGTCGCGCAATGCCACCATGGTCGGCAATGAGTTGAGCAGGGTCTGTACAAACAGCAACTGTTCGTTGAGTTTGCTCTCTGCGATTTTCCGCTGCGCAATCTGGCGACGCAGGCTGCGGGCCCAGAACATCACCAGCAGACCGCAGGTCAACAAGGCCACTCCGCCCAGCGCCAGCCACTTGTAGAACTGGCTGTAATCGGATTCGACATTTACCGAAACATTGAGCCAGCGCCGCTCCAGCAGTTGCCACTCCTCATCCGTGATGGTCAGCAACAGCTTGTCCATGATCCGCAGCAGCTCGGGCTGCCTGATATCAACGGCCATGCTGATGGGCACGGAAAACTCGGGGGAGCTCAGCACCACCTGATACTTTTCGTTGAAGCCCTTCATGGCCTGCTGCCCCAGATTGGTCATGGTCAACAGCACATACTCGGCTTTCCCCGTATCAAGCAGGGTAAGCAGCTCGGTATCCTTGCCCACTTCAATGACGTTGCCACCATGGGCGCTGATAAGAGAAGCTTCATAAGAACCGGTCACGCCACCAATCAGGCGCCCTTTCAGCTCCGCCAGCGACTTCAACGGGCGTGCGCCGCGCCGGGATACCACATAGCTGTCGAATTTAAGGTAGGAGGAGCTGAAGGAGGCAAATGCCTCGCGATCCCTGAGCGGTGTCATCAGGGGGATCAGATCCACCTTGTGCTGTTTCAGCAGAGCCAGAGACTCTTGCCAGGTGCTGGTCGGCTCAAGTTCAAAGCGGATCCCCGAGCGCAGACTCAACAACTTCATCAAATCTGCCGCATAGCCGTGCAACACCCCTTCGTCATCAATCTCGCTGATACCGGCAAACGACGGCGCAACGGCAAACCTGACCACCTTGCTCTTCTTCTTTAACCAGGCTACCTCGTCTGGTTCCAGCAACAAACCCGCCTTGAAACGGCTGTCTTCCTGATTCAGCCGCAACCGGGCATCAGCCACCGGGATCCGCTGGTAGGCCTGCCAGATGCGATCCGTCAGCGCCGGGTCATGGGTACTGGTTGCAATGGTCAATGCACTACCGGGGATCCAGTCCGGGATCACAATCCCCATCGACTCAGGCAACCGCTCCATCTCCATGGCAATGATCGGCCCCAGAGCCAGATAAGCATCGGCCGCCCCCAGTTTGACCATATAGGTCGCCTCGTCACGGCTCTCCAGCTCGGTCACATGAGGCATCCCCAGTCGCGCCAGCTCATTGCAACTGCCAAAACCGCGAATACAGACCCAGCGAAGCTTGCGCGCCTGTTCCAGGGTCAAACGTTGATCCGGATGGCGCATCAAGATGGCGCGGGCGTAGGAGCCCAGATAGCCAATATGATTCATCCCCTCCAGCTCGAGCGCATCGAGCTCGACCCCGATCAAGGCATCAACTTGGCGTCTGTTCAGCGCACCACGGGCATCCACATAGGAGTTGTAGGAGACATAGCGCAGGGAGACCCCCATTTCTGCCGCAATACGCGAGGCCAGCTCCTTGAGCGGACCGGCATAGCGCTGATTGGGCAGTTCATAGAGGAACGGAGGATAACCACCACGGGGCACCCCGACCACCAACTCTTCATCAACCGCACTCTGGTGGTCCGCCACTGCCTTTTCCAACTGGGGAACAGCAACAGCAGGCAGGCCGGAAAGCAGCAGCAACAGGGGGAGAAAAAGCTGACGAAAGAGTGACATGAAGTCTTGTCCTGATGAGTAAAACAGATAGGCCACCATATCTAATCTTGCCGATCCTGGCGGAACAAGGCGAGAAAACATACGCATCTGTCACAAACGGGGCAGAGAGGATAGTGCCGGGGCACAGAAAAGTGAATAAAAAATCAACCTGCAAACACAAAAATGGCAGGCATTACGCCTGCCACGTCACCACGGGGAGAGCGTTTACCCTCCCCTATGGATCAGGTTATTCGATTCCCGAGCCGAAAGCCGGTTTGATACTCGCTTTCGCGGATATGGGCGATCTGTCCTTCAAACCCTTCCAGACCAATATCTTTCAGCAGGGCAGGTGACAGATTGACCACGGCGAGACGACGCTCGACCCGGGCAATCCTTCTCTGGACCAGGGATTCAACACTGCGCAGTAAAACCAGTTCGATAGACATGACATTCTCCAGTTGAACATGCGGTTCTCCCGGAGAAAGTGGATATCACCCTGCGGGACGAACCGCGGGTGATAAAAAGACAGGGGTTACCTGTTTACGCCACGCGGTAAAAGAGCACGAGATTTCACGCCGCACGCAGTGCCGCGAGAGAATGCAAAATTGAGCATCAGATGTTGCATTTTCATCTCCTTACCGAGTAAAAGTTGAACAGGTTGCAGAAGTCTAAAAAATATCCGAATTTAAAACAAGCCTCTTGCGGCTCCTTTTTAAACGTTTTTACGGCATTTTATGCTGTCCGTCTGGCAACGATGCCAGCACATCAGATCCCCGAGAGTAGCCGGTACTCTTCCAGTACATAGGTATCCGTCATGCCGCTGACATAATCGAGCAGCAACCGCACCCGGTAATACCACTCCTGCTCGTTCTGGCAGGCAAAACGCTGATCCGGGGTGGCGATCGCCAATCGATAGGCCTTGAGATGGCGGGCCGAGAGGCGGTGATAGAGACGGCGCGCAAAGAACAGCGCCTGACTCCCCTCCCCGGCCAGCAGGCGAGCAAACTGTGGCGCTGGCAGCGCCAATAGACAGGCATAACTGGTCAGCACCCCGCGCAGCGCCGCATACCCCTCCAGCTCAAGCGCTTCCACTTCGGGGCGCATAAAGACCAGCTCGCGGGCCACCTGCTTGAGGATGTCGAGCACCCGCGCCGCCGGCGCCTGACCATGCAGCAGTGCTTGCGGATAGGAGCCCTGCAAAATGGCCTGATGTTCGCTGACATAGCTCTGCGCCGCCAGCGCAACCAGATCCCGGGTAAGTTGCTGGCGAAAATGGGGGAAAAAGCCCCGACCACTGGCAAGCGCGTCATCCAGCAAGGTGCCCATGTAGTCACTCTGGTCAGCAGCTCGCAGTGCCGCCAGCAGTTCACCCAGAGTCAGGATCCTCCGATCTACCGCATCTTCCAGATCGGCGATGCAGTAGGAGATATCATCGGCCGCCTCCATGATGTAGACCAGCGGATGACGGCATCCTGGGGCCAATCCCAGACTCTGGCCGAGGGCACGGTAGAGCGGCTGCTCGCTAAAGAAGATGCCCCGTTTGCTGCTCCAGCCATGATGTTGGCCATAGCTCACCCCGGGTTGAGGCTGCTGCGGGTATTTGCAGAGCGCCGCCAGTTGCCCGAGCGTCAGATTGAGCTCGTGCAGACTGTGCACCAGCCGCAAGCTCTGGGCGTTGCCATCAAACAGTTGCAGATCCTGACGCAGCTCAGCCCACTGGGTCGAGGGGGGCTGCGCCAGCGCCTGCTGATAGAGGGGATCGAGCATCTCGCCGAGCCACTGGCTCATCACCTGCTCGCCAAAGTGGCCAAACGGCGGGTTGCCCACGTCATGAAGCAGGCAGGACATCTCCACCAGATTGATAAAGGCCCCTTCGCAGACCATCCCGGCTGGCAAGGCGGCCAGAATACGGCGGCTGATCTGGCGACCGGTCTCCTGCACCTCCAGCGAGTGGGTGAGGCGACTGCGCACCGAGGCCTTCACATCGAGCGGAAAGACCTGGGTCTTCTGCTGCAACCGGCGCACCGGCGCCGCCTGCACGATACGGGCGCGATCCTGCTCGGTCGCCTCCAGCAAATCCTCGTCCCCCCAAGGGTGGATGCGCGCAGGGGTAATCAAACGGCTATACATCTTGCAGCTCCTTGCCAGCCACTTCCATCAGACTCAAGACAACCTCCAGCCTCAAGACAGCAACCAGCGCCGCAGCCGGGCGATATCGCCCGGATATTCCCGGCGCAACGTCTCAATCCAGTCTTCCACGTTCTCCCACCAGGCGGGATGATCCGGGCTCTGGATCAGCTGAGCCGTCTGCTGCAAACGACGCAGGCCAATGGAGCCTGCCGCCCCTTTTATCTTGTGCGCCTCCTCCACCACCCCCGCCTGATCCCGGGCGATCATGTTGGAGTCGAGCACCGCCATGTAGTCCGGCATCATCTTCTCGAACAGCTCGACGCTGGAGAGCAGCACCGGCTTGCCCACCGTATCGGCATAATCAGTGAGGAAGGGAATATCCAGCAGGGCATCCTGATTGCCCGCATCAGCTTGCTCGTCCGCTTCATCCTCGGCCAAACCGGCAAACAGATGGCCAATCACCTCCCGCACAGCCTTCGAGCCAAGCGGTTTGTTGATCACATCCCGCATCCCGCGCTCCAGATAATACTGGCGATCGCCGGTAGAGTTGGCCGTTAGTGCCACCATGGGCGGCAGGCTGTCGCCATAACGCTCCAGCAGGGTTTTCGCCACATCGAAGCCGGTCATGTCCGGCAGCTGGATATCGAGCAGAATGAGGTCGAAATCATCCGGATTGGCCATCGCCAGCGCCTGGGTGCCATCCCGTGCCACCTGCACCTGATGACCCAACTTGCCCAGCAGGGCGCAGGCCACCGTCACGTTGAGCTCCACATCTTCCACCAGCAGGATATCGAGGGAGGGCATCTCCTCCTCCTGCTCCTGCGGCACTGGCTCGGCGCAAGCTACCTCCAGCTCGGCGGTGAAGCAGGAGCCTTCGCCCGGCTCACTGTCCACATAGAGCTGGCCGCCCATCGCCTGCACCAGCTGACGGGAGACCGCGAGGCCAATACCGGTGCCGGTGGCGTGTTTCTTGCCCTGCACCTGATAGTACATGGCGAAGATCTTCTCCTGCTGGGCGCGCGGGATGCCGATGCCGGTATCCTCCACCTCGAAGTGCAGGGCCAGCTTGCCCGGCTCGTCGGCAGGATGAGAGAGGCAGCGCACGGTGACGCCCCCCTCGTCGGTAAACTTGACCGCATTGCCCACCAGATTCCACAGCACCTGACGCAGACGGGTACCGTCGGCTATCACGAATTGCGGCATGTCGCCATCGCGATCGAAATGCAGATATAGCCCCTTCTGCTCCGCCTGAATGCGCGACAGGGTCTCCAGCTCGTCGAGGAAGGCAGGCAGATCGATGCGGGTCGGCGCAATTTCGAGGCGACGCCGATCGAGTTTGTCCAAATCGATGATGTCGTTGAAGATATTGCCAAGGGTCACCGCACTCAGGTGAATGGTCTTGAGCTGCTGGTGCTGCTTGGGATCGAGGGGGGTATCCATCAGCATCCGGCTTAAGCCCACGATGCCGTTGAGCGGGGTGCGCAGCTCGTGGCTGATGGTGGAGATAAAGGTAGTCTTGTCGCGGCTCGCCTTCTCCAGTTTGTCCTGATACTGCTTGCGCTCGGTGATGTCGCGCCCAAAGCCGAGCAGGCCCAGCCGCTTGCCGAAGCGATCGAAGAAGGGCACTTTGCGCAGCTCGAAGTAGGCCTTGCGGCCATCGGGATACTCCAGCCACTGTTCATAGGTGAGGGGCTCATTGCTGGCAAAGACCTGCTTGTCGGTCTCCACCACCTTGTTGGCAATCTCCTGCTTGTAGACATCGAAAGGTGTGAGGCCAATCAGCTCGCTCTCCGCCTTGCCGGTCAGCTCCTCCATGGCGCGGTTGCAACCGGAGAACTGCTCATCCTCATTGCGGTAGTAGACCAGATCCGGGGAACAGTCGATAAAAGAGCGCAGCAGAGCGGTACGCTCCCCCAGATGAAGCTGGGCTTTCTCCCGCTGGAACACCTCGTTCTCGAGATCCTCGATGGCCTGCAGACGCAGTGCCTCGGCCCGGTTGGTCTCGGCAATCTGGGCATTGAGGCGACTGATGTTCTCCTGCAACTGACTGTTGAGCTCCAGATCCCGCTCGCGCATATCCTGCAGCTTGCGCACCATCCGGCTCAATCGCTGACGGGAATCCTCCAGCTGATCCACCACGATGGAGAGAAAATAGACCGCCCAGGGGGTCACCAGCAGGCCAAAGAAGACCGAGCGCACGAAGTCGATCACATCAATATTGCCGCGCAGGAACAGGGTCACCCCCATCTGGATGGCGACAGCCAGCACTATGATGCCAGCCGCCAGAAACATGCTGAAGCGCACCAGTCCCAGCTTGGTCATCAGATCGACGTAATATTGTGCCCAGGATTTAATCTGCTTCATCTTGTTATTTTCTCCCCCATATCCGCGAACAGAATACCAGCACAGAGAATTGAACTCTTCTTATCTCGCACAATTAATTAACGATTCGCCTAGTGAAATGAGTGAGTTAGGATATTTGATGAAATTCTGTCAGTTGCCATTAAGGGTGGCCCCCTATAATCGCCCACCTGGTAATTTAAACGCGTTTAATTTAGGAGTTATCTGATGCGCAACACTACCCTGCTTGGTCTGGGCCTGCTGGTCGCAAATAGTGCATATGCGGATTTGGGAACCATTCCCAACGAATCGGGCTGGTCCGGTTTCCTGCTTGGCGGCGTCAACGTCATCAATTACGAATCCAACTTTTACAGCGGTGACGACGAAAATCGTCGACTGAGCGGACTGGGCAGTGCAGAGAGCAGCTCCGCCGTCGCCCCGCTGCTCAACGCAGATATCCGTTACACCTTTGCCGATACCCGCACCCAGGTCTTCCTCGGTAACCTGATCCAGGATGCCATCCGTTTCGACTTCACCCAGCAACTCGGTATCCGCCAGGAGATGAGCAACAAGGGCACAGTGGCCGGCTCCGTGGTCTTCAATGCCATGCCAACCGAGCAGTGGAGCGATCCCTTCGCCGTAAGCGTCGATCGCCAGTCGACCGATATCAAGTCAAAAGGGGTGCGCTTCGCCTGGGACAATATCTGGGGCAGCAACTTCTTCGGCAGCCTGACCACCCGCAACATCGAAGTCGATGAAGAGCGCAGTGGCAGCCAGTATGGTGCCGACACGGCGGCCAAGCTGGATCGCAACGGCAAGATCCACGCCCTCGACCTCTCCTACAAATGGCAGCTGGCAGCCGGTCAGGTGCTGGAGCCGGCTTTCATCCACCGTCAGGCTGACCTGGACGGCAGCGCCCAGAGCTACAAGAGCAACGGCCTCCAGTTGACCTACGGCAAGCGGGCATCCCAGTGGTCCTTCGTCAGCAACCTCTATCTGGGTCAGACCAAATATGATGAAGCCAACCCAATCCCTGACTTTGGTAACAAAAAAGCCGACTCCGACGAGTTTGCCCTGACCGGTACCTTCTTCTGGCACCGCCTGTTCGGTATTGCACCGCTCTCGGCAACCTTTACCGCTGGCTACGCCAAGTCCGATTCCGACATCAACTTCTACGATTCTGAATCGGTGATGTTCAACACCGGCCTGCTCTACAACTTCTAATAACGGTTGTGAGCACCGATACAACAAGGCCACCCGAAGGTGGCCTTGTTGCTATCCGGCATTTGCCTCAAATACCCAAAGAGTCGAGCAGATCATCGTGATCATTACTGGCTGGCGCAGCGGCTGCCGGGGCCGGCTTGGCGGCATCCTGCTTGGCTTGGGCGATCAGGGCGTCAGGATCCAGCTCCTCGTGCTCCATCCCCTCATTGTGAATGCGAATAAACTCGGTCTTGTCCATCGCCAGCTCCAGATAGAAGATGTTGTTGCGGGCGGTGAAGAAAGTGACGCGGCGGGACTCCGGACTGTCAAGATTGGTATCGACGCTCAGCATCACCTGCTTGTTGAGGGCCAGCATCTTCGGCTGGTTCTGGGTAATGTGAGTCTGCAAATCCCGGCCCACCTTGACGGTAAAGCTGCCAACGATCTGGTTCATCAGTTCGCCCATCACGTTGCTCACCTCGTCAGAGGTATGGGAGATGGCGAGATCCTCCTTGGAGAGCCCCATGCTCAGCATGTAGCTCTCGTACAACTCCATGGCGGCAGCGGCGGAGAAGTTGATCACCACCAGACCGGAAAAACCGCCATCGAACAGCACGAAGCAGCCGATATCCGGCTTGAGGCAGGTCTTGCTGATCCGCTGCACCATGCCGGAAAACCGCACCTGACTCATGGTCGCGGCACTCAACACATCGGTCACCGAGTTGCACAGGCTGAGCAGTACATCCTCAGTCGTCAACACGACGTCATCATCGGCTCTTGTCACTATCATGGGACCTTCCTGAACATCGAGAATGGGCTTATCTATACCATAACTCTAACAGATGGCGCGGCCCGAAGACTGAAATAGCGACACGCCTCTCAGTTGACGCCGTTATCAGCAGCCGCAGGGGTAAAACCGCTCAGCTTGGCGAGCCGGTCACGCCATCTGTCGGCCTGCTGCGCCAGCACCTGTGGCTCATAAGGCACGATCGGATGAGCCCCCCAGATGGGGCCGGGCCAGGCAGCATCGGTGGCGAAACGTGCGACATGGTGAATGTGCAGCTGTGGCACCAGATTGCCCAGCGCCCCTATGTTGATCTTGTCCGGACTGAGGGCCTGCTCCATCAGGGCGGCGACGGCGCAGGACTCCTGCATCAGCTGTTGCTGCTGCTCCGGTGCCAGATGATGGATCTCGCGCAGGTTGGCTACTCGCGGTACCAGGATCAGCCAGGGATACTGGCTGTCTTTGGCCAGCAAGACACGGCAGAGGGGCAGATCCCCGAGCCACCGGGTATCTGCCTGCAGGCGTGAATGCAATTCAAACATGAAAACCTCGTTGAGTACGATGAACAGAGCGCCTGAAAAAGGTTGTCCACGTTACTGCAACGGGCAGAAAACTTAAAGCTGTGGCACGGCCCAACCGATAAAGCGCTTGCGCAGGGCCGGATCTGCCTGGAGGAACAGCTGCTGCAACTGCCCTTCCAGCTCGCTGGCTGCCACAACGGGTTGCCCCCCACCGGATAGCGTAGCCGTTGGTTGTGTAGTCACAGCGACGGCCGTCAGCGCCGCCTTGCCGCCGCTGCGGTTGTATTCAGCCAGTTTGCCGCTCCAATCCACCCCAAGCAGCATGCCGCTGGTCACCAGCACATCCTGCAGGATGGCAAGCGCGCGGCCATTCTCCTGCAGCGCTACCACAGGAGCCTTGGCATACGCCTGCATCCCCCGCTCGTCTCCCGGTACGCTGGCCGTCAGCTGCAAATGCTGATTGCTGCCCTGATAGCGCACCACCTGCGGCTCGGAGCGTACCTGCCGATCATTCTCGCTGCTGCTGCGACTGGGGATCACCCCCTCGAAGCGCACCAGCAGTTGCTGCTCGCCATCCGCCAGGGTGGCATGCTGCTCGTCTTGCAAGGTGCCGTTGCTCACCGCGAGGATGCGGAAATTCTCCGGCACCTTCACGTCCACCATGGCCTGCACACTGCCTGCCCCCAACACTGCACAGAGCAGCACAAACCCGGTCAACCCTCTATTATTCTTCATTCCCGCTGATCTTCCTGATGCCGATGATGGGCGCAGGGTAGCAGCCGAAGATGACAGAAAAATAACGCCGCTCAGAGCAGGTAGTGGGGTCGCTCGGCAAACCACTGCGCCAGCACCTGCTTGAACAGCCGGATCTTGCGCGGCACCCGTCGCTGCTGGGCATGCAGCACATGGAGCTGATGCAGGCCACTCTGCCACTCGTCGAGCACAGTCACCAGCTCTCCTGCCGTCAGCAGCGATTCCACCAGCATTAGCGGGCACTTGGCATAGCCCATACCGGCGCGCGCCAGTTGCAGCACTGTGCTGTAGTGGTTGGCCCGCACCTTGCCCTGCACCAGAATGTGGGCCTCCTCCCCCTCACAGATAAAGTGCCACTGCTCCCAGGCCGGATTGTGCCCCTGCAACAGACAGTTGCGCCCGCTCAGCTCATAGGGCGTGGTAGGACTCCCCTCGCGCGCCACCAGTGCGGGGCTCGCCACCACCACATCCTTGAGCCGCCCCAGCGGCAGGGCCACCAGATTATCCGGCACCTCGTTCATAGCGCGCAGGGCGATGTCGTTCTCCCCCTGGCTCATGTCGACCATCTGGTTGGTGAAATTGAGCTCCACCTCCACCCCCGGGCAGAGCGCGGCAAAACTGGTCAGCAGCTCACTCACCATGCGATCGCCGGTACTGACCGGGCAGGTAAAACGCAGTCTTCCGCTATCCTCTTCGGTCAGCGCCTGAATATCCTGCTCCGCCTGCCGAACCAGCGCGAAGATCTCCCCCGCCTGCTGGTAGAGGGTCTTGCCCGCCTCGGTCAGACTGAGGCGGCGGGTGGTGCGCTGCAACAGTTGCGCATTGAGGGAGGACTCCAGCGCGCTGACGTGGCGGCTCAGCATCCCCTTGCTGACCCCCAGCATATCGGCCGCAGCCGAGAAACTGCCGCGCAGCACCACCTCATAAAAGCTGGCCAGATGGGCGATATCCATCATTAGCTCCAATATGGAAACAATGGGTTTATTTTACGCGCTTTTTCACATTTTCTGTTGCGCTAGAATCGATACATTCCAACCAGGAGTGATGCAGATGAAAATTGTGATTGTGGGTGCCTCCGGCACCGTCGGTTCCGCAGTCAGTGAACTGCTTGCCAAAGATCATCAGGTGATCCGGGTCGGCCACAGTCGTGGCGATGCCACGGTCGACATGCGCAATCCCGCCTCCATCAAGGCGCTGTTCGCCAAGCTGGGCCAGTTTGATGCACTGGTTGTCGCCAGCGGCAGCGTGGCCTTCAACGGCCTGACCGAGATGACCGACGAACAGTGGCAGGTGGGACTGGAGAGCAAGCTGATGGGCCAGATCAACCTGACCCGCGCCGCCATTCCCTATCTGACTGACAAGGGCTCCATCACTTTGATCAGCGGTATTCTGAGCGAGGAGCCGATCAACTGGGGCGTGAGCGCCAGCACAGTCAACGGCGCTATCGATCACTTTGTGAAAGCGGCCGCCTGCGAGTTACCCCGCGGCCTGCGCATCAATGTGGTGAGCCCCACCGTGCTGGAGGAGTCGATGGACAAATACGCTGACTTCTTCCCGGGCTTCGTACCGGTACCCGCCGCCAAGGTAGCGCAGGCCTACAAGAAGTCGGTGCTGGGCATCCAGACCGGCCAGGTGTTCAGGGTCAACGGCTAATCGCCGCTCGCTTGCCGCCAGACCAGCAATAAAAATGGGCCCCATAGCGGGGCCCGTCTGTTTATCTGCCTCTCTCCTTCACCATCAGCAAACGTTTGTTTGTTGGCGACAAAAAAAGAGCGCAACCCTTAGTCGATCAGACCGTACTGATCGCGCAGCACCTCGATGATCTCCTGCTTGGGATTGGCAGAACGCGCCAGCTTGTGGCCGATAATCTTCTCGGCGATCCCGACATAGGTGTTGGAGATATCCATCATCACTTCGGTCGGCAGCTTGTTGTCGCGGGCCAGGGCAAAACGTTCCGGCATGCGGTTCTTGTTGAGCAGGATGTCCGGATCCGGGAAGTGGTTGAGCAGCCACTGACGGAAACCCTCTTTAGACTTCTCGACAATCTGGCCGTCGCGCAGGGCGGCGCCATCCCAGATACGGGAGCTGTCGGGGGTGCCCACTTCGTCCATGTAGATCAGCTTCTCGTTGCCTGCCGCATCGTGGACATAACCAAACTCGAACTTGGTATCGACGAAAATCTGATCCAGCCCGGCCAGCGCGTCGCTGATGACGTTGAAGCCCTCTTTGAGCAGCACTTCGTAGCGGTCGATGTCGGCCGGCTTGCTGAAGTTGAAGCCCTTATAATGGCGCTCGATATCGGCACGGGAGACGTTGACGTCATCGGCTTCCGGCACGCCATCCAGCCCTTTCAGCACGCCCTTGGTGGACGGAGTGATGAGGATCTCCGGCAGCTTCTGATCCTTTTTCAGCCCTTCCGGCAAGGTGATGCCGCAGAACTCGCGCTCGCCATCCTTGTAGGCACGCCACATGGAGCCGGTGATGTACTGGCGGGCAATCGCCTCGATCATCACCGGACGGGCTTTTTGCACGATCCAGACGAAAGGGTGCGGAATATCCAGAATGTGGCTGTCGGCCAGTCCCTTCTCCTTGAACAGCTTGAACCAGTGGCTGGAGATGGCGTTGAGCGCCGCCCCTTTGCCCGGTACGCCGTTCAGGCCATCCTCACCTTGCCAAATGCAATCGAAGGCCGAGATGCGATCGCTGATCACCATGAGGGCGAGGGGCGCATCGGCCGGCACATCATAGCCTTTCTCTTTTATGAGCCGGGCACTGTCTTCGGGGGTCAACCAGTAGACGCTGCGCACTTTGCCGGAATGGACAGGTTTATCGGTACGGATCGGCAAATCGTCATTCACCGCCAATACTTGATCTGCAAGACTCATGGCTAATAACACTTCCTGTTTGTGGGGGGGTAAACATCGCGAGTCCCTCACCTGCGCGCTCTGTTTGCAACGGGCTGGCAAGGGGGCTCGCATCATCGAAAACCGCTCGGAATCCCCGCGTTTTCAGGGGGATTTTGATAACAAAACAGGGGCACAAGGCCCCTGAATTTATTCTGCTTTTGCTGCTGCCTGATCGGCCAGCCCCTTGGCGAACGCCTCGGACAGGCTGATATACATCTGGGAAATAACCCCGGACGATACCGGCTTCTTGTCCTTGTCGAACAGGGTGATGGAGGTCTTGCCTCCCGCCATTTCGCCAAGCTGGAAGCGGTATTTCTCCTCCTCCAGTTTGAACGGCTCGCTCCCTTTCGCCTTCCAGAACTCGGCACCCGGCTCTTCGTACTCGACGTCGATCCAGCCCAGTGACTGCTGGGTATCCTTGATGGTGAAACCGTAAGCAGGCAGTACCTGGTTGAGGCGACGCCACACCTGATCAAAGGAGCCTTCGGCAATCCAGGCGCTCAGTTCGTTGTTGTCCAGACCCAGTTGCAGACCCATGCCATCGTTGGACTTGTGCTGCTCGCGGGCTTTCAGCTGGCTGTCGTAATAGAGAGAGAACTGGTTCAGCACTCGCGCGGCATAGCGCTGGGCATCGGCAGGGGTCAGCTTGTTGCTGGTCTCGCCGTCGATGGTCTCTTCGTGATCCAGTACCCGGACCGACATATTGACAGCGTGGCGCTGGGCATCGTTGCGCACGGTGAACTGGTAACGCTGACGGATTTTGAAGTCTTCGTCATCTTCACCCCAGCCATCGAGAGCGACCGTGTTGTCAAACCAGCCGGTCTGCAATACGCCATCCTGCTGATCCAGCTTCTCGGTGGTGACCTTGTATTTGGCCAGGAAGTTCATCAGGAACGACCAGGTATCGCGCTCCACGCTCTGGCTGGTGCTGAGGGCATAGAAAGCAACGGTCGGTTCGGTTGCGCTCTGCACCACCTGACTGCCCGGTACCACGGTCAGCAGCTGAGCGGGTGGGCGCACATCGACCTGGGCGCCGAGGGCACCTTCACGGCTGCTCTCGGGAAGCGGCGGAATATCGTACTGGCTGTTGAAGGTGGGGGCACTCAATCCTGCGGGGATCAAGAACGCGCGGCCCTCGAGGCGGGCATCTTCATAACCGAAGTCGCGGTTGGCCATTTTGCGATCCTGGGGGGTGCTGCAACCGGCCAAGACGGCCACAGTCGCAACGCTCAGCACCAGACGGGCTCTATTTCCCTTTCCATTAGATTTAAACACTCGCCATCAACTCCGCTGTGGTCAGTGCTCGCGCCATCAGCTGTTCGCCCTCGGGAGTGAGGTCAACCAGCGGCAGGCGCAAGGTGGCTGTTGCAATCAACCCCAGTTGGGCACAGGCCCATTTCACCGGGGTGGGGCTCGGTTCGCAGAACAGAGTCTTGTGCAACGGCATCAAGAGATTGTTGATGTCATGCGCCTGTCCGGCATCACCGGCCAGCGCAGCACGACACATGTCGGCCATCTGGGCCGCTGCAATGTTGGTGGTGACCGAAATCACGCCATCGCCACCTTGCAGCATAAAATCACAACCAGTGGCATCGTCGCCACTGTAGAGAGCAAACTCCGGCCCGCACAGCTCGCGCAGCCGCGGGGTGCGGCTCAAATCGCCGGTTGCCTCTTTCAAACCGATAATGCCGGGAACCTTGGCCAGACGGGCCACGGTCTCCGGTTTGAGATCGCAACAGGTGCGACCGGGCACATTATAAAGAATTTGGGGCAGACCACTAGCCTCGGCGATCGCACAATAGTGGCGATAGAGACCTTCCTGAGTGGGCTTGTTGTAGTAAGGAGTCACCGAGAGGCCCGCCACCACGCCGGTTTTGGCCAGTCGCTTGGTCAATTCAATGGCATGGGCAGTATTGTTGGAGCCGCAACCGGCGATGACGGGAATGCGTCCGGCGGCATACTCAACGGTCTTTTCAACGACGGCGATATGCTCCTGCTCGCTCAGGGTCACCGATTCCCCTGTGGTACCCACCGCAACAATGGCGCTGGTTCCGGCGCTGACATGATAGTCGACCAGTTTGGCCAGACTGGCCCAATCGACCCCACCTGAAGCCAGCATGGGGGTAACGAGCGCAACAATACTACCGCGTAACATGGACTTTTCTCCCGATTTTCAGGGGCGTAATGGTAAAGCTGCCCCCTTTGAAAAACAAGGGAGAGAGGGGGCAAGCCGTGATACCATCCGGAACAAAAAGTAATGGACGAAAGTCGGCAGCGTCCCTCAGGGAGTGGTCATCAGGGCCGGAGGGTTGGCTTGCCAGCGCGGCTTTCGCAACGAAATAACGGACGAGAGAAGATTTATGACTCACTACCTGGTCGTAACGGCCATCGGCACGGACAGGCCTGGCATCGTCAATGAAGTGACCCGCCACGTCAGTGGCTGTGGTTGCAACATTGTGGACAGCCGCCTTGGCATCTTCGGCAATGAATTTACCTTTATCATGCTGCTCTCGGGCGACTGGAACAGCATGATGCAACTCGAAATCAGCCTGCCCCTGCGTAGCCAGGAGTGGGATCTCATCACCATGATGAAACGCACCGAACGCCACCAGTCCCTGCAGTATGACGTCCGCGCCAGTGCCGACCTGTTGATCCGCGACGAGCCTGGCATCGTAAGCCAGTGCACCCAGTTCTTCAGCGAACATGGCTGGAACATTCAGGCGATGCAATCCATGACCCTGGAGCAGCAGCCGTTCAACCTGCTGAAGATCAGTTTTCAGCTCAATCTGGCCAGAGAGGGTGAAGTGGAAGGTTCGCAAACCGCCTTCGCCGAATTCTGTCGTCAACTGGGTGCCGAATCGTTCGAGTTTACCGTCAATCGCAAACACGCCTGAGGGCGTTTTACCCGAGGAGACACCATGCAACCACTACAAGCTGGCAGCCCCGCCCCCGATTTCTCCCTGCCCGACCAGAATGGCAATCAGGTCAGCCTCGCTGGCCTGCGCGGCAAGAAGGTGCTGGTCTATTTCTACCCCAAGGCTATGACCCCCGGCTGCACTACCCAGGCCTGCAGCCTGCGCGATGTGAACGCCGAGTTGGCCGCCCTCAATGTGGTGGTGCTTGGCATCAGCCCGGATCCGGCCAAACGGCTGAAAAAGTTCGAAGAGCGGGACCAGCTCAACTTCACCCTGCTGGCCGATGAAGACCACGCCGTCGCCGATGCCTTTGGCGTCTGGGGCCCGAAGAAGTTCATGGGCAAGGAGTATGACGGCATTCACCGTCAGAGCTTCCTGATCGATGAAGAGGGCAAGATTGCCCACCACTTCGACAAGTTCAAAACCAGCGATCACCATCAGGTGGTACTGGATTTCCTCAAGGGATAATCCTCCCCTGCGTCATTGAAAGGCCTGCCATGCAGGCCTTTTTTGTCTGGTCAGCCGCCCCTTGCCAGCGGATTTTTCTCACCAACTCCCCCGCCCAGATCAAAAAATTCATTTTATATATGGGTTAACGTGACCCCAGAATCATCTTCCAGCGAGATATCCCATGAACATGAGCAACACAGAACGTTTGATCCTGAGCAACCAGTACGAAATTCTGGCGAAACTCAATCCGGAGAAAGCGGACGTCTACCAGCGCGCCAGCACCATCATCGAGCGCGGCTACTGCCTGCAGATCCTCGAGCTGGAGAAGAGCTTCGGCCATCTGGATCTGGCAACCTGCCAAGAGGTGATCGACACCCTGGAGCTGCACCACGCGCTGGCCATCTCATGGGGCAATCTGGATGCAGCCGATCAGGGCGAGATCAACGCCAGTCGGCTGGAGTTCAACGGCTACAGCCGCAGCCAGGAGCGTGAGCTGGCTGACTACGTCTGCTTCCTGCTGGAGGTGGACAAGCGCTTCCCCGAGCTCAAGTGCCCGTGCGACGAGCTCTCCAGCGACATCGCCATGCGCGACAAATACCAGCGGATGCTGCAGGTGTGGCGTCAGTGTCCACGTCAGTACAAGCTCTCCATCCAGGAGATCCGCAAGGTGCTGGCGGCCTGATCCGCATACCAACCGCAACAAAAAAGGCGCCACTGGCGCCTTTTTGCATCTGAAACGGGTTATTCGTAGAGAAAGGATTTATCGAGCTGCTGGAAGGCGGCCTTGAGGGTATCGGCCAGCTCTTCATAGCGCGGCTGGGAAACCAGCTGGCGGCGGCCACCCTGCTCGTTCATCTTGCCGTTGATCTCCCGATACCAGCTCGCCAGCGACGGGGGCAATCGGGTATCGGCACGCTGGCCGAGCCAGTAGTAGCCCTGCAGCGGCAAACTGAGCAGAAACAGCACGGAAGTGATGACAGAAGGCCAGTAGTGCAGCTCGCCAAACTGGAACTGCAGCATCACGCTCAACACCGCCAGTGCGGGGATCACCTTGAGGGCGAACTCGGTCGCCTTGATCACCCGATTTTCAGGAAACATCGAATTGAGCTCGGGACGGCGCGGCCAAAGCGTCATATAATGGCGGCCTTGCTGTAACTTAGTTCCAAAAATGTTCATGCTCATACTACCTCCGAGCGCTTTTTGAACGTACTAACGGCAAAACCTCGACAAAATTTGATGCAAAGTAACAAAGGTTGAGGATGACTTTGTTATTTTTCAACAATCGGGTTATCCTTTGTACGCCCATTTTTGCGTCAAAAGCTTCTTGCTATTGACCTGTCAGGGACGTCTGGATTTCGGGTCTTGTATCACTATACAAGGGGCAAGCAACAGATTGCCAACCCTCATAAGGATAAGTTGAAAGTTTTTGGCCGCACCGCGTCCAACGCATCCGCCTACACAACCCAATCTGCGATAGGATTTATTCATGAGTAAGCTGGTTCTTGTTCTTAACTGTGGCAGCTCTTCCCTGAAGTTTGCCGTCATTGACGCAACCACCGGTGATGACCTGCTGTCCGGCCTGGCCGAGTGCTTCAACCTCGACGATGCCCGCATCAAGTGGAAACTGAATGGCGAGAAAGGCAGTGCCGATCTGGGCGCGGGTGCCGCTCACCAGGAAGCGCTGGACTTCATCGTCAACAAGATCCTGCCGCTCAATCCGGAACTGTCCAAGAACCTGATCGCCATCGGTCACCGTGTTGTTCACGGTGGCGAGCGCTTCACCTCTTCCGTTGTCATCTGCGAAGACGTGATTGCCGGCATCGAAGCCGCCGTTCCGTACGCACCGCTGCACAACCCGGCTCACCTGATCGGTATCCGTGAAGCTCGCCGCGTATTCCCGGCGCTGGCTGACAAGAACGTGGCCGTATTCGATACCGCGTTCCACCAGACCATGCCGGAAGAAGCCTTCCTGTACGCCCTGCCGTACAAGCTCTACAAAGAGAACGGCATCCGTCGCTACGGCGCTCACGGCACCAGCCACTACTACATCAGCCTGGAAGCTGCCAAGCAGCTGAACAAGCCGGTTGAAGAGCTGAACATCATCAACTGCCACCTGGGCAACGGCGGTTCCGTCTGCGCCATCAAGAACGGCAAATCCGTTGATACCTCCATGGGCCTGACCCCGCTGGAAGGTCTGGTGATGGGTACCCGTTCCGGTGATCTGGACCCGGCTATCATCTTCTTCCTGCACGACAAGCTGGGCATGAGCGTGGCCGATATCAACACCATGCTGACCAAAGAGTCCGGCCTGCAGGGTCTGACTGAAGTGACCTCCGACTGTCGTTTCGTCGAAGACAACTACGACAGCAAAGAAGAAGCCAAGCGTGCTATGGACGTTTACTGCTATCGCCTGGCCAAGTACATCGGCGCCTACGCTGCCGCCATGGACGGTCGTCTGGACGCCGTTGTTTTCACCGGTGGTATCGGTGAAAACTCCGCCCCGATCCGTGAAATCACCCTGAACAAGCTGGGTCTGCTGGGCTTTGACGTCGATCACGACGCCAACCTGAAGGCTCGTTTCGGCAAGGGTGGCGAGATCACCAAGGCTGGTTCTACCAAGGCCCTGGTTATCCCGACCAACGAAGAGTGGGTTATCGCCCACGACGCGCTGGAACTGGTCGGCGCTTAATTGACGCAGTAACTCGAGGCCGCCCACAGGGCGGCCTTTTCCTGATCCCAAAAAATGAACAAGGGGTATAAAGTGGCACGCACTATTATGCTTATCCCGGTCGGCACTGGTGTCGGCGTAACTTCCGTGAGTCTGGGCGTTGTTCGCGCCATGGAGCGTCACGGTGTCAATGTCAGCTTCTTCAAACCGGTTGCCCAGCCGCGTCCGGGTGAAACCGGTGCCGAGCGCTCAACCGCCGTTATCCGCGCTGCTGCCAACATCAATCCGCCCGAGCCCTTCACCCTCTCCTACGCCGAGAACATGATCAGCTCCAGCAACACCGACATCCTGCTGGAAGAGATCGTTGCCCGCTTCGAAGAGCACGTGAAATCCAGTGGTGCCGAAGTGCTGGTTGTCGAAGGTATGGTGCCGACCGACAAGCAGCCCTTTGCCAACAAGCTGAACTACGACGTCGCCAAGGCGCTGGACGCTGACATGGTATTCGTGACCCACCCGGGCCATGACTCCAGCCAGAAGCTGAAAGAGCGCATTGAGCTGGCCTGCTCCAACTTCGGTGGTGTCAACAACCCCCGCATCGTTGGCTGCGTGATCAACAAGGTTGGCGCGCCGGTTGACGAGCATGGCGTAACCCGCCCTGACCTGACCGAGATGTTCGAAGCCCATCACCACGCTTCCGATGCTGCCCACAACCTGGAAGTGCTGCAAGTGTTCGGCAAGAGCCCGCTGCGCATCCTGGGTTGCATCCCCTGGAACACCCAGCTGATCGCCCCGCGCGCCAAGGATCTCGCCAAGCATCTGGCCGCCAAGATCCTGCACAAGGGTGAGCTGGACAGCCGTCGCCTGCAGACCGTGACCTTCTGCGCCCGCTCCATCCACAACATGGTCGAGCACTTCCGTCCGGGCAGCCTGCTGGTGACCTCCGGCGACCGCTCCGACGTCATCGTCTCCGCCTGCCTCTCCGCCATGAACGGCGTCAAGCTGGGCGCCCTGCTGCTGACCGGTAACTATCATCCGGAGCCGCAGGTCATGGCGCTGTGCCAACAGGCCATGGCCACCGGCCTGCCGATCATGATGACCGGCACCAACACCTGGCAGACCGCCGTCAGCCTGCAGAACTTCAACGTCGATATTCCGGAAGATGACCGCGAGCGTATCGAGCTGGTACAGGACTACGTCGCTGGCCACATCGACAAGCACTGGATCGAGTCGCTGACCGTCAGCTCTACCCGTTCCCGTCGCCTGAGCCCGCCGGCGTTCCGTTATCAGCTGACCGAGCTGGCCCGTCAGGCCAACAAGCGTGTCGTGCTGCCGGAAGGCGACGAGCCGCGCACCATCAAGGCTGCCGCCATCTGTGCCGAGCGTGGCATTGCCCGTCCGGTACTGCTGGGTAACCCGGAAGAGATCCGTCGCGTTGCCGAACAGCAGGGTGTAGTTCTGACCGATCGCGTCGAGATCATCGATCCGGCCGTTGTGCGCGAGCGCTATGTGCCGCGTCTGGTCGAGCTGCGCAAGAACAAGGGCATGACCGAAGTGGTTGCCCGCGAGCAGCTAGAAGACAACGTGGTACTGGGTACCATGATGCTGGAGCGCAATGAAGTTGACGGCCTGGTATCCGGCGCGGTGCACACCACTGCTAACACCATCCGTCCGCCGATGCAGATCATCAAGACCGCTCCGGGCTCTTCCCTGATCTCCTCCATCTTCTTCATGCTGCTGCCTGACCAGGTGCTGGTCTACGGTGACTGCGCGATCAACCCGGATCCGACTGCCGAGCAGCTGGCCGAGATCGCCATCCAGTCCGCCGACTCTGCTGCCGCGTTCGGTATCGAGCCGCGCGTCGCCATGATCTCCTACTCTACCGGTACCTCTGGCGCCGGTGCCGATGTAGAGAAAGTGCGTGAAGCGACCGAGCTGGCCAAGGCCAAGCGCCCCGACCTCATCATCGACGGCCCGCTGCAGTACGACGCGGCCATCATGGAGAACGTGGCCAAGTCCAAGGCACCGAACTCACCGGTTGCTGGTAAAGCTACCGTGTTCGTCTTCCCTGACCTGAACACTGGTAACACCACTTACAAAGCGGTACAGCGTTCCGCTGACCTGGTCTCCATCGGCCCGATGCTGCAAGGCATGCGCAAGCCGGTCAACGACCTCTCCCGTGGCGCCCTGGTGGACGACATCGTCTACACCATCGCCCTGACCGGTATCCAGGCAGCTCAGGCTGACGAACAAGCTTAATCAGCATCCGCCTGAAAAAACCGATCACAAAGGCTGCTCACCCAAGGTGAGCAGCTTTTTTTATTGGTACTCTTTTGCCAACCAGAGAAAAACTCCACCAATCTGGCGTGTAACAGAATAATGCTATCCGTTCTATCGGAGTTCGGAGCTGACAGAACACTAGGAAACCAGCGTGACGCCCGATCGAAACAGAGTTTAAAAGACATGCAATATCATATGGTTGGTAATAGATAACGGCGCAGGCTGACTGCTTATAGCAAATTTTCAGTCATTGGGAGGAGGAACAAGCCTGTCAATAATTGCAGTGAAAAAGACCCACTCGATACGCTATTCATCAATGTGCCACTCGGCAATATCCACATCATGGAGGAATGGAAATGCTGATGAAGAAGCTCTCTGCAGTGATGTTGCTGGCCTGCTTGCCCCTGTTGAACCAACCCGTGCTGGCGGCCGATAAAACCGTTCCCAAACAGACAACTGCGGCGCCCGCAGCTGTTGAGAGCGGGAAGGTAAATATCAATACCGCCACCCTTGCCGAACTCACCAGCCTGAAAGGGATTGGTGACAAGAAGGCACAAGCCATCGTCGACTATCGGGAAAAACAGGGAAAGTTCACCTCGGTCGATCAGCTGGCAGATGTCAATGGCATTGGCCCGGCCACGCTGGAAGCCAACCGTGACATGATCATCGTCAAATAACGTCCGAGCTCTGCATATACGAATGGGGTAGCCTGTGGCTGCCCCATTTTTCTTGGAGTATCATGGCCGCACTTTAATCCCGCTGGATAGTTTTCCATGAAAAAGACTCCTCTGACAGTTCGCAAGGCCGTGCTCCCGGTAGCCGGTCTGGGTACCCGTATGCTGCCAGCCACCAAGGCCATCCCGAAAGAGATGCTGCCGGTGGTCGACAAACCGCTGATCCAGTACGTAGTGCGCGAAGCCATCGCCGCCGGTATCAAAGAGATCGTGCTGGTCACCCACTCGAGCAAGAACTCCATCGAAAACCACTTCGACAAGAGTTTCGAGCTGGAAGCGACCCTCGAGAAGCGAGTCAAGCGTCAGCTGCTGGAAGAGGTGCAACAGATCTGCCCGAAAGACGTCACCATTATGCACGTCCGCCAAGGGGAGGCCAAAGGGCTGGGCCACGCTGTCCTCTGTGCCCGCCCGCTGATCGGTGACAACCCGTTTGCCGTGCTGCTGCCTGATGTGCTGATTGATGAAGTGGCCAGCGACCCGAAAAAAGACAACCTGGCCGAGATGGTGCATATGTTCGAAGAGAACCAGATCAGCCAGATCATGGTGGAAGCGGTTCCGGATAGCGAAGTGGACAAGTACGGCATCGCCGACATCAAGGGCGAGGCCCTGAGCGAGGGGATGTCCCTGCCGATGCAGGCCATTGTCGAGAAGCCACCCCGTGACGAAGCCCCCTCCAATCTGGCGGTGGTGGGTCGTTATGTCCTCTCCTCCAATATCTGGCCGCTGCTGGAGAAAACCCCGGCCGGTGCCGGTGACGAGATCCAGCTGACTGACGCCATCGCCATGCTGATGGAGCAGGAGCAAGTCAACGCCTACTTCATGAAGGGCAAGAGCCACGATTGCGGCAGCAAGCTCGGTTACATGAAAGCCAATGTGGAATATGGTGTGCGCCATCACGAGCTAAATGGTGAATTCATCGGCTGGCTGAAGCAGTTCGTCAAGCAGTTGTAATCGCTGATAAATCTGTTTTTTATAGACGTATTTAAGGGGCATCAAATGATGCTCCCTTTTCATTTTTGCAACAAAAAATCAATCAAGAGTAAATAAACTCTCAGCAAATCATAATGTTGTAATTTATTCACACATGCTCTATAAGGATTGAGGCGTGTTTCTCGCCCTTGCATAAAAAACTCAAAAAAATATAAAACACAGGTGGAAGTTCCAATGAATAACCCGTCAAAAGGGACCTTTTTAGGTCACCCTAAAGGGCTTTTTTTGCTCTTTAGTACCGAACTGTGGGAGAGATTCTCCTATTACGGCATGCGTGCCGTGCTGGTGCTCTATTTGACCGACCTGACTGCCAACGGCGGTCTGGGCTGGAGTCAGGCAGATGCCCTCAAACTCTACGGTATCTATACCGGTCTGGTTTATATCACTCCGCTGATCGGCGGCTGGCTGGCTGACACCTTCCTGGGTCAACGTCGCGCCATCCTGATCGGTGCCGTGCTGATGGCCGCAGGTCAGTTCACTCTGGCACTGCCCCACGCCATGTTCCCGGATATGGTCAACACCATGTTCTACGCGGGCCTCGCGTTGCTGATCGTGGGTAACGGCCTGTTCAAACCGAACATCTCCACCATGGTGGGTGACCTCTATGAAGAGGGCGATCATCGCCGTGATGGTGCTTTCACCATCTTCTACATGGGTATCAACCTGGGTTCCCTGCTGGCAGGCGTGATCTGTGGTGCTGCCGCTACGGCCTACGGCTGGCAAGCCGCCTTCGTCGGCGCCGGTATCGGTATGCTGCTCTCTCTGGTGATCCAGGCCACCATGGCCCAGCGTTTCCTGGGTGACATCGGTCGCGTCACTGCCGCCCAGCGCGCAGCCGCCCTGCGTACTACCGAACAGAAAGCACCGCTGACCAAGCAGGAAGTGGATCGCATCAAGGTTATTCTGGTACTGGGTCTGTTCACCATCATCTTCTGGGCCGGTTTCGAGCAGGCCGGTGGTCTGATGAACCTCTACACCCAGGAGTATACCGACCGCATGATCGGCAGCTTCGAAGTGCCGACCGCCTGGTTCCAGTCCCTGAACCCCTTCTTCATTATCACCCTGGCACCGGTCGTTGCGGCCATCTGGATCAAGCTCGGCAAGAAAGAGCCGAACTCTCCGGTGAAATTCGCCATGGGTCTGCTGTTCCTGGCTATCGGCTTCCTGTTCATGGTTGGTGCCGTGCTGCAGCAAGGTGGTGACAACACCGTCAAGACCTCCATGTTCTGGCTGGTTGGCGCATACCTGTTCCACACCCTGGGCGAGCTCTGCCTCTCCCCGATCGGCCTCTCCATGGTGACCAAGCTGGCTCCGCTGCGTCTGGCTTCCCTGATGATGGGCGCCTGGTTTGGCTTCGTTGCCCTGGCCAACTACGCTGCGGGCTTTATCGGCTCCTTCGTGGGTGAAGCCGGTCCGATCGCCATCTTCGGTGGCATCGCCCTGGCGGCGGTACTGAGCGCCCTGATCCTGCTGACCATGGCCAACCGCCTGGTTTACTGGATGCACGGTGCCGAAGGCCCGGCCAAAGAGCCGCAAGCTCAAGAGAAGAAACTGCACTCCGCCACCGTCTAAACGGTCAGGATTGTAAACAACAAACAGGGCGCCCATCGGCGCCCTGTTTGTTTTAGCCTGTTTATCAGGCGGCATCAGTGATGACGAACCTGCACATCCAGCGAGCCGCCGCTGTCGCTGCGAAACTGCAGGGCGAACGGCTCATGCCAGCTGCGTTTGTGCAGAGCGTAGTGGCTGCTGCGCATCAGACCAAGGGGTAGGCCGCCGGAGCGCATCAGCCAGTGGGGAGAGGTGAGCCCTGCGTTGGCAAACACCAGCCCATCATGCTGATCAAACAGCAGCGCCGCCATGGCAAAAGAGTGGCGAAGCCCGGACGCCATCAACTGATGGTTGAGGTAGTCGAGCAGCCGGTGCGGCTGGCTCAGCAACCGGCTCTCGTTCTGCTGAAACTGGCGGTAGGGGACGTTCATCAAGGATCGCACCAGTGCCCCACAAAATGCCGCATCCGTCCCCATGATCGGCAGCTCCATCACCAGCACCAGCAGCTTGTCTTCCACCTTGAAGGTATCTGGAATAAACAGCTGCCCCAGCCCCTTGAACGTGACCTGCCAGGGGCCCCATTCCTGCAAGCCCGGCGGCTTGAGCCCCGCCAGCAGGCGGCTGGCCGCCTTGTCGTGGGCACTGAAATAGTCGAGGTGCCCCATCAGTTCCAGTTGCTGCGCCCGGTTGGCGCTGCCGTTGAGACACAGTTCGATACTGCGCTCGACCAGTGCGTAATCCTCGAGGGGTTTGAGCAGATAGTCCCGCGCACCGGCACGCAAGGCGCTGGCGACCGCCTCCATGGTGCTCTGGGCCGAAATGACGATAACCGGAATATGGGGATAGCGCGCAGAGAGGCAGGCGATCACCTCGTGGCCATCCATATTGGGCATATTGAGATCGCAGAGCACCACATCGGGATGGTAGAGGGCCGCCGCCGATAGCCCCTCAATACCATCTTCGGCCTGAAAGACCGTTGCCCCGTCCCGCGCGAGGTAACTCACTAACGAATGGCGAAAAACTGCTTCGTCTTCCACCACCAGGATCCGCAGTCCGGGTTTTGGCATGTTGACAAAAACCTTATGAGTCAATTGTTTATTTAAGTAATAAGACTAGTCTAAATCAGCAGAAATGCCGCGTGCCTTGCGTCACAAATAGCCGGATTGGCTAATCTGCATACCAAAATAGTGCAAGCTGCTGGATTATCGACACAATCCCGCTCTCCCTGCTCAACGCTCCGCGGTACGCTCAATTTTCACCACCCGACCATGCAGGGCACTCACTTGCAGTGTGACGAATTGTGCAGGAGAGCACCATAGGGGATAATGCCCCCCACTCCAGCTCGTGAAGAAGACCATGACCCCAGCCGAATACAGCGCCCTTGCCCACCCCAGATTGTCCCATCCGGCTCGCAGCCTCTATACCCTGCAGCTGCGCCGACTGGTGCTGGAAAATCAGGCGGCCCGGCTCAACTATCCCGAGCTGGGTCGGGCACTGGCAGTGGTCGATCCGGGTGATCCCTGCGGCTTCTCGTTTCAGGTCAATGCCCGTCAGCTCACCGAGCTGTTCGATGAACTGATGGAGGCGGGCCTGCTGCAGGTCGAGGCTCAGCCCGAGAGTGAGCACTACCATCAGTGCCCGTTCCAATTGCCACTGCTGACCCAGAAATTGCGCAGCCCGCTGCCGGAGCGCCCCTTCCAGATGCATCTGCAATGGCGACCGGACGAGGAGCTGCCCGCCCTCGCCCGTCTGTGCGGGGTGATCGATGCCAGCTATAGCGAAGAAGATCTGGGGGAGTTTATCGCCTACTGGCTGGGGCGCCCCGAGGTGTTCGACTCCCAGCATCAATGGATGCTCAAGTTCATTCGCGCCCTCAAGACCCGCCGCTATACCCGTCGCAAGCCGATGGAGGTGCAGGGCTACCAGCAGGTGACGCCGGCCCCGGCAGAGGCGGGCCCCAGCAAACGGGCCCAACAGATGATTGAAGAGGCAAAGCGGCTGGCAGAGAGCCAGCAGATGCCTGCCCAGACACCGGATAATGATTGATACCATCTGCCTGCTGCAGGCAGAATCAGACCCCTGTCCCATCCCTGATCAAGCAGAAGGAGCATTCCATGACTGACCCGCAAGATCCCCTGCGCCAGGAGCTGGAAGAGATCGAAGCCAAGCGCCAGAAGATCGCCAAGGCCAAGCAGGACCACCGTGTTCACGACCCGGAATTGAGCCGTCATGTAGGTGGCCTGCTGGAACGCATTCGTCGCCTGCAACAAGAGACCGGTGGCGGCCAGTATGACTACGAGACCCTGCGCAAGGAGTACGACGCCAAGGCCAACGCCGAGGTGCGCGAGCTGCAGAAGGCGGCCCGTCAGGAGCGGATCCAGAAGCTGATCGCCCAGGCCGACCTCAACCCTGACTGGGTGTTCGACAAGATGGATGCCGGTGACCCGGCGCTGCAATACCCCATCGAAACAGCCCGTTACTTTATCAGCGGCTTCGAGCACTGGGAGAAGAGCGGTGGCGGCTGCATGCTGATCTACGGCGACTACGGCACCGGCAAGTCAACGCTGGCGGGAGCGGTGGCGCATGAGCTGATCGCCCGTCACCAGAAATCGGTGATCTTCCAGCAGTGGGCCTCCATCGTCGATCGGCTGTTCTTCAACGTCATCCCCGACCAGGATGAGCGCAACCAGTACCGCCGCGCACTGGAAGAGGTGGATCTGCTGATCATCGACGAGGTATCGGCCAACCGCGCCAAAATGGCGGAAAGCCAGTCCAGCTTCCTCGGCCACCTGCTGCGCCGCCGTCGCAACCTGTCAAAGAGCGTCATCATCATCACCAACCACACGCCCCAGAGCCTGCATCAGGCGATCGGTGATTTCAGCTATGAGGCGATCAAGGCATTCAATCCGGTGGATATCCACCTGAGCGGCCCAAGCCGTCGCCCCAGCATCGGCAACTACAGCGGCTGATGCCTCTCAAAGAGTGCGAGTCGCTGGCGGCTCGCACTCTCTCCTCCCTGCTAGCTCACAAATAGAAACAACTCTCATTTACAGCAAGCGAACAAGCCACTAGGCTAGCCCCTTTTGCCAAGGGAGCTCATCTATGCCAACCACACTGATTTTCGGAGCCAGCCGCGGGCTGGGCCGCGCCTTTACTCACCACGCCCTGAGCCAGGGTCACCGGGTCGTTGCGCTGGTGCGCAGCCCCGAGATGGCCATGGAACTGAGTGCACTGGGAGTTGAGGTGATCGAGGGGGATGCGCTGGATCCGGCTGCGGTGCAGCAGGCATGTGTCCGTGCAGGGCAAGATGCACAGGTCGTCTCTACCCTCGGCAGCTTCCGTCAGACGGCGCCGGTGGACTATCAGGGCAACCGACATGTGATCGATGCCATGGAGCAGGCAGGCCTGAAACGGCTGCTGCTGGTCACCTCCCTCGGCTGTGGCGACAGCTGGCAGTATCTGCCGGAGCGGGCACGCGCCGCCTTCGGTCACGAGGTGCGTCTCAAGAGTCTGGCGGAGAGCTGGCTGCAGACCAGCTCCCTTGCATGGACCATTCTGCGCCCTGCGGGCCTGCAGGATGGCGACGCCACCAGCCGTGCCGAACTGAGTCAGGGCAAGGAGGTACACGGACTGGTGCGCCGCGCCGATGTGGCCGCCCAAGGGCTGCGCCTGCTGGCGGATGAGACGGCGGTGGGGCAGATCTACGCCATCGGGGATCCCACACTCCAGCGTGGCTAAAGCAGCAGTAAACCGCTTAACCCCACCACATAACAAAACGGTCAGCCCAAGGGCTGACCGTTTTCGCTTTACCGCACACGCTATCTCACGGGCACTTGCCCTATCCCGCTTAACCGGCGGTCGTCTCACTCTGCACGATCGGCTGGCTGGCCACCGGCAATGACTGCTGCCGCCAACGCAGCAGCAGGCAGGCCAGCGCGCCGTAGAGCAGCGCCAGACCCCATAGTTGCCACCAGTAACGGGAAACCTGCGCAAAGTCGGCCCCCATCTGGTTGAGCCGCAGAAAACCCTCGATGGCGGGGATAGTGGGCACCCACTGAGCCAGCCAGTTGAGGGGGGCCGGGATCAGCTCCAGCGGCCAGATAAAGCCCGCCAGAAAGACCAGCGGCAGGGAGGAGAGGAGCACCACCTGAGTGGGCAGATCGCGCCGGGTAAAGATCGCCCCCAACACAATCCCGAACCAGCAGGTCGCCAGCAGGAACGGCAGAGCGAACAACCACAGCTCCAGCGGATCGGCATGACGGGCGATGTTGTAGTGATCGAAGCAGAAGCCCAGGAAGTAGCTCACCGGCAGCAGGAACAGCCCCGCCAGCACCAGGGTTCTGGCCAGCAGCAGCGGCAATACAGGCGCGCTTTGCCAGTAACCGTGCTCGCCGCGACAGCTGCGCTGGTTCTGGGTCGCCCCCAGGATCCCCGCCCCCATCAGCAACACCTGATGGAGGATCAGCACGAACACCGCCGGCACCACGTAATTCACATAGCCCATGGTTGGGTTGAACACCGGCACCACGTTGAGGGCCACCGCATTCCAGCCCATGGCCGCTTGTGGCAGCGCCTCGCCATGGCTCAACAGCCGCGCCACCTTCACCTGCGCGGCGAGAGTGCCACCGGCCTGCGCCAGTCCTTCGGCAATGGTGCCGTAGACCAGAAAGTAGGAGGCATCACCGGCATAGCTCAGGGTGACGCTCTTGCCCAGCATCAGATCACGATAGAAGTGGTTGGGGATGTGCAGGATGCCGCTCGCATCCCCGGCCATCATCAGCTGGCGCGCCTCGGCCAGCGAATTGGCTCGCGCCACCAGCTTTACCTGCGGCGTGGCATCGGCCATAAACTCCAGCTGACGGGACAACTGACTGCCATCGTCGTTGACCACCACCACCGCCTCTTCCCGCGGCAGCTGATGCAGATAGGGCTGGGGATAGAGAAACGAGTAGAAGATCACCCCGCCAAACAGGGTCAGCATGATGGCGCGATCCGCCAGCAGGGTGCGCAGCTCTAGGCGCAACAGATCGACAAATCCCAACATCACTCAGGCTCCTTTTCGGCGACCGCCACTGCGGCTGATTGACGGGCCAGCTCGGCCTGCTGCTTGTAACGTCGTACCACCAGCAGCAGGGGGAGCAGGAACAGCAGCAGCGCCCCCAGTTGCGGCAGCGCCGATGAGAGGGGCAGACCGTAGTTGCTCTGACCAATCTGCAGCTCCACATAGTGAGAGACCGGCAACAGGCTGCGCCAGAAGCGGGCGAAATCTCCCATGGCACTCACCGGAAAGGTGACCCCCATAAAGGCGAAACCGGGCGCAGTGTAAGCCCCCGCTAACGACAGGGCGCGGGCCGGATCCCGAATGATGCCGTAAAAGAAGGCCCCCATGGTGACGCAGGCGGCCGAGGCGAGCCCCAGCCCCACCAGCAATACCAGCCAGCTACCGTGCATGGGGTATGAGAATCCCTTGAACAGCAGCAGCGTCCAGACAATCCCCCAGCCCCAGCCAATCAGCACGTGGGGCAGCAGGGTGCGCCAGAGACCAAACCAGACACCGCGCGTGGTCCAGTCCAGCCCCAGCCGATCGGTACGGGCCAGCGCATTGAGGCCGAACAGCACCACCAGGATCTGCCATACGGCTGGCAGAATGGCACTCAACAGAAATTGGGCGTAGCTGGAGTTGAGGTTATAGAGCGCCGTTACCTGAGTGCTGATGGGCACCGACTGCCCGAGTGCGCCGGGCAGCGCCTTGCCATCGGCCATCGCCTCCAGCACGCCGACCTGACCGTTAAGGGTACCTACCACCTGCGCCAGCGCCGAGTTGACCAGCTTGGCGATCAGGATGAACTGGCCGTTGTTGAACACCGTCACCTGCGGCTGGGTGCCCTGACGGGCATCCCGCTCCAGATGGTTGGGGATCACCACCAGCGCATAGATGTCGCCACCGCGCAGGGCGTGGGCACCGGCATCGATGGAGTCAAACTGTTGCGCCACCTTGAGCCCGGCCGAGCCATCCAGCGAGAAGGCGAGCTGGCGCGAGAGCACGCTGTGGTCGAGATCCACCAGCCCTACCTTGAGGTCGCGGGCCAACCCTGCCGAGAAGATCCAGCAGAGGATCCCCATCAGCAGCAGCGGCACCCAGCTCATCAGGGCACGACTGAACGGATCCTGCCACAGCAGCCGAAATTCACGTCCCATCAGAGTTCAACCAGCACACTCATGCCAACCCGCAGCCCCTCAACCGGTTGCAGCGGGCGAGCCTCCACCTGGAAGCTCTTCATATCGAAACCCTGACGGGTATCGGTGGCGCGCCAGGTGGCGAAATCACCCATCACGGCCACATGAGTCACCTTGAAGCGCACCATCTGATCGCCAAGGCCCGGGATGCGGGCATCGAACTCGGTACCGACCGGGAAGCGGGGCAGCAGATCCTCGCGAACGTGGAACTGGGCCCAGGCATCGCTCATGTCGAGCAGGGTCACCACCGGGAAGCCTTGCGGCGCCAGCTCGCCGCTGCGCAGCAGCACCTGACTTACCTCGCCTGAGTGGGGGCTGACGATGCGGGTATCGGCCAGATAAGCCTCAACCTCGGCCACGGAACCCGCCGCCATTTTGGCCTTCTCGCGAGCGGCGATCTTGGTCTCTTCCCGCGCCCCTTCCAACGCCATCTGGTACTGCTGCCATGCCATCCCTTCGCTATAGCGGGCGGCTTGCCAGGCGGTCCAGGCCTCATCACGTTTTTGCAGCGGCATCACGCCGTCACGGTGCAGGCTGGCAACCCGCTCATAGGTCTTGCCGCGCAAGGCGGCTGCCGCCTTGGCTTTTTGCCACTGATCCTTGGCAGCGGCGATCTGCTGGGCTCGCGCCCCCTTCTCCGCCTCCTGCGCCAGCGCTCCCGCCGCCGCTTCACCGGCCTTGGCCTGGCTCAGCTTGGCCTCAATCTCGGGGCTCGCCAGGGTAAAGACCAGTTGATCCTTGGTCAGCTGATCACCCTTTTTCACCAGCACCTCGTCGATGCGCCCCGGCACCTTGGAGGAGACCGAATACTGCTGCGCTTCAATCTGCCCTTGCAGATGCACCGGCTCCGGCTGATAGGCGAGCCAGAAACGCCAGCCGAGCCAGACCACCAGGATCACCAGCGCCAATGGCAACAACAGCGGTTTACCCTGGCTCATCTTCTTTTTGATGGGGGGATGGCTCATCACTTCACCTCGACAAACGGGCGACCCTTGGCGGTCGAAACAGAGATAGAAAAAAGAACGGACTGGAGTGCGATCATGAGCTCACCTCGATCACCTGACCGTGCTGATATTGATTGAAACTGTTCATCTGGCCGGAGAGCGCCAGCAGGCGGGCCAGCGACACCACATATTGATAGGCCGCCGCCGCACGTTGGGTCTTGACCCCCGCCAGCTGGTTCTGGGCATCCACCACATCAAGGGAAGTAGAGAGCCCCTGCCCGAAGGCTTTGTCCCGCAGCAGCACGTTCTCCTCTGCCAACGCCTGAGTGGAAGAGAGGGATTTATACTCCTCCAGCCCCTGCGCCGCTTCGCGCCAGGTCTTCTCTACCAGCAACTCCAGGTCCTGGCGGGTCTTGGCCTGCAGCAGATTGACCTGCAGCTCGGCGCTCTTGGCGGCCTGCACCGTCTCGGAGCGGCCATCGCGGCTCACCAGCGGCATGCTGACCCCCACCCCCACCAGCCAGTCCGGCGCTGTTTTGGAGGCGAGTGAATCATCTTCATAGAGGTTGTAGTTGCCGAACAGGAACACCTCGGGGGCATATTTGCCCTGCTCGACCCGGATCATCCCCTTGGCCTGCTCCTTCTTGGCAGTGAGCAGCTTGAGACCGGGGTGCACCTCCAGGGTCTGGCTCACCAACCCCTCGAGGCGCGGCAGCTCCTCATTGACGAACAGGCCGCTACCCGGCTGGGCATCTGGCAACTTCAGCATGCGGCCAAGGGCCAGTTCGGCGATCTCGAGACTGCGGCGCGCCTTCTGGGTATCGATGCGGGCCCGATCATAGGCCGACTGGGCGGAGAGGCGCTCCACCTTGGCAATCTGCCCCTGCGCTTCGAGCTTCCTGGCGTGATCCAGATGGCGGGCCAGCCCGTCCTCAATATCCTGCTTGGTCTGTACCACCTGACCTGCCAGCACCACACCGAAATAGGCCTGGGAGAGGCTCTCGAAAGTGGACTGCTCCTTGAGCACCAGCAGCTGTTGCGCCTCGCTCACCTGCGCCTGGCGGATATCCTGCGCCGCATCGATGCGACCGCCGGTAAAGAGCGGCCAGAGCATCTTGACCGAGCTGGTCACGACATTCTGTTTGGTCAGCGGAGTAACAAAGTCGTCATGTGAGAGTTGGGGAAGAGGTACCGGAAATTGGCCCAGTATGCCCTGCAGCGCCTTGATCATCTCCGGATGGTTGGCGATGGGGTTGAGATCCATCATGTCGAGTTCCATCGGCTGATCGAGGTGGGTATAGCTGGCCCCCACATCGACCTTGGGCAGATACATGGATTTGGCAGCCTCGCGCAGCTGCTTGGCCCGATCGACCCCGGCCTGTTCGGCAGCCAGCCCTTCATCCTGTTGGATGACCCGGGTCCAGGCTTCGCCGAAACTGATGGTTTGCGCCTGCGCCGACCCCAGCACGGCCCCCATCAGACACGGCCAGAGTGATTTAATGAACCTTGACGTCATAGATCCCCAATCCGCTTTTGTTGCATAAATGTTTGGAGCATTTGCTCGACTTAAGCCCGCTATCATAACGCAAAGCGAGCCTGCAAGTGGACTGACAATTATGCAGGCGTCCGACCCGAATGGTACAGCGCTCACTCTCCGGCAATCTGGCCGTTTTTCAATAACTCCAGAATTTGCAAGCCTTGGCGCGACGTTTTTTTCAGAAAAAAATGGCTGACGCTCAAATACTAACCTTTTCTCCTGCCTAAAAAATGCGTAATATACGCCGCCCTAAGCCGATGGTAACCGTGGAATGCAGATAGGTCCCCACACGCTTGAAACTCCCTTGATTGTGGCTCCCATGGCCGGTGTAACTGACCGACCATTCCGTGAACTTTGTTTGCGATTGGGGGCTGGCATGGCCGTTTCCGAGATGCTGCTGGCCAACCCGGATGTCTGGGATACCCAGAAAACCCGGATGAGGATGGATCACTCTGCAGAAGGCGGATTGCGATCGGTCCAGATTGCCGGAGCCGACCCCGAGATGATGGCGTTTGCTGCCCGCTACAACGTGGAGCAGGGCGCACAGATCGTCGACATCAACATGGGATGTCCGGCAAAAAAAGTGAATAAGAAGTTGGCAGGTTCTGCCCTTCTGCGTGCCCCCGATCAGGTCAAAGCAATTTGCCAGGCCGTGGTGGATGCAGTGGAGGTGCCTGTCACCTTGAAGATCCGCACAGGATGGGATCCGGATAACCGCAATGGCGTGGAGATCGCCCGAATCGCCGAAGATTGCGGTATCGCGGCCCTTGCCGTGCATGGTCGTACCCGTGCCTGCCTCTACCGGGGCGAAGCGGAGTACGACACGATCAGGGCGATTAAGCAGGCCGTATCGATTCCTGTTGTCGCCAATGGTGACATCAACAGCCCGGAGAAAGCCCGGTATGTCCTCGACTATACCGGTGTCGACGCCGTGATGATCGGCCGAGCTGCGCAAGGACGACCCTGGATTTTCCGGGAAATCCGTCATTTTCTTGAGACGGGCACCAAGCTGCCGCCTCCCGAGAGGGAAGAGGTTCGCACCCTGATGAACGAGCATGTAACCAACCTGCACCGGTTTTATGGTGCATATCTGGGAGCGCGCATAGCCCGTAAACACGTGGGCTGGTATCTGGATGAAGAAGAGACGGGCCGAGAATTCCGTAAGCACTTCAATGCCCTGGATTGCGCAGACGCGCAACTTGAGGCACTCGAAGCGTATTTCGATGGATTAGGTTAACAAGATAACTAAAGAGCCGACCGAATATGTTCGAACAAACCCTGACTTCTGATGCATTGGTAACAACTACTCACAATCACGCTGCCGAGCCGACCCAGCGCCCCCTGCGTGACTCTGTGCAACAGGCCCTGCGTAACTACCTGGCCCAGTTGAACGGTCAGGAAGTGATTGATCTGTACGATATGGTTCTCTCCGAAGTCGAAGCGCCGATGCTGGACGTGATCATGCAGTACACCCGTGGTAACCAGACTCGCGCTGCCGTGATGATGGGCATCAACCGTGGCACCCTGCGCAAGAAGCTCAAGCGTTACGGCATGAACTGATTGCTGGCCGCGAGCCGCGACGGCGGTTCAAGGCAGATGCGAAAGGCGCCAGGTAGCAATACCTGGCGCCTTTCCTTTATGCTCTCCCCTCCATTTCACCATGACGACCCCGATGAACCGCACTCCCCTGCTGCTGATGGTACTGGTCACCCTGCTGGCCGCCGCTGGCTGGCTCTTCTCGAAAGAGGCGATCCGCGAACTGCCCCCTGCCGCCTTTATCGGCAGCCGCTTCCTGCTGGCCGCCCTGCTGTTGCTCCCCTTGGCTTGGTTGCGTGAACCACCGCCCACCCGCGCTCAACTGCTGCGCGCTGCCGGTTGCGGCACCCTGCTCGGTGCCAGCCTGCTGCTGTGGGTCACCGCCATCAGCCAGAGCGATGCGCTGGGCAGCGGCGCCTTTGTCATGAGCGTCGCCACCCTGATGGCCCCGCTGGCCGCCTGGGCCGCCTTTCGGGCCAAGCCCGGCCGCCACTACTGGCTCACCCTGCCTATCGCCATCGCCGGTTTGCTGCTGCTCTCCAGCACTACCCACTGGGGCGTGTCGCTCTCGCTGTTCTGGTTTCTGGCGGCGGCCACCACCCTCGGTATCCAGCTTGCCGTCCATCGCCACTTCGCCCAATCCATTGCCCCCACCTGGCTCACCTGCATCCAGCTGGCGATGACCGGCCTGCTCGGCACCCTGCTCTCCCTGCTGACCGAACAGTGGCCCGAGGCAGGAGTCAGCCACGGCATTTGGGGCTGGTTTGCAGCGAGCGTCTTGATCGCCACCACATTACGCTACTGGCTGCTCACCCACGCATTGAGCAAGATGACTACCGCCCACGCCGCCCTGATGATGCTGCTGGAACCGGTCTGGACCCTGCTGCTGAGCACCCTCTTCTACAGCGAACCCCTCGGCGGCGCCAAACTGGCCGGTGCCGGACTGGTACTCGGCGCCCTGGTGCTCTACCAACTGCCCCTGCTGTTGCGTAGTGCCCGCCTCAAAACGCCCGCCTGATACGCGTCACCGCCCTGCTGGGCGGTGTCCCCATTTCCCTCCTGTTTGCTTATCTTGTCCTGCCAATGCTGACGTTCTGTTAACGGCATTTAACCCTTGGTATCCAGAGGGTTAAAGGGCATACCCCATGAAAAAATGCCATATGGCCAGCTTGATGAAGGTCACATACCTGCCCCTCTTAGCTCCCTATGATGCCCCCATCATCGGTCTGGACAATCCTGACGATGGCCACACATGGGAATAACAAGAGAAAAAACTATGCAGCAAACCAGCCCCCTCAAGACGGTCACGGTCAGCATATTGGCAACCGCCATGCTGATCTTTGTGGCCCAGTACCTGATAGGCAAACAGGAGATCAAGATCGGCATCGCCATCATCCCGATCCTGCCGATGCTCTTTGCCGTCATCATCGGCATGATTGTCTCCGCCAAACCGGTCAAGGATCGCATACCCGGCTGGAAGCAGCTCTTCACCGAGAAAGAAGAGGGCTTCTGCGGCAAGATGGTGGGCTTCAGCCTGCTGATCCTGGGCACCCAGTACGCGGGGATGATCATCCCCAACCTGAAGATGATCCTGAGCGTCGGCGTGCCGCTGTTCCTGCAGGAGATTGGCAACCTGCTGCCAATCCTGATCGCCATTCCGCTGGCGGTGAAGTTCGGCTTTGGCCGCCGCGCCATCGGGGCCTGCTCCTCCATCAGTCGCGAGCCGTCCGTTGCGGTAATTCAGGGCAAGTTCGGCACCGGCTCCCAGGAGTACATCGGCGTGCTCGCAATCTACCTGTGCGGCTCCGTGATCGGCACCCTCTGGTTCAGCGTGCTGGGCAGTATCGCCCCGCTCACCGGCCTGCACCCGCTGGCGCTGGCTGCCGGCTCCGGTGTGGGCTCAGGCTCCATGCTGAGTGCCGCCTCCGGCGCCCTGATCAACGGTCTCGACGAAGCGCTGGCTCAGCAGGTGTTGAGTATCGCGGCAGCCTCGAACCTGCTCTCATCTGCCCTCGGCGCTCTCTCCCTCACCTATCTGGGTCTGCCGCTCGCTGAAAAAATCTATGCCCTGACTGCCAAAGGAGAGAAAGCATGAAAAGCATCGTAATGGATATGCGGTTTGTCTTTCTGGCGATCCTGCTGGCCATGTTCACCCAGACCCTGACCACCGGCACCCCGCTCTGGCTGATGGGTGACAGCTTCATCGCCATGTCGCTGGTGGTGTTCGCTTCGCTGATTGCCAAGCGCTATCTGCCCTCCTCCCTGCCGGCGTTTGCCTATGCCACCATCATCGGCATTCTCATCTGCCTGCCGGAGACCCCGGTGCGCGGCCTCTTCATTGACGCCGTAGCCAAGATCTCCTTCCTCTCCTGCTGCGTACCGCTGCTGGCCTTCGCCGGTCTCTCGGTGGGCGGTCAGCTGGAAGAGCTGAAGAAGATGTCCTGGAAAGTGATCCTGATCTTCATGATCGTCTCCACCTGCTGCTTCTTCGGCGCCTCGCTGGTGGCCCAGCTCGGCTTCTCCATTCAAGGGATCATCTGATGAACAACATCCACATTGAACCGGCCCTGCTGGCCCTGCGCGACTTCAGTCAGGAAGTGCGCCACCATCTGCACACCATTCCGGAAGCCTCCGGCGTCGAGTTCAAGACCTCGGCCTACTGCCGCGAGCTGATGGCAGGCTTTGGCTACCGCCTCACCGACTACCCAGGCTTCACCGGTTTTCACGGCGATCTGGTGGTTGATCCTGTGCTGCCGACCATCGCCTTCCGGGCCGACATGGATGGCCTCGAGATGCACGACATGAGCGACGTTGCGTTCAAGTCGACCCACGAGGGAATGGCTCACAACTGTGGTCACGACTCCCATATGGCGATCGCCCTGACCGCGGCCAAGTTTCTGGCCGCCAACCGCGATCGCCTGCTGTACAACGTCCGCTTTATCTTCCAGATGGCGGAAGAGGATATGCGGGTGCCGGGCGCCGAGAAGATGGTCGAACTGGGCTGCATGAAGGGGGTGGACGAGGTCTATGCCCTCCATAACGACGGCGCCATGGAAACCGGCACCATCAAGTTCAACCACGGTGTCATGTCCTCCTGGGGCTCTGCCTGGACGCTGGATGTGCACGGTATCTCCGCCCACGGCTCCACCCCCCACAAGGGGCTGGATGCCATCCGTGAAGCGGTGCGGATCATCGAGGACATGGACTACATCGTCGCCAAGCGCACCAGCCCGTTCAGCCCGGCGGTGTTTGGCTGCGGCATGATCAACGGCGGCACCATCCCCAACGCCATCGCCGACCATGTGCAGGCGCGCGGCACCATCCGTGCCATGGATGCCGAGACCGACCAGATCCTGAAGAACAGCTTCAAGGAGATCGTGGCCCAGAGCGAACTTCGCGGCTTCAAGACCAAAATGGTCTATGCCGGGTATCCGGCGGTCGAGAACCACGCCGATGCCTGCGCCCGTCTGCTGCAAGCGGCCGCCGACGTATTGCCCTCCGAGGGGATCAACGCTCAGGGTCAGCCGATGACCGGCAGCGAGGATTTCAGCTACATGGTCAACGCCTGCCGTGGCCGCAAGGGGGCCATGTTCTTCCTCGGCAGCGGCTGTCAGGCCAAGGGGATCTGCAACTACCTGCATGCCAACCCCTACTACCTCGATGACGACTGCCTGCTGGTCGGAGCCCAGATCTTTATCAATCTGGCGACCCGCAGCGCTTAATCCCGCATACCGATAAAACCAGAAGAGAGGCCAAGGCCTCTCTTTTTTATCTCAGTATTTTTGCTCTGTACGCGGCAGACACCCCGCGGCTAGAGCCACGGCAACTCCACCATATTGACGGCGGGCGGCTGGTTGATAAGGTGCAGCTGCACCGTCTCCCGGCTGATATGGGGGGCATAGAGGTGGATGAAGTCGTACATATAGTCGCGCAGGTGGGCATGTTTGCGCAGACAGATATGGGTGGTGCTTGAGGCAATCAGGTGGTCGATGTTGAGGCTCACCAGATCCTCCCTGTCCCCCTCGTCGAAGGCCACGCTGGCGATCACCCCGACCCCCATACCAAGCCGGACGTAGTGCTTGATCACATCGGTATCGGTGGCGGTCAGCACGGTTTTCGGCGAGAGGCCGTGGCGGCTGAAAGCCTTGTCCATCTTGGAGCGACCGGTAAAGCCGAACACATAGGTGATGAGGGGATAGCGGGCCAGATCCGCCATCGAGAGCGGCTGGCAGTCGATCAGCGGATGACCGTGCGGCACCACTACGCTGCGCCCCCAACGATAGCAGGGCACCGCGGCCAGCTCATCGAACAGATACATGGACTCGGTGGCGATCGCCATATCTACATCGCCGCTTTGCACCATCTGGGCCAGTTGGGCAGGCGCCCCCTGATGGAGCTGGATCGCCACGTCAGGGTAGCGACGACTGAACTCGGTGATCACCGCTGGCAGCTTGTAGCGCGCCTGGGTGTGGGTGGTGGCGATACGCAGCACCCCGCTGGTGGCCAGCTGCTCCCCGAGCGACAGCTGGTTGATCTGCTCCACCTGTGCCACCACCCCCTTGGCCAGCTCCATCACCTGCTCGCCTGCGCTGGTCAAGCCGACCAGATTCTTCCCCTTGCGGGTAAAGAGGGCGAGCCCCAGCTCATCTTCCAGCATCTTCATCTGCTTGCTGAGGGTTGGCTGGGAGGTGTAGAGCTTCTCCGCCGTCGCCGAGATGTTGAAGTTGTTCTTCACAATCTCGGTAAAGTTCTTGAGCCGGGCGATGTTCATCTGGGCAAGGGATCTCGCTGCTGCGGCCAGTGGGGCTGACCTGAAAAAGAGAGAGCGGGGCTGGCCCCGCAGCTGACTGCCGACCATACCACAGCGCGGTGCACGATAATCTGCCTCAGGTCAGAAAGCAGCGAGCTAGTCGCTGGCGAGCTTGATCCCTAGCCCGACAAACAGGGTGCCAATGCCCCGGTTGAGCCAGCGACCGAGACGCTGTGACAAGCGTACCTTGTGGCTGGCATAGACGGTAGTAAAGACCAGCAGGTGACACCAGATGATGCCGCCCAGATTGAAGATGCAACCGAGCAGAATAAAGGCGAGCGCCTTGTCGGGGGCATCCGGCGCGATGAACTGGGGCACGAAGGCGAGGAAAAAGAGTGCGACCTTGGGGTTGAGCACATTGGTCAGCACCCCTTGCTGGTAAATCTGGCCATAGGAGAGGGCAGGTAAAGTAGCCCCTCTCTCCATTGCCCCCGTTGCCTGCTGGCGCAGCAGAGAGAACCCCAGATAGATGAGGTAGATGGCACCAACCAGCTTGATAAGGGCAAACAGCTCGGCCGAGGCACTGAGCAGGGCCGACAGACCGAGGGCCGCCGCCAGCACATGCACCATGACACCGGTGCCAATGCCCAACGTCGCGACCGAACCGGCACGCCACCCTTGCGAGCCGCTGCGCAGCATGACCAGCAGGGAGTCGGGCCCCGGCATGATATTGAGCAGCAACCCCGAGACCATAAACAGTGCAAGATCATGAATACCGAACATCACCCCTCCCCTCGTAAAGAAAAACCAAACAAAAAGGGCTCCGCAGAGCCCTCTTTTCTTTCACTCTGCGGCAGCTGACGTGTCATCAGCTGTCCCGCCAGCGATCAGGGCCGCAGCGCCTTGTCCGCCCGCGAGATGCCGCAGACGCCGGAGCGCACCACTTCGATGATCTCGTTGGTCTGGGCGGCAGTCTTGATAAAGGCATCCAGCTTCTCGCTGGTGCCCACCAGCTGTACCGTGTACTGCTCCGGGGTGACGTCGACGATCTGGCCACGGAATATATCCGCCAACCGTTTCAGCTCATCACGGGCCCCACCGGCGGCGCGCGCCTTGACCAGCGCGATCTCCCGCTCGATATGCTCCCCTTCGCTCAAGTCACACACCTTGAGCACATCCACCAGCTTGTGCAGCTGCTTCTGGATCTGCTCCAGCACCCGCTCGTCACCCATGGTGACTATGGTCATGCGTGACAGGGTGGGATCCTCGGTCGGTGCCACCGTCAGGGTCTCGATGTTGTAGCCGCGCTGGGAGAAGAGGCCCACCACCCGGCTCAGGGCGCCGGATTCGTTCTCCAGCAGAACGGAAATTATATGTCTCATCAGGTTCTCTCCGTCTTGCTCAGCCACATCTCATCCATGGCACCAAACTTGATCTGCATCGGATAGACGTGCTCATCCGGGTCGACCGAGATATCCATGAACACCAGCCGATCCTTCATGGCGAAGGCCTTCTCCATGGCGCTCTCCAGCTCCGCCGGATCGCTCACCGCGATGCCGACGTGGCCGTAGGCTTCCGCCAGTTTGACGAAGTCCGGCAGGGACTCCATGTAGGAGTGGCTGTGACGACCGCCGTAGAACATCTTCTGCCACTGCTTGACCATGCCCAGCGCACGGTTGTTGATGGAGATGATCTTGATGGGCACTCCGTACTGCATGCAGGTAGAGAGCTCCTGAATGTTCATCTGCACCGAGCCATCCCCGGTGACGCAGCAGACCACCGCATCCGGGTTGGCAAACTGGGCCCCCATGGCGGCCGGAATGCCGAAGCCCATGGTGCCGAGGCCCCCTGAGTTGATCCACTGGCGCGGTTTGGCAAACGGGTAGTAGAGGGCAGCAAACATCTGGTGCTGGCCCACGTCGGAGGCGACGAACGCCTGACCCTGAGTCACTTTGTAGAGGGTCTCGATAACCTGTTGCGGCTTGATCTGGGTGGCCGACTTTTCGTAGGCCAGACAGTGACGGGAGCGCCACTGGTTGATCTGGCTCCACCAGTCCGCCAGCGCCTCCTTGTCGTTATCGAAGCCACACTCGCGGATCACTTCCAACATCTGCTCCAGCACAGTTTCCACCGAGCCAACGATGGGCACATGGGCCTGCACCGTCTTGGAGATGGAGGTGGGGTCGATATCGATATGAACCACGGTGGCATTGGGGCAGAACTTGGCCACGTTGTTGGTGACGCGGTCATCGAAGCGGGCACCCACGGCGAAGATGAGATCCGCGTTGTGCATGGTCTTGTTGGCTTCGAAGGTGCCGTGCATCCCCAGCATACCGATAAATTGCGGATGAACACCGGAGAAGGCCCCCAGCCCCATCAGGGTGGTGGTCACCGGCAGGTTCAGCAGCTCCGCCAGTTTGGTCACCAGATGGTCCGCATTGGCGTTGATGGCGCCACCGCCCACGTACATCACCGGGCGCTGGGCTTCTACCAGCAGCTTGGCTGCCCGCTTGATCTGCCCTTTATGGCCAGACTTGGTCGGGTTGTAGGAGCGCAGGGAGACCGTCTCGGGATACTGGTAGGGGAATTTCTCTTTCGGGTTCTGCACATCTTTGGGCAGATCCACCACCACCGGCCCCGGGCGGCCGCTGGCGGCAATGTAGTAGGCCTTCTTGATGGCCTCGGGAATATCGCTCGCCTTCTTGCACAGGAAGCTGTGCTTCACCACCGGGCGGGAGATACCGATCATGTCGGTCTCCTGGAACGCATCCTCACCGATCATGCTGGTCGGCACCTGGCCGGAGAGGATCACCAGCGGAATGGAATCCATATAGGCGGTGGCAATACCGGTAATGCAGTTGGTCGCTCCCGGGCCTGACGTTACCAGCACAGTCCCCACCTTGCCGGTGGAACGGGCGTAACCGTCAGCCATGTGAACCGCGGCTTGCTCGTGCCGCACCAAGACATGCTCCATCTTGCCGTTTTCGAAGAGAGCGTCATAGATGTCGAGCACTGAGCCACCAGGGTAGCCGAAGACGTGCTCAACTCCCTGATCTTCCAGCGCTCTAACCACCATCTGGGCGCCTGATAACATCTCCATGATAAAGCCCTCCAGGCTTTGCTCCGTTTAGCGAATCCCGCCGACGATGCCGTGCTTCCCGGCACAGCCCGATCCGTTTCTTGTTGTTATCTGAATGCAGATCGGCCCAATTCAGCCCCGTCGACAGTAGAAAAAAAGGATTTTTCCGTCATTCACCCGAAAATAGGGTGAAAAACCAACTTAACCCGCTTCATAACGCTTGTCCACGGCTTTATCTGACCAGAACAGTCATACATTTCAACCGACTATTAACATTCAATGACTTGCCGTAGAGACCATGAGACAAAAGGGAAGGAAGTCGGGGAATGGCCAGCGGATCATTCCGCAGAGGGGAAAACAGCCACAAAAAAGCCCACCGCTCAGCGGTGGGCTTGATGCCGAATGATGACTCAGTTCTCCTGATCCGGCTCCGCCAGCCAGATCTGCTGATCGGGATCGGTCTCTTCACTGACCGAGATGCTGACACCCATATCGAGTAACTCGTGCAGGGTGAGATTGTCAGCCAGGTTCATGACTTCGCCGTTTTCATTGGTAAAGCGCATTTGCTCCGTCCTCTCCTTGGTGGGATCGCCTTTCAGTCTAGTCAACAACGCTCACTTGCGATAACCAGCAACTGGATAAACAGTCGCCCCCATCCAGCTCGCTCAGGCGATCACTAACCTCCTCCGGAAACAGGGTGCGAGCCCAGAGCCGCCGCGACAGAGAGGCCACGCTCTCGTCAGCGCCCGCAGCCAACCAGCGGGCCAGCTCCCCCGCTACATCGGGGTAACAGACTGCCCCCGGCGAGGCGCTGTCGAGCCAGGTACGCACCAGATTGGCATCGAGCACATCCATCAGAGTTGCCAGCCCCATCATCTCCAGAGTCTTGCCATTGGTCAGCTGCTCGAACTGACCACCGAGGGGTTTAACCAGCAGCTTCTTGCCGAGGGTGAGCGCCTCGGAAGCCAGCTCGAAACCCGCGTTGGATATAACGCCGCGACAACCGGCCAGTACGGCGATAAACCCGTGCCGCGATGGCGGTTCGAAGCGCAGGTTGCGCCATTGGCTGGAGGTACGAATGGCGGGGTGAAAGCAGACGAAGCGCTGCTGACCAAAGCGCGACAACAGGGCGGCGATCGCCTCGGTCTGCTCGAATGGCAGATAGACCAGGATCTCGCCGTTATCCGGCGCAGCGGCGATAGGGTCGATCACCGGCGGCAGCAAGGGATGACCGAAGTGAAACCAGTGCAGCCCGAGCGGCTGATCCACAGGAGCAAAGTGGCGCATCAGCTGGCGGCTGACCCCATCCTCCCCCCAACGCGGTATGGGCCAGTTGAAGCTGGCCTGATGACTGACGGTGAGGCTCGGCTTGCCATAGCGGCGGGCAGCGTGGGCGGTCAGCGGCTCAAAATCGCTCACCACCAGATCGTATTCGCTGCAATCGAGAGACCGCAGATCCCGCCAGAAGGTGAGCGGCGAGGCGGCCTGCAGGGTGCGCCACGGAGAAACTCGCCCCTCGTGACTGACAAAAGTGAGGCCGAGAAAGGCGCGGTAGGCGCCGAACTCCTCCATGTCGAAGTAGCGGTCGGCGGGGCGGCCGCTAAACAGATAATCCACCTCGACCCCTGCCGTGCGCAGCGCCCGCGCCAAGGTGCGACTGCGACTGATATGACCGTTGCCGGTGCCTTGCACCCCGAACAGTATCCTCATGAATGGCTCCAGCCGAGCGCCAGCACGGCGCAAGCGCCCCCCAGCAGAGCACCGGCTACCAGATCGCTCAGGTAGTGTACCCCGAGCAGCAACCGGGATGCCCCCACCAGTGCCGCCCAGCCAAACAGCAGGGGTGCCCAGAGCGGAAAACCGGTGGCCAGTATGGTGGCCATCAGAAAGGCTGCGGCGGTATGGCCGGAGGGAAGGCTGTAGCGATCGGAGGGGGTGATAAAGACCGGCAAACCGACTGGCCGTTGCCGTTTCAGGCTGTTTTTTAGCAGCAGATAGAGGGGCAGTTCGATGGCGAAGGCAAGCAGCGCCAGTCGCACCAATTCCCGCTCTGCTTCCCCCTGCCACCAGAGCAGGGCGGCCAGCACGGCGTAAAGCGGGCCATCACCGGTACGGGAAATGAGACGACTCACCCTCGCCTGCTGCCGGTTGTAGCCGTGAAGCAGGCAGACACGGCACACCTGCAGGTCCCATTGCTGGATCTTGTTCATATCCCCTCCTTCCCTGAATTCTGCTTGCAGAGTAAGAAAGCGGGATGACGTTACGTTGAACAAGGGATAACAGATTTATGAAAAAAGGGCCGAATGGCCCTTTTTAATCTCGATGTTTCGGCAAAATCAGTGGCTGCCGCGCAGACCGGTCTCCATCAGACGGCAGTTGTGGTCAGCCAGACGGGCCATAAAGTGCTCATCCACTTTCAGGCCAAACACCTGCTCGTAGAGATCTTTCATCACGAATGGCTGCCACATCATGCTGAGGAAGGAGATCTTCAGCATGTCGGGATCCAGGTTGTCACCCAGCTCGCCGTTGGACTTCATGGTTTCCAGCAGGGCATCGAACTGCGGCAGCTGGCGTTCCAGCAGGCGGTTCAGCACAAAATCCCGGCCCGGGCTCTTCTCGGTCGACAATGCGCTGGAGATGGCAGAGGTCAGCTCGCTGTTGGGCGCCATCACCTGATAGTAGGTATTGAGCAGCTCGTTGAGGCTGTGATTGCTGTGTTCATCTTGCCAGGCATGGTCGAGGGGCTCGGCGACATCGCCCAGCACCGCCTTGTAAAGACCCTCTTTACTGCCGAAGTAGTAGTGGATCATTGCCAGATTGGAGCCAGCAAGCTCCGCGATTTCGCGTGTAGTTACCTTGCTATAGGGAGTATTGAGAAAACGCTCACGGGCGGCAGCAAGTAACTTGTCACGAATGTCAGAACGTCCGACCGGACGACCAGGTCTACGTTTTTCCATTTAACACCTCAGATAATTCAGCCAATGCTGATAAGTCGATCTGGTTGTGCAGAGAATAGAGCACAGCAGGAATGACCAGATAATCGGTCATGGGCCGAATATGGGACAAGGAAATTTGCAATCCTTTACAATCCGATTAAATACGTCAGCAGATTGCCCCTGACCTTCCGTGTTGACACAGCATAAAAATCTCGATATTGGTAAAAGCGTTATCGACTGGAAGGAATAACAACGTCATGCGTATCGCCACCCCGCTACTACTAATCTCCCTAATCGCGTTAACTCGCGCGGGATCCTTGTAGCCGGGCTAAGGCATAGCCGGAATTTACAAAAACCCGTGCACCCTGCACGGGTTTTTTTATGCCGCCGCAGGATGCACGTTACCGAACTTAGGAAGAGGGAAGTCACATGTCAGATCGGGTCATCATATTCGACACCACCTTGCGTGATGGTGAGCAGGCCCTGGCGGCCAGTTTGACAGTCAAGGAGAAGCTGCAGATAGCCCAGGCGCTGGAGCGGCTCGGTGTCGACGTCATGGAGGTGGGCTTCCCGGTCTCTTCTCCCGGCGATTTTCACTCGGTGCAGACCATCGCCCGCCATATCAAGAACAGCCGGGTCTGTGCCTTGGCCCGCGCTCTGCCCAAGGATATCGATGCCGCCGGTGAGGCCTTGCGAGTTGCCGACGCCTTTCGCATCCACACCTTCATCTCCACCTCCTCCATCCATGTGGAGAGCAAGCTGAAAAAGAGCTTCGAGGATGTGCTGGAGATGGGCACCAGCGCCATCAAGCATGCGCTGCGCTACACCGACGATGTGGAGTTCTCCTGCGAGGATGCGGGCCGCACCCCCATCGATAACCTCTGCCGCATGGTGGAGGCCGCCATCAAGGCGGGCGCCCGCACCATCAATATCCCGGATACCGTCGGCTACACGGTACCGACAGAGTTCTCCGGCATCATCCATACCCTGTTCAACCGGGTGCCAAACATCGACAAGGCCATCATCTCGGTCCACTGCCACGACGATCTGGGGCTCTCGGTAGCCAACTCCATCGGCGCAGTGCAGATGGGAGCTCGCCAGATCGAGTGCACCATCAACGGCATCGGCGAGCGGGCCGGCAACTGCTCGCTGGAAGAGGTGGCGATGATCCTCAAAACCCGCGCCGACCTGCTCGGGGTACAAACAAATATCCGCCACAGCGAAATTCATCGCACCAGCACGCTGGTCAGCCAGCTCTGCAACATGCCGGTGCAGCCCAACAAGGCGATCGTCGGGGCCAACGCCTTCTCCCACAGCTCCGGCATCCATCAGGATGGGGTGCTCAAGGCGAAAAATACCTACGAAATCATCACTCCCGAGAGCATCGGCCTGACCCAGAACAACCTCAACATGACCTCCCGCTCCGGCCGCCACGTTATCAAGCACCGGATGGAGTCCATGGGTTATGCCGAGAGCAGCTACGACCTCGACCACCTCTATGGCAAATTCCTGACCCTGGCCGACAAGAAGGGTCAGGTGTTCGACTACGACCTCGAAGCGCTGGCCTTCTTCAGCCAGATCCACGAAGAGCCGGAGCACTTCAAACTGGAGTACCTCGGGGTGCAGAGCGGCAGCTCGGTACTGGCCACCGCCTCGGTCAAATTGAAGGTGGGTCAGGATCTGATCTGTGAAGCGGCCACCGGCAATGGCCCGGTGGATGCGGTCTACCAGTGCATCAACCGCATCACCGGCTATGAGATCCGCATCGACAAATACGCCCTCAAGAGCAAGGGCGAAGGGGAAGATGCCCTCGGTCAGGTCGATATCGTCGCCGAGTACAAAGGGCGCAAATTCCACGGCATGGGACTGGCCACCGACATCATCGAATCCTCGGCCCACGCCCTGCTCCATGTGATCAACAGCATCTGGCGCGCCGATCAGGTCGCCGAACAGATGGAACGCAATAACAGCATCAAATCAGAAACCGTCTGAGCAGGACTCGCTGCCACACAGACGGCATGGAATGACAACATCAAGACGGGGAACGTCTGAACCGGCAACCGCGCGCAGCGTCGGGGAAACCGGACAGAGGGATCTCAAAGACAATATCAGGATGGAGAGTGTATGAGCAGTTATCGGATCGCAGTATTGCCGGGTGACGGCATTGGCCCGGAAGTGATGGCCGAAGCCGTCAAGGTGCTGGAGAAGGTGCAGGCCAGGTTCGGCCTCGCCTTCGAGTATGATAACCATGACGTGGGCGGCATCGCCATCGACAACCACGGCACCCCGCTGCCGCAAAGCACGATCAAAGGCTGCGAAGCGGCCGATGCCGTGCTGTTTGGCTCGGTGGGCGGCCCGAAATGGGAGCATCTGCCGCCCAACGATCAGCCTGAGCGTGGTGCCCTGCTGCCCCTGCGTGCCCACTTCAAACTGTTCTGCAACCTGCGCCCGGCCCGCATCTACACCGGTCTGGAACAGTTCTCCCCGCTGCGTGCCGACATCTCGGATCGCGGTTTTGACATCGCCTGCGTACGCGAGCTGACCGGCGGCATCTACTTCGGCCAGCCCAAGGGGCGCGAGGGAGAAGGCGCGAAAGAGAAGGCGTTCGACACAGAGGTGTATCACCGCTTCGAGATTGAGCGCATCGCCAAGATTGCCTTTGAGTCGGCGCGTGTGCGCCGTGGCAAGGTCACCTCCATCGACAAGGCCAACGTGCTCGCCTCTTCCATTCTGTGGCGCGAGGTGGTGACGCAAGTTGCCAAGGATTATCCCGATGTCGAACTGAACCATATGTATATCGACAACGCCACTATGCAGCTCATCAAGGATCCATCCCAGTTCGATGTGCTGCTCTGCTCCAACCTGTTTGGCGACATTCTCTCCGACGAGTGTGCCATGATCACTGGCTCCATGGGGCTGCTCCCCTCCGCCAGCCTCAACGAATCGGGTTTCGGCCTGTTCGAACCGGCCGGTGGTTCGGCCCCGGATATCGCCGGCAAGGGTATTGCGAATCCCATTGCCCAGATCCTCTCCGCCGCCCTGATGCTGCGTTGCAGCCTAGGCCAAGAGGCTGCCGCCCAGGCCATTGAGCAGGCCGTGGCCCAGACCCTGGCCGAGGGTTACTTCACCGCCGACCTGCATCAGGCCAGCGCCCGCCATCCGGTGCAGAGCACGTCCGAGATGGGTAGCCAGATCGCCGCCCGGATCTGAGCCACATAACAGAGAACAAGGAAGAGAGAAGCAATGGCCAAGACCCTCTATCAGAAAGTATTCGACGCCCACGTGGTACGGGAAGTGGAGGAGGAGACCCCCCTCATCTACATCGACCGCCATCTGGTGCATGAAGTGACCAGCCCGCAGGCATTCGACGGCCTGCGCGCCATGAATCGCCAGCTGCGCCGCCCGGATCTGACCTGGGCCACCATGGATCACAACGTCTCCACCACCACCAAGGACATCGCCGCCTCCGGCGAGATGGCCCGCATCCAAATGGAGACGCTGGCGGACAACTGCAAGGAGTTCGGGGTTCGCCTCTACGATCTCAACCACAAATATCAGGGGATCGTCCATGTGATGGGCCCCGAGCTCGGCATCACTTTGCCCGGCACCACCATCGTCTGCGGTGACTCCCACACTGCCACCCACGGCGCCTTCGGTTCGCTGGCGTTCGGCATCGGCACTTCCGAAGTGGAACATGTGATGGCAACCCAGACCCTGAAACAGGGCCGCGCCAAGACCATGCGCATTTCGGTCAACGGCAAGCTGGCCGAGGGCATCAGTGCCAAGGACGTGGTGCTGGCCATTATTGGCAAGGTCGGCCATGCCGGCGGTACCGGCTATGTGGTGGAATTCGCCGGCGAGGCCATCGAAGGCCTCACCATGGAAGGGCGGATGACGGTGTGCAACATGGCCATCGAGCTGGGCGCCAAAGCGGGGATGATTGCCCCCGACCAGACCACCATCGACTACATCCGTGGCAAGGAGTTTGCCCCCAAGGGCGAGGTACTGGAGCAGGCCATCGCCTACTGGCAGAGCCTCAAGAGCGATGAAGGCGCCCACTTCGATGCCGAAGTGGTGCTGGACGCCGCCGATATCGCCCCGCAGGTCACCTGGGGCACCAACCCGGGGCAGGTGATTGCCGTTAATGAACCCATTCCGGCGCCGGAATCCTTCAGCGATCTGATGGAGCAGCAGTCAGCCCGCAAGGCGCTCGCCTACATGGACTTGCAACCGGGTCAGAAGCTCTCCGACGTTGCCATCGACAAAGTATTTATCGGGTCGTGCACCAACAGCCGCATCGAGGATCTGCGCGCCGCCGCCGCCATCGCTCGCGGTCGCAAGGTTGCCGCTGGCGTGCAGGCGCTGGTGGTGCCGGGTTCCGAGCAGGTGAAGGCGCAGGCCGAAGCCGAGGGGCTGGACAAGATCTTCATCGAGGCCGGTTTTGAGTGGCGCCTGCCCGGCTGCTCCATGTGTCTGGCCATGAACAACGACAGGCTGCAACCGGGGGAGCGCTGCGCCTCCACCAGCAACCGCAACTTCGAAGGGCGTCAGGGCCGCGCCGGCCGCACCCATCTGGTCAGCCCGGCCATGGCCGCCGCTGCCGCCGTCACCGGCCGCTTCGCCGACATTCGCGCACTGTAAGAGGACATTTCGATGACAGGATTCAAACAGCATACAGGGATCGTCGTCCCCCTCGACAGCGCCAACGTCGACACCGACGCCATCATTCCCAAGCAGTTTTTGCAGAAGGTCAACCGCATCGGTTTTGGCAAGCACCTGTTCCACGACTGGCGCTTTCTGGACGATGCCGGCCAGCAGCCAAACCCCGAGTTCGTACTCAACCAGCCGCAATTCGCCGGTGCCAGCATCCTGCTGGCGCGGGAGAACTTCGGCTGCGGCTCGAGTCGCGAGCACGCCCCCTGGGCGCTGGCCGACTACGGCTTCAAGACCATCATAGCCCCGAGCTTTGCCGACATTTTCTACGGCAACGCTATCAACAACGGCATGGTGCCGGTGCGTCTGAAGGAGGAGGAGGTCGACGCCCTGTTCCAGCTGGTCGCCGCCCAGCCGGGCATCCAGATCGAAGTGGATCTGGAAGCGAATCAGGTACGTGCAGGTAGCCTCAGCTTCGGTTTCGAGATCGACGAATTCCGCCGTTATTGCCTGCTCAACGGCTTGGATGCCATCGGCCTGACCCTGCAGCACGAGGCCACCATCAGCGCCTTTGAGGCAAAGCAGCCGAGCTGGATTTAATCAGCCAGTTGCAAAAAACGAGTAGAATCAACAGGGAGCTTCGGCTCCCTGTTTTACTGTCCGCGACGCTTCCCACTTTGGACCACCGGAACTGGCCCGTGCCACAGGAAAGGATGATGAAGAGACCGACGGCAATTCCTCTGCTCTGTGCCCTGCTGCTTGCCCTGCCTGCGGGGGCCAGCCAAACCAGCTTCAACAACAGCCTCGGCCAGATCAGCGTCGGCTGGCAGGATAGCGAAGGCAAATCCCAACAGCTCACCTACCGGCTCGAACAGGGCAAGTTACCGCCTCTCATCGCCTATCGCCCGGCCAGAATGCAGGAGGAGGTATTGCAGGTATTGCTGCGGGAGGTGCGCCAGAACTACCCCGAGGTGCAGTTCACCCTCTCCCGCCCCTCGCTGGAGCTGCATCTGAAAAGCCGCAATCAGGACAAGGCACGCGAGGCGATGGCCTTTCTGCAGTCCAAGCGGAGCAAAGAGGAGCAGGCGTGGCTGACCAAACACTACTTCCAGTACTTCAACACCCCCGACGGGCAGCTGGCGGTGAAGCAAGATCATGTGCGCATCGCGCTGGAGAGTCGCAGCGGGCTGGCTCCGCTGGCGGATCAGCTCAAACAGCAGGGCAGTACCGAAACAGAAGCGCGCCAGAAAACCGTGGCCCATATGCTCACCTTTATCCAGAGCATCCCCTATCAGCAGCTCGACAGCCTGAATGGAAGACAGGGCAAGGGCTTCCTCCCGCCCCGTCAGGTACTGGAACAGAACCGGGGTGATTGCGACAGCAAGGTGACTCTGATGGCCGCCATGCTGGCCCAGCTCTTTCCCGAGCTGAAACAGGCCATGGTGTTCGTCCCCGGCCATGCCCTGCTGGCTGTTGACCTGCCCGCCAAGCCGGGGGATGCGACCCTCAACTGGCAGGGGCAAAACTACCTGCTGCTCGAACCCACAGGCCCCGCCACCTTGCCTGCGGGCCAAATAGCTTCGACCAGCAAAACGCTGGTCGATAGCAAGCAGTTGAGTGTGCAACCGGTTCAGGAAAAAGGCTAACCCCCTCCCTCTGCCGATGAGGAGAGAGGATTAACCCTGAGGCAGAAACTCCACCGCCAGCAGCAACCCGCTCTCCTCCTCCAGCACCCGGATAATACGGGCATGAGCTTCAAAGGGAGGCAACAGGTTGTTGTTGGTGGCAAGACTGATCCGGATGGGCTGATTGATGTCGAGCTGGTGTTCAGAGACCGCAATTCCCATGCCGTTGGCACTGAGATCCCGGCAGATCCCCTCCAGCACCAGCTGCTGCTGATAGACGGTGACCGGAGCATTGATGACCATGCGCGCAAAGGCACGCCTTTCCTTGGTATTGGTAAGCACGCGAACATCCTCTGTTGGGTGGGCGTCATCTCATGGGTATTGCACAATTGTGCTGGTCTACCCAAAAGAACGTTAATACAATGCGGTTCGTTTCTCAAACGGGGTGCGGTTTACCGCTGAGATTATACCCGTGTACCTGATCCAGATAATGCTGGCGGAGGAATTTGAGGCATGGCGCTCATTTTTTGCGCCCTCACCCGCTGGCACCTCGTTATTAACAAGTAATAGGGAGTGCCACCCATGAAGACCCTGCTGCTGGTCACCACCGGCCTGCTGTCGGCCAATGTGTTCGCCGCCGACACCCTCACCGTCTACACCTACAGCTCTTTCACTGCCGAGTGGGGTCCGGGGCCCAAGATCAAACAGGCCTTCGAGAAAGAGTGCGACTGCACCCTCAATCTGGTTCCCCTCGAAGATGGGGTCGCCATCCTCAACCGGCTGCGGCTGGAGGGCAACCACAGCAAGGCCGATCTGGTGCTGGGGCTCGACGATGCCCTCATCAGCGAAGCCAAGCAGAGCGGTCTGTTCGCCCCCCATCCCGCCAAGCTGGATGGCATCAAGGTGCCGGGTGGCTGGCAGGATGACACCTTCGTCCCCTACGACTACGGCTACTTCGCCTTCGTCTATGACAAGGACAAACTCAAGCAGCCGCCCAAGAGCCTGAAAGAGCTGGTGGAGCGTCCCGACCTCAAAGTGATCTATCAGGATCCCCGCACCTCCACCCCGGGGCAGGGGTTGATGCTGTGGATGAAGTCTGTCTACGGCGACAAGGCGCCTGCCGCCTGGGGCGAGCTTGCCAAAAAGACGGTTACCGTCACCAAGGGGTGGTCAGAGGCTTATGGCATGTTCCTCGATGGCGAAGCGGACATGGTGCTCTCCTACACCACCTCTCCGGCCTATCACCTGATTGCCGAGAGCAAGCCCCAGTATCAGGCTGCGGCATTTGAAGAGGGGCACTACCGTCAGGTAGAAGTGGCCGCCAAGCTGAAGAGCGCCAAACAGGAGAAGCTGGCTGACCAGTTCCTGCAATTTATGGTGAGCCCCGCCTTCCAGAACGAGATCCCGACCGGCAACTGGATGTATCCCGTTATCGACACGCCGCTGCCCAAGGGCTTCGAGCAGATGATCACCGTAGCCAAGCCGCTCGCCTTCAGCAGCGATGAGGTGGCCGCCAATCGCAAAGGGTGGATCCGCGAGTGGCTGCAAGCCGTCACCCAGTGAGCCATTATCTGAAACTACAGGCTCGTCCCCTCTGGTGGTTGCCGGGCAGTGTAGCTACCCTGTTGATCCTGCTGTTATCCCTCGGGCCGCTGGCGGCCCTATTGTGGCAGGCCGGTTCACTGGCCCCCCGCACCCTGCTCGCAGATCCTTATCTGCGTCATGTGCTGGGCTTCAGTCTGGGGCAGGCACTGCTCTCCACCCTGCTCAGTCTCGGGCTCGCCATTCCGGTGGCCCGCGCGCTGGCGCGGCGGCGCTTCGTTGGCCGCACCCTGCTGATCAAGTTGTTTGGCCTCTCGCTGGTTCTGCCGGTCATCATCGCCATCTTCGGTATCGTGGCTGTCCACGGCAAACAGGGATGGCTGCCGCAGCTGCTGCGCACCTTGGGGCTGGATCCAGGCAATTATCTCTACGGCCTGTTCGGTATCCTGCTGGCCCACGTCTTCTTCAACATGCCGCTGGCGGCCCGCCTGATGCTGCAGAGCATAGAGAGCATCCCCGAATCGAGCTGGCGCCTTGCCAGCCAGCTCGGCATGCGCTCATCCCATATCTTCCGGCTGCTGGAGTGGCCTCTTATTCGCGGCATATTGCCGGGGCTGGCCAGCCTCATCTTTATGCTCTGCTTCACCAGCTTCACCACAGTGCTGGCGCTGGGAGGCGGTCCGAAATCCACCACGCTGGAGGTGGCCGTCTATCAGGCGCTGCGCTTTGACTTCGATCTCGCCACCGCAGGCGGACTGGCGCTGGTGCAGCTGATCCTGACCGCCGCCCTGCTCGCCCTGCAGCACAAGCTGCAGAGCACCCCGGCCAGCAGGGTGACACCCCGTCGTCCCTGCCTGCGGCCGGATCGCCATCAGCCAGGCACGGCCGTGGTGGATCTCCTCTCGCTCAGCATCGGGCTCGCCATCTTTCTGCCACCGCTGCTGGCCATCGTGGTGGCAGGCCTTCAACCCGACCTGCTGACGGCGCTCACGTCCAGCAAGCTGTGGCAGGCGAGCGGCCAGTCACTGTTGATTGCGCTGGCGGCGGGCACCCTTGCCACCCTGCTTGGCAGCGGCCTGTTGCTCACCAGCCGTCACCTCAAGGTGCGCACCCGCCAGCGGCGCGCTGCGGCCCTGTGGGAGGCCAGCGGTTCGATGATCCTGATGATCCCGGCGGTGGTGCTCTCCACCGGACTCTTTATCCTGTTTATGCCCTTTGCCGATGTATTTGCACTCGGCCCATGGCTGGTGGTGCTGGTCAACGCCCTGATGGCGCTGCCCTATGTGATGCGCACCCTCTCTGCCCCCATGCAGTTGGTGGTACGCCAGTACGATCGGCTGGCGGACAGTCTGGGGGTACGCGGCCTGCATCGCCTGCGACTGGTGGAGTGGCCGCTGCTGCGCCGCCCGCTGGCACTGGCGATGGCGCTGTCGATGATCCTCTCGCTGGGGGATCTTGGCGCCATTGCCATGTTTGGCAGTCAGGAGCTCACCACTCTGCCCTGGCTGCTCTACCAGCAGCTCGGCAGCTACCGATTGACCGAGGCAGCCGCCACCGCTCTGCTGCTGCTGACGCTCTGTTTCTCCCTGTTCTGGCTGGTGGAGCGGGGGCTTGGAGGAAAACATGCTGAACATTGATACGCTGGTGACCAGCTACCCCGACTGGCGCGTCAGCTTCAACGCGAAGCTGCCCAAGGGGGAGATCACCGCACTGATCGGCCCAAGCGGCGCAGGCAAGTCGACCCTGCTCGGAATGATCGCCGGTTTCGTGCCGGTGGAGTCAGGCAGCCTCAGCTTCGATGGTGAAGATCTGCTGCCGCTGGGGCCAGCCGAGCGGCCAGTCACCACCCTGTTTCAGGATCACAACCTGTTCCTCCACCTGTCGGTGTTCGACAACATCGCCATCGGCTTGCACCCGGGCCTGCGCCTGAGTGCAGCCCAGCGGGTACAGGTGATCGATGCAGCCGCGCGGGTTGGTCTTGGCGAGATGCTAAGCCGCCTGCCTGAACAGCTCTCTGGCGGCCAGCAGCAGCGGGTCGGGCTGGCTCGCGCGTTGGTGCGCGGCAAACCGCTGCTGCTGCTGGATGAGCCCTTCTCTGCCCTCGATCCGGCCCTGCGTCGGGAGATGCTGGCCGAAGTGGCCCGCCTCGCCTGCGAGCAGGGCATTACCGTGTTGATGGTTTCCCACAATCCGGAGGATGCCCAGCTTATCGCCGATCAGGTGCTGTTTGTCGACGAGGGGCGCATCGCCCTGCAAGGCAAGCCGGATATTCTACAAAATAGCGACCACCCGGGGCTGCTGCGCTATCTGGGTCAATAGCCCTTGGCACAAGACTGCGCCGGGATCAAAAAGGGAGGCCGATTGGCCTCCCTTTGTATCTGGAAATATTCAGTTTAATCAGAGGTTTTCCTCGGCGAACGAGGCCAGTCGGCTGCGTACCACGCCGTTGAGGAAGATGTTGGCACTGCCGTCAAAATCCTTGAAACGCTCGACGATGTAGGTCAGACCCGAGGTCACCGGGCTCAGGTAGTTAGAGTCGATCTGGGCCAGGTTACCGGAGCAGACGATCTTGGTGCCCTCGCCGCAGCGGGTGATGATGGTCTTGATCTGGGACGCGGTCAGGTTCTGGCACTCATCCAGCAGCACGAAGGTGTTCTGGATGCTGCGCCCGCGCATGAAGTTGACCGATTTGAACTGGATGTTGGCCTTCTCCATGATGTAGCTGAGCGAGCCGCTCATGTTCTCGTCCTGCTTGTGCAGCACCTCCAGGGTGTCGGTCACCGCCGCCAGCCAGGGCATCATCTTCTCCTCTTCGGTGCCGGGCAGGAAGCCGATGCTCTCAGCAATTTCCGGGGTATTCCGGGTGACGATCACCTTCTCGTAAATGCCCTTCTCAATCACCAGCTCCAAAGCCGCCGCCATGGCCAGCAAGGTTTTGCCGCAACCCGCAGGGCCGGTCAGGATCACCAGATCGATGTGCGGATCGAGCAGTGCATCCAGCGCCATCCCCTGATAGACATTCTTGGGGTGTACACCCCACGCCTTGCGAGACATCAGTCGCTCGCGGCCCAGATCCTTGATGCGGATCTTGTTGCCATCGTGGCTGAGCACCCGGGCGGCGAAGAAATTCTCTTCATCCACCAGATACTGGTTTACATGAACCCCTTCCAGCAGATTGGCATCGATCACATGGATGGTGTCGCGGCCATGGGTCTCGCTCTCGCACTCGCCAACCCGCTCCCAGAAGCTGCCGGGCACCACCTGAAAGCCTTTGGCCAGCAGGCGGATATCATCGATCAGCTGGTCACTACGGTAATCTTCAACGTGAGCAAGCCCGGCCCCCTTGGCCTTGAGGCGCATGTTGATGTCTTTGGTGACCAGCACCACCTGACGCTTCAACTCGTGCTTTTGCAGATAGAGGGCCGCGTTGATGATGCGGTTGTCGGCCTCCTTGTCGGTAAAGACCTCGGCATCCTGCGGCAGATGGTGATCGCTGAAGATGCAGATATTGCCGCTCGCTTCGCCAGCCAGCGGCACGCCCTGGGTGATCTGATCCGGGGTTGCATCGCGGAACACATCTTCCAGCGCACGAATGGCCACCCGCGCGTCGCGGCTGACATCCTTGTTGCGATCCTTGATGTTATCGAGCTCTTCCAGCACCGTCATGGGGATGAGCACGTCGTGCTCTTTGAAGGAGTAGATAGCGAGGGGTTCGTGAAGCAGAACGTTGGTATCCAGGATAAACAGCTTTCGGTCCGTATTGTCCATAAGCATCCTCCTTGGCACTGAAGGGCCACGTGTGTGAATCTCAGATGTCATTGAAACCACACGGCCGTGACAGTTTTATTACCCTCAACGCTACGCCCGATTTTACTATCGCGCAACAAATCACTGGGCCGCCTGATTTGATTGCGCATAAAAACAGCAATACAAAGACCGGCACTGTGGCCGGTCTTTTTTCTATCGTTCAACTACTTGAGCATGTTTGTCAGCCGCACTTGGAGTCGCCACAGTTGAGGCAGGTCATGCAGCCATCCTTCAGCACCAGCGCCTTGGTGTGGCACTTGTAGCAGAGCGCGGCATTGGCCGGGAAACCACTGCCAGTCTGTTGCTCTTCAGCCTCCTGAGCCGCCTTCAACTCGGCCTGCTTCTCGGCCAGAAACGCCTGCTGATGCTCGTCCAACCCCGGCGCCTTGAGCATGCCTATCTCGGTGAGATGGCTCTCGATCACGTTGCCAATTTCGGCGATCAGCGATGGAACGTACTTGCCCTTGTTCCAGTATCCGCCCTTGGGATCAAACACCGAGCGCAGCTCCTCCACCAGGAAAGTGACATCCCCACCCTTGCGGAATACCGCCGAGATGATGCGGGTCAGCGCCACGATCCACTGATAGTGCTCCAGGCTCTTGGAGTTGATGAAAATCTCGAACGGACGGCGAGTTTCGTGAACCGTGCCCTCGTTGAGAATGATGTCGTTGATGGTGATGAACAGTGAGTGCTCGGAGACATGCTCCGGCGTCTTCAGCTTGTAGGTGGTGCCCATCAGCCGCTCCGGGCGCAGCACGGTTTCGTGCATGTGCACCACGTCATCCTGCGCAGAGAGATCTTCTTGCGGCTCATCCTTGGTACGCACCTTGTAGGCGACGATTTTTTTGTCGATCTTCTTGACCATAATGTCGTTCTCAGAATTTACCGTAATAGCCTTCTTTCAAGGCGTCGTAGAGGTTGGCGGCCGTATGCAGCTCGCCATCGTATTCGATCTCTTCGTTCCCCTTGACGGAGATGACGGAGCCATCCTCCAGAGTGAACTCATAGAGGGTGTTCTCCAGATCTTTCTCCTTCACCAGCACGCCCTGGAAGGCCTCCGGATTGAAGCGGAAGGTGGTGCAGCCCTTGAGGCCGGAGTCCGAGGCATACATGTAGATATCCTTGAACTGCTCGAACGGGAAATCGGTCGGCACATTGGCAGTCTTGGAGATGGAGGAGTCGATCCAGCGCTGGGCCGCCGCCTGAATGTCCACATGCTGCGCCGGAGTGATGTCATCAGCAGTAATGAAGTACTCAGGTAGGCGGCTCGCCTCCTCTTCGCTGTACGGCATGGCGACCGGATTCACCAGCTCGCGGTAGGCCAGCAGCTCGAAGGAGTAGACATCCACGCTCTCCTTGCTCTTCTTGCCCGGCTTGATGACGTTGCGGCTGTAGTGGTGAGCAAAGCTCGGCTCGATGCCGTTGCTGGCGTTGTTGGCCAGTGACAGCGAGATGGTGCCGGTGGGCGCAATACTGCTGTGATGGGTGAAACGACCACCCACTTCCGCCAGCTCGGCGACCAGCGCAGGATCCACCTCGGCAACCTGCTGCATGTAACGGCTGTAGCGTGCGTGCAGCACCTTGCCCTTCACCTTGTCGCCCACCTTGATGCCATCAGCCGCCATCTCGGGGCGCAGACGCAGCATCTTGCCGGTCACTTCAAACTCCTGCTCCATGATGGGGGCCGGGCCCTTCTCCTTGGCAAGACGCAGGGACTCCTGCCAGCCGGTCATCGCCAGCTCCTGGGATACCTGCTCGGTGAAGGCGACGGACGCGGCAGAACCGTACTTGATCTGCAGCATGGTCAGGGTCGAACCAAGACCCAGGAAACCCATGCCATGCCGGCGTTTGGCTGTGATCTCCTCGCGCTGTTTGGCTAGCGGCAGCTGATTGATCTCCACCACGTTGTCGAGCATGCGGGTAAAGATGGCCACCACCTTGCGAAACGCCTGCCAATCGAACGCAGCGCTTTCAGTAAAAGGGTCGCGCACAAACTTGGTCAGATTGACCGAGCCCAGCAGGCAGGCGCCATAAGGCGGCAAAGGCTGCTCGCCACAGGGGTTGGTCGCGCGGATCTCTTCACAGAACCAGTTGTTGTTCATCTGGTTGACCTTGTCGATCAGGATGAAGCCGGGCTCTGCATAGTCATAGGTCGAGGTCATGATGACATTCCACAGCTTGCGGGCGGGCATGGTCTTGTAAACCTTGCAGGCGACCTGCCCCAGCTCGTTGAATACAACCCCTTCCTTGTTGGGCCAGTCGGCCCATAGCACCTGAGCAGGATCGTCCAGCGCAATGCCATCCTGCTCCACCTCTTTGGCGGTGTAGGGGAAGATCAGCGACCAAGGTGCATCCTCTTTCACCGCCTTGACGAAATCTTCGGTGATGAGCAGGGAGAGGTTGAACTGACGCAGACGGCCATCTTCACGCTTGGCCTGAATAAACTCGATCACATCGGGATGGCGGATATCCATGGTGCCCATCTGGGCGCCGCGACGGCCACCGGCTGACGAGACGGTGAAACACATCTTGTCATAGATATCCATAAAGGAGAGCGGGCCGGAAGTGTAGGCACCGGCACCGGAGACAAAGGCACCCCGCGGGCGCAGGGTCGAGAAGTCATAGCCGATACCGCACCCGGCTTTCAGGGTCAGGCCAGCCTCGTGCACCTTGCCGAGGATATCGTCCATCGAATCTTCGATGGTACCGGAAACAGTACAGTTGATGGTTGAAGTGGCAGGCTTGTGCTCAAACGCCCCGGCGTTGGAGGTGATGCGACCCGCCGGAATGGCCCCATTGCGCAGCGCCCACAGGAACGGCTCATACCAGGCCTCCGGTTCCGGCTCCTGCTCTGCCAACGCACGGGCTACCCGCTGGTAAGTCTCATCGATAGAGTTGTCGATGGGAGTGCCATCCTTGCTCTTGAGGCGATACTTGCTATCCCAGATCTCGAGGGACGTTTCCTGCATGGGGATAAGGCGGGAGCCAAGCTCACTCTCCAGCACCGGGTTCGATTTAGCCATTTTCAATCAACCTTATGTGAATGCATCAACATCATGACAACAGCAGAAAACACAACTAATGGTGCCATCTAAAATTAATGACACAACATATAGTACACCTGATGCCATGAGGGCGCAGATTCTAACCTAAAAAAATGCCCCGGCCAGCAGATTTCTGGGCCAGGGCACTTAACTGATTAATTTGCTGAGAGATTTAACACTCAGAGATAGATCAGGGCTTCTTGACGTAAACGGTCGGTGTTTCACCCGCCATATTCAGATAGAACTCGTAGACGCCATCAGCATCCGGTGAGAACTTCATGTCCTCATACTTGGAGCAGGGGTTGACCGGCACCGCCTCACCACCCAACACGGCAACACCATCACTCGGGCTCTTGTAACCAAAGTTGGTCCCGCAGCTCCAGCCTGAATCAGCAAACTTGAACTTGTAGGGGGCCCACTCTTTCTTGAGGGTGCCTTTGGCCATATAGAGCTTGTCGGCCACCTTGACTACCTTGCTTTCATCAGTCGCCATCCAGTCGTTCATCTCCCCGCGCAGGTAGATGGACTTGCCACCGAAGTCGCTGTTGTCTGCCCCCGCCTGCTCTGCACCACCATTGGATGCGCAACCGCCTAATACCAGGGTTCCCGCCGCCAGCATCATCGTTACTGTTCTTTTGAACATGGGTCTATTCCTTAAATTATTGTGATTCCTTGGTCCATCCATGTGGACTGAAGAATTAAACCAGAGCGGGCATCACAAGAAAGGTAGAGGCATCACATTCTGTGTTTTTTATATCCAACCCATTGAACCAGCGAGCAAATATTGAACACGAAAGGAGATCCTTTTGGGGCTTCACAGGGGGATTCAATGAATGACAAGAAGGGAAAAGCTTAATAAGCTGGCGACTTGCTGAATAGCAGGTAATAAAAAACCCCGCTCGATGAGCGGGGTTTCTTGTATTGGGTGCCTGGCAGTGTCCTACTCTCGCATGGCGAATGC
>NZ_JAAKSL010000019.1:0-73741 GCF_049173895.1 Aeromonas sp. 602200
CCTCTGCCTCTGCCTCTGCCTCTGCCTCTGCCTCTGCCTCTGCCTCTGCCTCTGCCTCTGCCTCTGCCTCTGCCTCTGCCTCTATCTCTATCTCTCTCAATGCGCAGCTTGGAGGTGGTTTGGTTTAGCCAGCCAGATATGTGTGAAGCTACAAACCCTGCTTGCAGAAACAACAAGGGCTGCACATTGTGCAGCCCTTGTCTCTGGAGAATAGCGGGTTGAGCGTGTCAGCTGGCCCAGGTGATGATGTGATCGATCCATTCACCCGCCTGATCCTCGTGAATGACTTTGCCACGGACGGATTGACCAGCCTGATGCATCGCGGAACGACTGCCGGTCAGCAGAGGATGCCACTCTGGAAGAGCGTCACCTTCAGACAGCAGGCGATATGCGCAGGTTGAGGGGAGCCAGTCATATTCGGTGATCTTGTCATGGGTGATCTGCAGACAGTCAGGCTCTTTTTTGAAACGATTGGCGTAATCAGAGCACTGACAGGTCTTGGTGTTAAGCAAATTGCAGGCGACATTGGTGAAAACCAGTTCGTCGGTATCTTCATCTATCAGCTTGTTGAGGCAGCATTTTCCGCAACCATCGCAGAGGGATTCCCATTCGGATTCAGTCATCTGCTGCAGACTCTTGGTCTGCCAAAAGGGGGCTTGCATCATACCGCTCACTTATTACACCTGATAAAACGCGTGGTTATACCCCTTGTTACCCGGTATTTCAAGGAGAGGGTCACTCCGGGGGGAAATTTGTCGTGATCAGCTCAAATGAATGCAATGACTTTCAGCCTCATCATATTGCTCAAACGGGTTCGCTGGTGGGCAGGAAGTCCCACAGGTTTGAATACTTGGGCTGCATGATTGTCCAGTTCAGGTTTTATTTTCTGCTTCTTGATCCGTTACATCTTTTGATGTTTGTCTGCTTGCAGCAAGCAGGGTCAAATGATCTCCGATGCCTACCGTCAGGCTGTTGCACGCTTGTCTTTCAAATAAAGCCGCTGGTCACATATTGTTTGCGCCCTTCTGTCGCTGCGACCCGCGGGAGAGCCTGCGTAGGCGTTCGTTTTTTGTCTTAATGATTGAGATAGATATCTTGCTCTGAATAGGCCAGCAGAGGTGTGCCGAGGTTAGTCCGTTTCGCGCCAAAGAAGCGGGTGAGTACGCCAGATTGCTGTCCCAGTCGCTGCAGCTTGACGTGATCCAGCTCGATCTGCTCGGGTAGCCAGGTAAATACGGCGGCGCAGTGACCATTGCCCAGACTGCGCTCCAGGGTTTGCTGCCAGTTCTTGATTTTGGGGCTATGTACCACCAGCACTCTCTTGGGATCGATACCTCGCTCTTCCAGACGGCTGACTGTGGGGCGTCCCGGCGGGGCGATCAACAAGATCCAGCCGGTATGAGCCTCCCCAAGCTTGGTCAGCTCGCTCAGAAACTGATCATCAGACTGGATAGTCACACCATCATGAGCAAACTCCGCTTTGCAGGCGGTTCTGGTTGGCCAGGGCTTGCTCATGACACGATTCATCGCAAAGGGCAGTGAGTGCAGGGGCTGGTTCATATATGGGGTTCCTGTATGAATATCCAAGCTGTATGTGTATACAGTAGTTCTATCCTGTGGCAGTGACAAGGTGTTTTTGCTGAAAAATGTGATGGTGTTGGCATGTGTCGTTAGTAAGGTTATGTTTTTAAACACTATTTAATATAAAGCTGGTTGGGTGTTTTTCGTACTATGGACAAACCTTGCGTAACCGCCCATGGTTATACAGGTCATTTACAGGAGGTGCCGCCATGGATATCAGTACCTTGCAACGTCTTGATGCCAACATCTTGCTGGGCATCATCAATGAGAAGCTAAGGCTTGAGTGTGACGGGTTGGAGGAGCTGCTGGCCTATTACGATATGAGTGAAGAGCAGTTGGCAGGACGTCTGGATCAGATTGGGTACCATTACGATCCATTGAGCAATCAGTTCAAAGCACATCTTTAAGGATGCAATGATTGCTTCATATTTATACGGTAATTTTTCAGGCACATTGAAACCGGTTTCAATGTGCCGTCTTGCTGCCTATTTTCAGGGATTTTCAAGGCTTGGCAATCTCTGAAAACCTATTCATGCCAGAATATTTTTATTTTTTCATTAAGCTTATGATAATAAAGGGAATGTTTGTTTTTGTGCGATCAATTTAAGGAAAGGGTTTTCAAGCTTTTCAGGCTGTTTTTATCGGTTAAAGTGTGACTTGCGTTAACTTTTAATTCTGCCGCTTTAGTTAGTATTCTCACGCCGGTACATATTTTGAGATAACAACAGCGCCGGTCCCGCAAGCGGGATAACAATTTTATTTGTAACGAAGGAATATGGTTTATGGCTACCAAGAAGAAGACAGACCAGGATCTCCAACTGGATAAAGATCAGCTCAAGGCGAGTATCGTGCGTCACCTGCGTTCTACCTTGGGAACAAGCGAACAGAAAGCCTCTCCCGAAGCGTGGTGGAAAGCCACTGCGGCGGCCGTCAATGAACAGGTGTACGAGCGCCTGACCCGCACTCAGCAGACTCATTTCAAGAAAGATACTCGTGCGATTCACTACCTCTCTGCTGAATTCCTGATGGGAAGATTGACCTCCAACAACCTGCACAACCTCTCCCTCTACAAGACTTGCGAAGAGGCGCTGGGCGAACTCGGCCTGGAACTGACCGACCTGTGCGAACAAGAGCCGGATATGGCACTTGGCAACGGCGGCCTGGGTCGTCTGGCTGCCTGCTTTATCGACTCGCTGGCCACCCTGAACTATCCGGCGGTTGGTTACGGTATCCACTACGAACACGGTCTGTTCCGTCAGGAAATTCAGGATGGTCGCCAGATTGAGCGCCCAGACTCCTGGCGTGAATATGGCAACCCCTGGGAGATCTGCCGTCCCGAGTCGGTGCAAGAAGTGCCGCTCTATGGCTACGTCGAGACCGTGTTTGGTGACAATGGCGGCCTGAAGAAGGTGTGGCACGCCGGTCGCAAGATTAAAGGGGTGCCTTGGGATATTCCGGTGGTCGGTTTTGGCGGTCACACCGTCAACATCCTGCGTTTGTGGGAATCCCGCGCCTCCGAGTTTTTCGACTGGGACGTATTCAACGCCGGTGGTTACATCGACTCCCAGGCTGAGAAAGCCCAGGCCGAGACCATATCCAAGGTACTCTATCCGAACGATGAGACCGATGCTGGTAAAGAGCTGCGTCTGATCCAGCAGTACTTCTTCTGTGCTTGCTCCATCAAGGACATCATGCGCCGCTACAAGCGGGTGCATGGCGCCGACTTCAGCAACTTTGCCGCGCAAATTGCCATTCAGCTCAACGATACTCACCCGACTGTCGCCATCCCGGAACTGATGCGGGTACTGGTTGACGAGGAAGATCTGAACTGGGATGCCGCTTGGGCCATCTGCTATCAGGTCTTCTCTTATACCAACCACACTCTGCTGCCGGAAGCGCTGGAGAAGTGGTCGGTCAGCCTGTTCGAGAAAGTACTGCCTCGCCATCTGGAGGTGATTTACGAGATCAACGCCCGCTTCCTGAACGAGTTGGTGGAGCCCAAGTGGCCGGGCAACGACGCCATCAAGGCCAAGCTCTCCATCATCGAAGAGGGGGCCGTGCGCAAGGTTCGCATGGGCAACCTGTGCGTGATCGGTTCGTCCAAGGTGAACGGTGTGGCCGAGATCCACTCCAAGCTGGTGAAGGAAGATCTCTTCCCCGAGTATGCCGAGCTGTGGCCGGAAAAAATGTGCAACGTGACCAACGGGGTAACCCCGCGTCGCTGGCTGCTGGCCTGCAACCCGGAGCTGGCGGGTCTCTACAACGAAGTGGTGGGCAAGGAGTGGCCGCTGCAACTGGACAAACTGCGTGGCGTGGTGAAATTTGCCGACGACAAGGCGTTCCAGCAGCAGTTCATGACCATCAAACGTCATAACAAAGAGAAGCTGGTCAAGGTCATCAAAGACGAAACCGGTATCGATGTCAGTGCCGAGGCGATCTTTGACGTTCAGATCAAGCGTCTGCACGAGTACAAGCGCCAGCAACTGAACCTTATTCACATCATGGCACTCTATCGTCGTCTGCTGGCCAACCCGGACTATGACATGCATCCGCGTGTGTTTATCTTCGGCTCCAAAGCGGCGCCCGGTTACAAGCTGGCCAAAGACATCATCTATGCCATCAACAAGCTGGCGGATCGGGTCAACAACGATGCTCGTATCCAGGGCAAGCTGAAAGTGGTGTTCATGCCGAACTACCGCGTGAGTCTGGCCGAGAAGTTGATCCCGGCGGCAGATGTCTCCGAGCAGATCTCTACTGCTGGTTACGAAGCATCCGGTACCGGCAACATGAAGATGGCACTCAACGGAGCAATCACCATCGGGACGCTGGATGGAGCCAACATCGAGATCGCCGAAGAGGCGGGGGCCGAAAACTGTGCCATCTTCGGTCTGAACGTGGACGAAGTGAAGTCGCTGAAGGCGCGCGGTTATAATCCGTACGACTTCTACTATGCCAACTCCGAGCTCAAGGCCGTGCTGGACTGGTTTGATACCGACTACTTCACGCCGGGTCGTCCGGGTGAGCTGGCCTCCATCAAGCGCTCTTTGCTGGAAGGGGGAGACCCTTACCTGACCTTGGCGGACTTCCAGTCCTACTCGGATGCACACAAGCTGATCGATACCTGGTATCGGGATCCGGCACTGTGGGCGAAGAAGGCTATCATCAACTCGGCCACCATGGGTAAGTTCAACTCAGACCGTTCCATCCAGGACTATGTGGATCGTATCTGGAAGCTGAAACCCTGCAACATCGGTTGATCACCTCTTAATATGAGAACCCCGCTATGCGGGGTTTTTTTATAGCTGCTTGGATTCGTAAATATTTGTACACCATTTGCAAAAAGCTTGATCATCTGTGATAGATGTACAGGGCATCACATATTATTTTAATGTCGTTATTACCAGCCTTTCCCGGGAACACCTCATCTCATGGCACCCGTATCGCTCATAAGTCTGAAGTCATCATCATGTGTACTCTCGCTGCTGTCGCATGGCACAAGCTGACGATGGTCAGGGATGTGACAGATGGCCGTTGGGGTGCAGGAAAAGAGAAAGCCCCGATGATACGGGGCTTTGTTGGAACCTGGTGTTGATTGAGGAGCCCGGCGAGCGAGCCACCAGCCATCAATGCAGTATGTCGCCCATAAAATAGGCAAGCAGGGTCAAAATGACGGTGAAGACCAGGTTCAGCACCAGGCCGGCCCGCATCATTTCACGCTGCTGGATATGGCCGCTGGCGAAGACAATGGCGTTGGGCGGGGTAGCCACTGGCAGCATGAAAGCGCATGAGGCACCGACAGCGATCAGCACGGATACGACAATGGGAGAGACTCCCAGTGCCTCTGCGACTCCGGCAAACAGTGGAACCAGCAGAGCGGCGGTAGCGGTGTTGGATACCAGCTCGGTCAGGAACACCACGAAGGTGGCAAGACAGAGCAGGATGACGAAGATCGGCATGGTGGCCAGACCGTTGGATAGGTGCTCCGCCAGGAAGGCGTTGGCCCCGGTCTGCTTAAGGATGGCGCTCAGGGTCAAGCCGCCACCAAACAGCATCAGTACTCCCCAGTCGGTGTTCTGGTTGATGTCATCCCAGCTAGCTACCCGGCTGACGGCGATGGCGATGATGGCTCCCATGGCGATCAGTGTATCAAATTGAGGTATTCCTCCCAGCGCCTGGGCAATAGGCTGGGAGCCAATCCACAACAGCACTGTGGTCAGAAATATCAGCATGGTCACCTTGCGTTGGCCGGTCCACTCTATGGTCACTCGCTCTGTGCTGACCTGATGTGAGAGGTTGGGGCGGGTTACCAGATAGAGCAGCCCGATGCCTACTGGCATGAAGATGAGGACAACAGGAATGCCAAATTTCAGCCAGTCAGTGAAGCCCAGCCCCATCTGGGCGGCCGCAATGGCATTGGGCGGGCTGCCTACCAGGGTGCCGATGCCGCCAATACTGGCGCTGTAGGCAACACCAAGCAATACGAAGACCAGTGTGCGGCGCTCCTTGTGAATGTCGAGACCTTTGAGCATGCCAAGGGCCAGCGGCATCATCATGGCGGCGGTAGCGGTATTGCTGATCCACATGGAGAGTGCCGCAGTAATACTGAAGAGTACGATGGCAGCCCAGCCGAGGTGTCCCTTGGCGAGCTGCATCACCTTACCGGCAATCTGGGTGTCTAGCCCCTGTTTGGATAGCGCTGCCGCCAGGGCAAAACCGCCAAAGAAGAGGAACAACACCGGGTTTGCGAAGTCGGTCAACGACTTGCTCATATCAAACACCCCGAGCAGGGTGGCAAGTACCGGGATGGAGATCGCGGTGATAGTGATGTTGACCGCTTCGGTCAGCCAGAGAATAGCTATAAAGACCAGAATGCCCAGCCCCTTGTTGACCATAGGATCAAAAGGGAGCCAAGCGAGCATGATGCATAGCAGGAGCAGATCCATGATCACGATCCCGGTCTTGATATCCAGCCAACGAGATGGAGTAGCGGGTACAGCCGATGTGTGCATATCGTTCTCTCGGTTAATTTATGGTTGTTTTTGTGTTGCCGAGATTACATCCATTCACTTGTTTGAAACAGGCTCACATATTGAAAATCAGTCTCTACTCACACACTCATTGATAAAAATGAGGAAATAAATACATAAATAAAACATTTCTGAAACATAAGTTAAACACCCATGAACTGTTCCAGCCACTGCTTGAACATGTTCTTGGGCAGGGATCCATTTATCTGGTTCACCACTTTACCCTGTTTGAAGACCATCAGGGTGGGGATGCTGCGAATGGCGTAACGGGCGGCAATGGTGCTCTGCTGCTCGGTATCGACTTTGACAAAGCGCATCCGTGGTTCGAGTTCATGGGCAACATCATGAAATACTGGAGCAAACTGCTGGCAAGGGCCGCACCAGCTGGCCCAAAAATCGACAACGACCGGAATATCGGAGTTGATCAGGGTATCGAAGTTATCCGCCTTCCCGAGGCAAGGGGTTTGGCTGAACAGGGACGCCTTGCAGTGCCCACATTTGGCGGAGTGGGTTACATGGGTGGAGGGCAGGCGGTTTCTTGTAAAGCAGTGGCTACAATAAGTAGTGATAAATGACATAATAGTCTCCTTGAAGATCGGTTCTGGTGGCTGTGATGAAAATAGTGCCAGAGTTAAAATAGTGAAATAACGTTAACACAGCGCTCGGCTGGGGTGGACACTTCCACTCCGAGCTCTGCTCAAGCCGGACAATTCAGCGGCCATTATAAGTAGAGAGTCAAAACGGGATGAATAAAGGATCACGGAAGAGCCCTGTGGTACTGCTGCTTGTTGCTGCCTTGTTGCTCGGCTTCTCGGTTCTTTGCTGGCAACTGCTTAGTCAACAGCAGCGTGCATACAGCCTGAATCAGGCAGCGGAGGCAGTGCTGAACCGGATCAACACCGACAGTGTTTACCTGCTTGGTCGTGAGAGTGCCAATGATAGCAATGTTCAGCAACGGCTCGTCCAGTTATCCGGTATCCTCGATAGCTTTGTTCACAGGGTTCGTAGTGATGCTGAGGTTGAGCAAACGCCTCTTTCACAGAGGTTGCTGCAGGATTTGGATCTCTACCAGATGGAGCTGGCCAGACTGTACAGCATGGAAAAGGCGGTGGAATATATCGTGCAACCCTTTCAGCATCAGCTTGAGAAGGTACGCGCTATCACGCCGGCAGAGAGCCTCTTGCATCGTGATCTCAATGAGTTGGCCCAACTCAGCCATTTTTTGCAACACAGCGCCGATAACCAGTATCAGCAACAGCTGAGCTTGTTGCAGCGTGCTCTTGCTTCCCATTACGGCTCGCAACCCGAGGTGATCACCTTGGTTAACCTGAGCAAGGATTTGAGTCGTCAGGTGATGGCTTATCATACCCTGCGCCATCGTCTCATCGATATGCAGGTGAGCGATAACCTGGTGCGCTGGAAGATGGATAAGCTGGAGCGGGCTTCATCATTGCTGAACCGCTTCTATTTAATGGTGCTTGGCGGTGCCTTGATCAGTTTTGTGCTGGTGGCCTATACCCTATGGCGTCGTAATCAGAAGTTGAGCGAGTTGTCCCGTCAGACGGCCTTGCTGGCACAGGCCAAAAGCGATTTTCTGGCCAATATGAGCCACGAGATCCGCACCCCCATGAATGCCATCATCGGTTTCAGCTCACTGGCACTGCAGACCGAGCTGGATCAGCAACAACGGGACTATCTGGGCAAGATAAAGTCTTCATCAGATACCTTGCTGCTGCTTATCAACGACATTCTCGATCTGACCAAGGTGGAGTCCGGCAAGCTGACGTTGGAGGAGATCGACTTCGATCTCAGCGAGCAGCTCGACTCGCTGGCGGGCATGTTTGCCGATCTGGCGGAGCGCAAACATGTGGAGGTGATCATTCGCAAATCGCCGGAGGTGCCTGTCTTCTTGCGTGGGGATCCTCTGCGGCTGGGGCAGGTTCTGGTCAATCTGGTGAACAATGCCATCAAATTCACCGAACGTGGTGAGGTCGAAGTCTCCATCGATCTGGCCAACTCCCATCCAATGCGGATCCGCTTCAGTGTGCGCGATACCGGCATCGGCATTGCCGAAGAGAAGCAGACCCAACTGTTTCAGGCGTTTACCCAGCTGGAGGCGGGCAATACCCGCAAATATGGCGGCTCGGGTCTTGGGCTCAATATTTCCCAGCGGCTGGTGGAGCTGATGGGGGGGCGGATCACCGTAGAGAGCAAGCCTGGCGTCGGCTCTCTGTTCAAGTTCGATATCCCGATGGCGCAGGCGGTCTACGGTGTGGCTGGACGGAAAGTTTTCTTCGAAAACCAGCCGCTGGTGATGGTGATGGATGACAACGAACTGGTGCTGGATCTGGCTCGGGACATCCTGACTCGGGCGGGTGTGCGAGTGCTGCCGGTCAACTCCCTTTCCCGTGCCCGTCAATTATTGCGTGAAGAGGGGCCCAATCTGCGGTTGGCAATCCTCGACTGGCGCATGGGGCAGGAGGATGGACTCGATCTGGCGCTGGAGATGTATCAGCACAGCCAGTGGCGGCGGATACCCATCCTGATGATCAGCGCCTGGGCCAGAGAGGGGCTGCACGCCCGGATGGACAGCATGGGGCTGACCCATTTTCTGCCCAAGCCGATGACCGAGAATGCCCTGCTGGCCAAGGTGGACGAGTTGCTCAATGGCAGCTCTTATGAACTCAATCTGCGCAAGGCAGAGGCTCAGGGGGATCAGCAGCACTTCAAATCCCTGTTGCAGGGTACCCGAGTGCTGTTGGCCGAAGACAACCGGGTCAATCAGCAGCTCATCATCGAATATCTACGTCGGGTCGATGCGGTAGTGTGCGTGGTTAACAATGGTCGCGAGGCGGTGGAGCGGGTTGCCGAGCAGCCTTTTGACGTGATCCTGATGGACCTGCAGATGCCGGTGCTGGACGGACTCGATGCCACCCGCCAGATCCGCAAAATGGTCGACAAGCACGATGTGCCCATCATAGCCCTCACTGCCAGCGCCATGCATGGAGACAAGGAGCGCTGCCTGGGGGTGGGGATGAATGGTTACGTCACCAAGCCGGTGAGCAAGCTGGATCTTTACAACAACCTGCTGCAGTGGGTGAAGCCGCAAGGGGTGGAGCAGGCGGGGATCATGGAGGTGAAACCGCCGGATATGATGGGGATCCTCGATCTGCAGGATGCCCTCAAGCGGCTGGAGCAGGACAAGGAGGCATTGCAGATCCTGTTCAAGCTGTTTATGTCGGAGCACAAGGACGATCTGTGGGAGATCCGTTCCGCCTTGCGCCGTCAGCAGCCCGAGGTGGCCAGCAAGCTGCTGCACACCCTCAAGGGGGTGTCTGCCAATATCTCGGCGGCCCGTCTGCAATTGGTGGCTGGCGAGCTGGAGTGGCGCCTGCGGCAAAACGAGGTGCTGAGCGAGGCGGATCTGGAGCAGTTGCAACAGGTCTTCAGCCAGACCCGGGAAGAGGTGTCACACTTCCTGTTGACCGGTGAGCAGCATGAAAATTCGTATAATCCCTATTCATCAGGGGATGATCGCATGTCACAGTGAATTAAATAGTAATTATTCTCAACCATCCCGGTTCGGGATATGATGAGCTTTCGTTCAAATCGCCTCCAGCCGGAGGCGATTGTTTTCATTGTTCTATTTCTGCGTGGCTTCTCTGATGGCCGCTCCTTGGAGCGGTCACGGGCAGAGAGCGCTAAAGGTTGGTGGTGTGAGCGTATTTCTACGATTGAGCTGGTTTTTCAAGGAGCAGTGGCCCCGTTATCTGGCTGCCATCTCCCTGCTGCTGATGGTGGCCCTGTTGACCGTTATTCCGCCCAAAGTGGTGGGCTGGGTGGTTGATGGCATCACCAAGGGCGGTCTCGACAATGGTACCCTGATGCGCTATCTGGCGGGGCTGTTTGGTCTGGGTGTGCTGATTTATCTGCTGCGCTACGTCTGGCGGGTGATGCTGTTCGGTGCCTCTTACCGTCTGGCCTATGTGTTGCGCAATCGCCTTTTCAGCCATTTCACCCGGATGAGCCCCGATTTTTATCAGCGCCACCGTACCGGCGATTTGATGGCCCATGCCACCAATGACATTCAGGCTGTGGAGATGACCGCTGGCGAAGGGGTACTGACTCTGGTGGACTCCATCATGGTCGGGGTATTGGTGCTCTCCATCATGTGCAGCCAGTACTCTTGGCAGTTGACGCTGGTCTCCTTGCTGCCGCTGCCGGTGATGGCCTATTTCATGAACCGCTTCGGCACCCAGATCTACACCCAGTTCAAGGCGGCGCAAGGGGCCTTCTCCAGGCTCAACAACAAGACCCAGGAGGCCCTTTCCGGCGTGCGGGTGTTGAAATCCTATGCGGTTGAATCGCTGGAAGATGAAGGCTTTGCCGAGCTGACCAAACAGGCGGGGGAGCGCAATATGGCGGTGGCCCGCATCGATGCCAAGTTCGATCCGGTCATCTACCTTTGTATCGGTTGCTCCTACTTCCTCGCGGTGGCGGGGGGCAGTGTGCTGGTGCTGCGCGATGAGCTGACTCTGGGTGAGCTCACCAGCTTCACCATGTACCTCGGCCAGCTGATCTGGCCGATGTTTGCCATCGCCTGGCTGTTCAACATCATCGAGCGGGGCAGCGCCGCCTACTCCCGCATCGAGAGCCTGCTGGGGGAGCGCAGCGATATCGAAGAGCCCGCCCGGCCGGCCGCGTTTACCTCTGCGTTTCCTTTACAGATCAAAGGGGTGAGCTATCAACTTGAGCAGCGCACCCTGCTTGCGGATATCGACGTTACCCTCAAGCAAGGGGGGATGCTCGGGGTGGTGGGGCGCACAGGGGCAGGCAAGAGCTCCCTGCTCAAGCTGTTGATGCGCCTTGCCAATCCGACTCACGGTTCGATAGCCATGGGGGGCGTACCGATTGACCAGTTGTCGCTCGCCACACTGCGCAGCCAGTTTGCCTATGTACCGCAGGAGCCATTCCTGTTTTCCACCACCATCGCTGCCAATATTGCCCTCGGCAAACCCGATGCGAGCCGCGAGGAGGTCGAACGGGTGGCACGCATTGCCTGTGTCCACGATGATATCGTGCGTTTCCCCAAGGGTTATGAAACCGAGGTCGGGGAGAAAGGGGTGACCCTCTCCGGCGGCCAGAAACAGCGGCTGGCCATTGCCCGCGCCCTGCTGCTGGATGCACCCATTCTGGTGCTCGATGATGCGCTCTCGGCGGTGGATGCCCACACCGAGCAGCAAATTCTGCATTCCCTCAAGGCCCATCGTCGCACCCTGATCCTGGTCAGCCATCGCATGACGGCGGTGGAGCAGGCCGACGAGATCCTGGTGCTGGAGCAGGGGGCCGTCAGCGAGCGGGGTCATCACGGTGCCCTGATGGCGCACAATGGTTGGTATGCAGATATGGTGCGTTATCAGCGACTCGAAGAAGCGGTGGAGGAGAGCCTGTGAATCCGACCATTAAACGACTGCTCGCCTACTGCGCCCAGTATCCTCGCTGGCTGATCCAGGCGGGGATTTGCCTGCTGCTTGCGACCGGCGCCGAAGTGGCCGGGCCGCTGCTGATCAAGCTCTTTATCGATGACTATCTGGCGCCTCGCAATATCGTGCTGCCCACCATAGCCCTGATTGCAGCGGGCTATCTGGGTTTGCAGGTGCTGTCGGCGGCGGGTTTCTATTTGCAATCCTTGCGCTTCAATCGCATCGCTCAGGCGGTGGTGCAAACCTTGCGCGAGCAGGTGTTTGCCACCGCCATCCGCTTGCCGGCCCGCTACTTTGACAAGCATCGCTCCGGCTCGCTGATTTCCCGCATCACCAACGACACCGAGGCGATCATGAACCTCTATGTGCAGGTGATCGGCTTGCTGGTGCAAAAGGTGGTGCTCTTGTGCGGCATCCTCATCTCCATGGCGCTGCTGGATCTGCGGCTGATGCTGGTCTGCTCCCTGTTGCTGCCCGCAGTGGGCGGGGTGATGTGGCTCTACCAGAAACTGAGCGTGCCGGTGGTGCGAGCGACCCGCAGTCTGCTCTCCGACATCAACAGCCGCCTCAACGAGTCGCTGCAGGGGATGCCGGTCATTCAGGCGATGGTGCAGGAGCGCCACTTTGCCAACGCCTTTGCCGAGGTGAACCAGCAGCACTGGTCGGCACGGATCAAGAGCCTCAAGATCAACGGCATTTTGCTGCGTCCGCTCATCGATCTCTTCTACATGATGGTGCTGATCGGCCTGTTGGCGCTGTTTGCCCATGAGGGGGGGAGCCACGCGGATGCTATTCAGGTGGGGGTGCTCTATGCCTTTATCAGCTATCTGGGCCGGATGATCGAGCCGCTCATCGAGATGACCAACCAGCTTAACCAGTTGCAGCAGGCGATGGTGGCGGGGGAGCGGGTCTTTGCCCTGCTCGATGAAACCCGCGAGAGCACCGAGGGCGAGCTGCGCCCGCTGGAAGGACGGGTCAGTTTCGAGCGGGTGAGTTTTTCCTACGATGGTGAGCAACAGGTGCTGCGGGAGGTCAGTTTTGCCGCAAAACCGGGCCAGATGCTGGCGCTGGTGGGCCATACCGGCAGCGGCAAGTCCACCATCATCAGCCTGCTGATGGGCTTCTATCCGCTGGATCAGGGGCAGATCCGCTTCGATGATCACGCACTGGATACCCTGTCGCTGGCGGCGGTGCGCCGCAGCATCGGGCTAGTGCAGCAGGATCCTTTTATCTTTGTCGGCACCCTGGCGGAGAACCTGCGTCTCGGCCGCGCCGGCATAGATGACGCGCGGCTCTGGCAGGCGCTGAGCGAGGTGCAGCTGGCCGAGTTTGTGCGCAGCTTGCCACAGGGGATCAACACCCTGATGGAGGAGGGTGGCAAGAACCTCTCCGCCGGTCAGCGGCAACTGCTCTCCTTTGCCCGTGCGCTGGTGGGGGATCCGCGTATCCTCATTCTGGATGAAGCGACGGCCAGCGTGGACTCCCAGACCGAGTTGGCGCTGTCGCAGGCGATCTCTGCCGCCCGTCGTGGCCGCACCACCATCGCCATCGCCCACCGCCTCTCGACCATCGTCGATGCGGACGAGATCCTGCTGCTCTCCCGCGGTCAGGTGAGCGAGCGGGGTAGCCACAGCGAGCTGATGGCCCTCGGCGGTCACTATGCCCAGCTGTTCGAGATGCAGAGTCAGGGGGCTTGGCTCGAAGAGAAGCGCGCCTGAGCGGCAGATTTGCTGTTAACAGTGAGATGAACGAGAAGAGGGAACCGGTGTGGTTCCCTCTTTTTTGCGCCGGGCAAAAGGTCGTAAGCGTGATCCCTGTGCTTGTCGAATGGCGCAGATGCAGGCAACATGTTGTTTACATTAACTCATCGGATCAGTTCGCATATGGATTTGCAACGCTTCAAAGCCAATCTGGCGCTCCGGCTGTTTGCCTGGCGCTATATTCCCGTCATCGGGTTTTGTGCCCCGATCATCGAAGAGATGAACGCCAAGGCGCTGCGCATTCGCATTCCCCTTGGATGGCGTACCCGCAACCACCTGGGCAGCATGTATTTTGGCGCGCTGGCGACCGGCGCCGATCTGGTAGGTGGTCTACTGGTGATGGAGAAGGGGCGGCAGCGGCGCAAGAAGGTGCACTTCGCCTTCAAGGATGTGCAGGGGGAGTTTTTGAAACGACCGGAGGGGGATGTGCAGTTCGACTGCGCAGCGGGGGAGGAGATTGACGCCATGATCGACGAATCGCTGGCAAGCGGTCAGCGCATCAATCGCCCCATCCGGGTGGTGGCCACCTGTCCGTCATTGAACGGGGATGAGGCGATGGCGCGTTTTGTGCTGACCCTGTCGATCAAGGCCAACTAGCTGGTTGCCGGAGAGTGGCTCCCCGAAACGGGTTTAGCCAATCTTCGGGCTGACGCCCTCTTTCACCACGACCTTCATGCCGTTGAAGTTGACCACCTGTTCGGCCACGATCTTGCAGCGCTTGCGGGTCTCCACCTGACCGTCCACCTCGACCAGCCCTTCGGCAATGAGGGCTTTGGCGGCGCCGCCACAATCGGCCCACCCCTGATGTTTGATAAGGTCACACAAGGCAACGAAGGGGTGACCTTCGAGCAGAAACGTCTCCATGGGAAATCCTCTAGATGGATGAATGCCGGATACAGCAGGGCGACTATTTTAGGCAGTTCGCTCAGGCAAAGAAAGGAAGAGGGGCCACTCGCTGCGAAAAAGTGGCCGATTGTCCTTGAGGTGGCGCTTTCGCAAGACCTGATAGAGATGTGAGAGGGCCACCCGTGACGTATCGTGACGCACCTCGTCCCTGCTGGTGTGCCCACACTCTCCCCTGACTGTTAGGATCGGGCCACTCTCAATGGCCCAAGGAACTTCCCATGACACTCTCCCGCCTGCTGCTGGCATGCAGCGCCCTGACTCTGTGCGGTGTCGCGCAGGCCAGTACTCCGGTGCAGGTCTCGCTGCCCGGGGTCAATTTGCCCGCGTCCCATCAGGTGGAAGGGGCGCGCGCCTCGCTGCTCTACGGTCGGACCGGTCAGGTGAAGGGTATTGATCTGCCGATCTTCGCCCTCTCCGATGTGGATCAGTTCAGCGGCCTGCAGCTCGGGATCTTCCTCGGTGCTGGCCGGGTGCGCCACCAGTTTGGCGGGGTCGCCATCAACGCCATCAACTGGCACGAAGGGCAGGATACCGGCGTCAATCTGGGGCTGGTCAATCTGACCAACAATGTGCAGGGGCTCAACTGGGGGGCGGTCAATATCGTCAAGGGCAATGCGCTGGCCAACGTTGGCTTCGTCAACTATGCCGAGCGTACCACGTTCCAGATTGGCTTTATCAATGCGACCAAGCACCTCGACGGCTTGCAGATCGGGCTGGCCAACTATGCCGCCAACGGCGTGTTCCCCATTCTGCCGCTGGTGAACTTCCAGAAATCGTTCTGAGTGGGCGGTTCGCTTTGCGTTAAGGGCCTCTGCTGATTACCCTGTGTCTCTTGCAACTTGTGACAGGCGAACAGAGGTAATTGATGACGGCAGGGCAAATGAGTGCAATCGGGATCGGCTGGGATGTGCGTGGCTGGCAGGGCAGTGCCCAGGCGGTGGCCGTGGTGGGCTGGCAGGCCGACTCCAACAGCCTGCACTGGCTCGGGGTGTCGCCGCTGTTTCGCCTGAGCTCGCGGGTGGCGCCGGATCTGGCCGCCCTGCTGCGTCCGGCCCTGCAAAACGAGCTGACCCTGATGCAGGTAGAAGCCTTCCCGCAACTGGCGCTCGGCATCGATGCGCCGCTCGCCTTTCCCCGTGCCTTGCGGGATCTGCTCAACGGCCAGCCACATAGCTGCGCCGTGCCCGAACGGGAGATAGACAACCCCTACGCCTATCGCGACTGCGAGCGCTGGTTGTATCAGCAGTACGGCAAAAAGCCGCTGTCGGCCACCTTCGACCGGCTCGGCAACAACGCCACTCTGGCGCTCTCTATGCTGCCGCAGCTCTCTGATCTGCAACTGGTGCCGACCGTTGCCCCGAAGGCCAGTCGTGCCGTGCTGGAGGTCTATCCGGCATTGGCCAAAGTGGGCGGCAAGGCCTCCCCGGCACGGCCCGAGCTGGCGGCCTTACTGCCTGCGGACGTGCTGGTCGGCACCGATCGCTACGATGCGGCGCTCTGCGCCCTGATGGCGCTGCAATATGCCGCTGGTGGCAAGGTGACGGTATTGCCTGAGCTGATTTCGCCACCCAGTGACATGCCGTGTGATGAGGGATGGGTCTATCACTTTGCCCATCATGCTGTAGAGCACAGCGGCATGTGACGACGGGGACGCGGCACATCACGGCGCCGCTCACCCTGTGGACGCGGGCCAAATGGCGCAAAAAACCTGTCTTTAGTCAGGAAATTGCCTGTTCATCCCGCGCCAAGGTGGCGCATCGTTATCTTCATCCGATATATTGCCCACCTTGCTGATCCTTTGCTGTGGTATTCCCGATGAAATCCGTTCTCTCTATTCAGTCCCACGTGGTCTTTGGTTGTGCCGGCAACAGCGCGGCCGTCTTCCCCATGCGCCGCCTCGGTATGGATGTATGGCCCATCAACACGGTGCAGTTTTCCAACCACACCCAATATGCCCAGGGGTGGCAGGGAATGGCGATGCCGGCGGGTCATATCAGTGCGCTGGTGAAAGGATTGGGCAATATCGAGGTGTTGAGCCAGTGTGACGCCGTGCTGAGCGGCTACCTTGGCTCCGCCGAGCAGGGGGACGAGATCCTGACCGTGGTCAACGCCGTCAAGGCGGCCAACCCCGATGCCATCTACTTCTGCGACCCTGTGATGGGTCACCCGGAGAAGGGGTGCATCGTTGCCCCCGGCGTCACCCGTTTCCTGACCGAGCAGGCGCTGCCGGTGGCCGACATGATGGCCCCCAACCTGCTGGAGCTGGAGACCCTCTGCGATACCCATCTGGCTGATCTGGATCAGACCCGCGCGGCTGCCCATCAGCTGCTGGCCCGCGGCGTCAAGCTGGTGCTGGTCAAGCATCTCGGTCGTGCGGCGCAGGACTCCAGCCGCTTCGAGATGCTGCTGGCAACGCCGCAAGGGGATTATCTGATTGCCCGTCCGCTCTATGACTTTGCCCGCCAGCCGGTGGGGGTGGGCGATCTTATCAGCGCCCTGATGCTGGCCAATTTGCTGGCCGGTCACGATGCGGTCAGCGCGTTCGAGCGCACCAACGCCTCGGTGGATGCGGTGCTGCAGGAGACCTGGCGCCAGCAGGCTTACGAGCTGCAACTCATCGCCGCGCAAGATGCCTTCGCCCTGCCAGAGGTTGCAGTGCGAGCGGTGAAACTGCCCTGATACTGCGCAGGCTTTCGTCTATCTAGACAAGCGATGGGCTGCAGATAAAAAAGGCTTGCCAATGGGCAAGCCTTTTGACTGTTTGCCTGTTTAGTGCGGTAAGCAATCAGGTGCGGGGATGGCGGAGGCGATAACGCTCAGCCATAGCATTAGCTGCCACCATGGCGGCGTAGACATCCTGTTCACTCACGGTCATCGGCATGTTGCCCATGGTATCGAGGGGATCGCAGGCCAGCTGCGCCACCTTGCGCCACTCGCTTTCATCAAAGTGGGTGAGCCCCAACTCTTGCAGCGTCATGGGCAGACCTGCACAGTCGATGATGCGAAACACCTCATCAAGTTCATGTTGCGGGGCGCGCTCAAGCACAAGTTGGGTCAGCAGGCCGAAGACCACCTTCTCGCCATGTTGGGCGCGATGGAGCTCCGGGATCAGTGACATGCCGTTGTTGACGGCATGAGCGGCGGCCAGTCCACCGGCTTCTGCGCCGACCCCGCTGAGGTAGATGGTGGCCTCGATAACCTGCTCCAGCGCCGGAGTCGAGACATGGTGGCGTATTGCATCCATGGCCAGCTCGATGTTTTCACCAAGCAGCTCGTAACAGAGCTTTGCCAGACCAAGGCCTGTGCGTGAAGGGCGCTTGCCGACCAGATTGAGCCCGTCCGCCCGATAGCAGGCGCGCGCCTCGAAATAGGTGGCCAGGGCATCGCCAACGCCTGCGGAAAAGAAGCGGGGAGGGGCGGCGGCAATGATGGCCGTGTCAGCCAGCACCACGTCCGGATTTTGCGGCAGGAACAGATAGCGTTCAAATTCACCCGCCTGGTTGTAGATCACCGCCAGTGCCGTGCAGGGGGCATCCGTGGAGGCAATCGTCGGGAACAGCACAACCGGACGGCGCAGATAGAAGGCCACGGCCTTGGCGACATCCAGCGTCTTGCCGCCGCCGATCCCGACAATTACGTTCGCACCATATTGCTCTGCAAGGTGGGTCAGGCGGTGGATCTCCTGTTCGGTGCATTCGTAGCGAAACTTGTCGACCACTCCCCTGAGACCTGCCTGCAGGAGCCCCGCCAAAGCTTCTTCCCGTACCCGCTCCAGAATGAACTCATCGCTGATGAGCAACGCATAGTCACCAAAATCTTTAACGTGCTCATGGAGTTGCGGGAGAAGGTGTTGACCGATGATGAACTTTTTGGGGGAGGTAACTGTACGGGGCAAAGTGGGCATCCATTATTCCTCAAGGCAGTGAATAACATAAAATTGATTATCAAATGGGTCTCTTACGATACGCCTGATGAGGCAATAGATGAAGAAGAAAAGGGGGGCGTTTTAATCATTAATTAATCTTTCTATTTGTTTGGCTGTATTTTGGGGCGGCGATTGGCGGTGTTGAGGCATACAGGAGCACTGGCCGTATCGTGGCAATCCGTCGCAAGCCATATTGCTGCAACAAACAGTCACGCGGGCAACAAGCAAGGCCGCTTGGTGCGGCCCTGCTGTATGTGGATAAGAGATAGGGGATGGTCAGAGCGGTTTGTAGAAGATGACGGTCGCAGCAAGAGTGCCATCTGCGTTGCGCGCAAAGATCGGGATCTGGCCCGCCTCCAGATAGCCGAGTTGACGATAGAGGTGGGAGGCCACATCACCGGCGCGAGTATCGAGCACCAGCAGCGAACGGCCCGCGGCATGGGCGCCTTGTTCCATTGCCTGCATCAGCGCATGACCGACACCTTTGCCTCTCGCCGTTTGCAGTACCATCAGTTTTTCCACCTCGGCCCGGTGGCGACCGTTGGCCTTGCCACAGAGCGCGAGCTGAATCGCTCCCACGAGCTGTTGTTGCTCAAGCGCAAGCCACAGCTTTCGGTGACCTGCCGCCAGATCCGCTTCAACTCCTTGCCAGTAGCGGGTAGATTCCTCCGTGGTCAGCGGCGGTAAAAAACCGACCGAGGCGCCGCTATCGACACAATCTTGCAGCAGGGTGATGAGCGCACTTTGATAGGTTGCTGCGCTCTTAACTTCCACAATGTTCATCTGACATCCTTGTCATTGCGCTGTTATGTGGCTGATTGCCACCGTTGGTTCATATGAGGTAGGTACTTATGCTCGCCGCGAGTACGGCTTGTCAGCGGATCAGCCCCTGCTCAACCAGCCAGACAAACAGCAGGCGGGAGACGGGGGAGAGCTCATCGAGGTGAGAGCTGTCGAGCCAGCGCAGCTCGGCAATTTCTGCCGAGGCGATCGGGGTGCCGCTTGTTTCGCCGGTGTAGCAGCGCAGTCGCACCTCGACTCCTGCCGGTTTGCCATCGGCCTGGGCGCTGAACTCGCAGGCAAAGCGCAGGGTATCGGGCTGCAGGGTGACAGCCAGCTCCTCTTCAATCTCGCGGATCAGCGCCGCCTCGTCGCTCTCGCCCGGTTCCCGCTTGCCGCCTGGGATGTAATAGATGTCCTTGCCGTGGGAGCGGGCGCAGAGCAGCTGCTGATCTTTAAAGGTGAGCCAGGCGAGTTTGTCGATCATCCGTTTTCTCTCCAATGGGGTTGCCGTGATGAGCAGTGGCGCATTCAAGCGCACAGTTGTTTTGCATGCCGGCAGCCTAACAAAGATGAAGTTGAGTCCCAAGGAGAAAGAGGGGAGATGCCGGAAACGCACTGTTTCCAGCGCGGTCACCGCGTAGCTGAATGAGTGCGCAATGGCTGGTTCACCACAGCCTTCTCGTCCCTAAAAAAGCGGACTGGCGCACATCACGACAGGGCCGGACTGGGCGAAGGCGGGGTCCTTGTGGTTTAATCTTGCCACTTTAGCGGTAGTAGGCGACGAGCCTGCTACCTTGCGTTGGCAAGATGCAGGTGAGCAAGATGCAAATAGCAGCAGAGAGCAAGTTTATCGGACTCGGGGTCGCGGGCAATTTCGCCGGTCATCTGGAGCAGGCGGGTGAAGCGTCCGACTTCGTAGCGGTCGTGGTGCGCGATACCACGGCGCCCAAGGCGCTGTTCCCCTTCTTCGTGCCGGGCCATCCGGGTCAGCTCGGGGTATTCCCGTTGAGCGACAAGGCGATCTTCCTGCCGGAAGCGGCGGTCAGTGGTGACGAGAAGGTGCAGATCGAGCCGGAAGTAGCCCTCTGGTGCGAGCTGGAGTATGCCGACAAGCAGGTGGTGGCGATCCATCCCCGCGCCTTTGGCGCCTATAACGACTGCTCCATCCGTCGTCCCAACGCCAAGAAGATCAGCGAGAAGAAGAACTGGGGCGAAGAGAGCAAGGGGCTGGCGGACAAGCTGCTGCCGCTTTCCGGTTTTGCCGCCGGTTGCGAGCTCGATGACTATCGTATCGCCTGCTATCTGGAGCGCGATGGCGAGCTGCACGCCTACGGGGTAGACAGCGCCGCCATCGACTACAGCTACTTCCACGGCAAGCTGCTCGACTGGGCCATCGACAAGTTCAACCATCAGCAGGATGAGGGGCCGGCGGAGCACATTCAGGGGCTGCTGGCGCAGGCGGGACATCCTCCCCATGCGCTCATCAGTATCGGCGCCACCCGCTATACCCCGTTTGGCGAGACCCACTTCCTCAAACCGGGCGACACTTCCTGCGTGGTGGTTTACCCGGGCAGCCGTTATAGCGAAGCGGATATCCGCGAGGCGATCCGCAGCCGCAACGTTGGCGCTGATATGTCCGTGCTGCTGCAGGCGGTGCAGGCGCGCTAATCACCGTTGCCAGTGGGAAGATGTCTCTTCCCGCTGGTTATCATATCGAGTTATTTCATGACGATTGTTCCGGTATCCCGGGCCGATTATCCGGCCCTGATCAACCTGTGGGAGGCCTCTGTTCGGGCGACCCACCACTTCCTGCCCGAGGCCGAGATCCTCGCGCTTAAACCGCTTATTCTGGAGCACTACTTCGATGCGGTGACACTGCGCAGTGCCCGCACAGAAGAGGGGTACATTACGGGTTTTAGCGGAGTGCACGAGGGCAAGCTGGAGATGCTGTTTGTGGCTCCCGAGGCGCGCGGTAGTGGCGTGGGGCGTTTGCTGGTGGCGCATGCCATCGAACAGGGCGGCGCGACGCAGGTTGACGTCAACGAGCAGAACGAACAGGCGGTGGGCTTCTATCTGAAGATGGGATTCACCGTGACGGGTCGTTCGCCGCTGGATGGTCAGGGCAAGCCCTATCCGCTGCTGCATATGGCGCTGGCGCCGACCTGATCGTGCCTGATGAGGCGCAGTACCCATAAACCAACGGGGGATGGCATCAGCCATCCCCCGTTTTTTTGATCGTGTTTGTTACTTGCTGGCGACCTTGTTCACTACCTTGATCAGCTGATAGCGCAGGGAGGGGGCATCGGCCGGCACATCGGTGAGCTGCTCTTTGCTGACTGTGAGCTGATACCGGTAGCCCGGCTCGAACTGGAAGCCTTCAATATTCTGGTAGAACAGCGTCCAGGGCTGCTGCTCATCACTGCGAACCTGCATGCACTGCATTGGGCCAACTCCGACGCAATCGACCAGCTGGCTGTTGATATAGAGGGTCTCTTCCTGTGACGGGGCGGGGGCGCTCTGGCAGGCGGTCAGCAGCAAGGCTGCGCTGATAAACAGTGGTTTCATAATGGACTCCTTAACGCGAAAGGGGGCATTAGAGCGGCAAACAAAAAGGCGGTCAATGACCGCCTTTGTAACAAACCATATCAGCGCAGTGGTTAGCGCTGCTCGAGTGGAGTGAACTCGCGCAGTGGGTGGCCCACGTAGAGCTGGCGCGGGCGGCCGATCTTGCTATCCGGATCGGAGTGGAACTCGTTCCAGTGGGCAATCCAGCCGATGGTACGGGAGATGGCGAAGATCACGGTGAACATGTTCATCGGGATACCGATCGCCTTCATGATGATACCGGAGTAGAAGTCCACGTTCGGGTAGAGTTTCTTCTCGATGAAGTAGGGGTCGGAGAGCGCGATGCGCTCCAGCTCCATGGCCACGTCCAGCAGCGGATCCTTGATCTGCAGCTCGGTCAGTACTTCGTGGCAGGTTTCGCGCATCACGGTGGCACGAGGGTCATGGTTCTTGTAGACACGGTGACCGAAGCCCATCAGACGGAACGGATCGTTCTTGTCCTTGGCCTTGGCGATGTACTCGGGGATGCGATCCACCGAGCCTACTTCCTCCAGCATGCGCAGGCAGGCTTCGTTGGCACCACCATGGGCCGGACCCCACAGGGAGGCGATACCTGCGGCGATACAGGCAAACGGGTTGGCACCGGAGGAGCCAGCCAGACGGACGGTTGAGGTAGAGGCATTCTGCTCGTGATCCGCATGGAGGGTGAAGATGCGGTCCATGGCGCGTTCGACCACCGGATTGACCTTGTACTCCTCGGTCGGTACCGCAAACATCATATGCAGGAAGTTGCCTGCATAGGAGAGGGCGTTGCGCGGATGCATGAACGGCTGGCCGATGGAGTACTTGTAACACATGGCCGCCAGGGTCGGCATCTTGGAGATGAGGCGGAAGGCGCAGATCTCGCGGTGCTGTTCGTTGTTGATGTCCAGGGCGTCGTGATAGAAGGCAGAGAGTGCGCCCACCACACCACACATGATGGCCATGGGGTGGGAGTCACGACGGAAGCCGCGGAAGAAGAAGGCAATCTGCTCGTGCACCATGGTATGGCGGGTCACGGTACGCTGGAAATCGGCAAACTGTGCCTTGGTGGGCGCCTCGCCGTACAGCAGGATATAGCAGACTTCGAGGTAGTTGGACTCTTTGGCCAACTGGGCGATGGGGTAGCCACGGTGCAGCAAGACACCCTGATCCCCGTCAATGTAGGTGATGGCAGATTTGCAAGAACCGGTCGCCATAAAGCCCGGGTCAAAGGTGAAATACCCTTGCCCACCCAGCTTTCTAACATCGACAACATCCGGTCCAACGGTTCCAGAGAGGATCGGCAGTTCAACCGGATCTTTCCCGGGCAGGTGTAGGGTGGCTATCTTATCAGCCATAGCACGTCTCCTTTGCTCTTTATAATTTGGTTCCAGTCCTACTCTATTACGACTTTTATGACGCTGGCAAAGGTTGTTACCCATACCGAGGTGGCTGGAGCGCCCTATTTGAAACAGAGTTCCCTATCAATGTCAATTTTGCTGGGGCGGCATTAAAGGCATTAACGGAATGTTAAATTAAATATGCGATCAAGTTTGCGGTTTTGTGTTTTCTTTGTAGCTGTTTGATTGTCTTCGGTTAAGGCCGTCGATATACTGCGCCACGTGGGTCATGGCTGCTGGTGTTTGAAACGCTTTGGCAAAGCCTGATGTGAAACCAAAAATTCGCGTTTTGGCTTTTTCAGAGTGTTTTGGTAATAAATAGCCAACAATCACCATCCCGTGCCCTCAAGTGTGAGTTAAAACAATAATTAACGTGCTCAATAGAGCTGAGTGGGCAAGCGTGAAAAACAAACAGAGACCGGTCAACCTCGACCTACAAACGATCAGCTTTCCTGTCACTGCCATCGCCTCCATCCTGCACCGTGTTTCAGGGGTTATTACCTTTGTTGCACTGGGCATCTTGCTGTGGATGCTTGGCACTTCACTCGCCTCTCCCGAAGGATTTGAGACCGTGGTGTCCATCATGGACAACTTCCTGGTCAAATTCGTATTGTGGGGGATCCTGACTGCGCTGGCTTACCACATTGTGGGCGGTTTGCGTCATCTGGTCATGGACATGGGCTATTGGGAAGAGCTGGAATCCGGTAATCAGAGTGCCCGTGTGGCCTTCGTGATCACCGCGATCCTGGCTGTATTAGCGGGAGTGCTTGTATGGTAACCAATTCTGCAACTTTTGGGCGCAGCGGCGTTCACGATTACATCCTGATCCGCGCCACCGCCCTCATCATGACCTGCTATGTCCTCTATCTGGTGAGTTTTGTCGCGTTCAACGACATCACCTACGAGGTGTGGACAGGTTTCTTCGCCAATACCTTCACCAAGGTATTCACCCTGTTGGCCCTGCTCTGCGTACTGATCCATGCCTGGATCGGTCTGTGGCAGGTGTTGACCGACTATATCAAGCCGGTAGGGCTGCGCGGGGCGCTGCAATTTGCTCTGGTCGTGGTGCTGTTTGTCTATCTGATGACGGGTTTCGTCGTGCTGTGGGGTGTGTAAGGTGACTATTCCAACTCGTGAATTTGATGCTGTGGTGATTGGTGCCGGTGGTGCCGGTATGCGCGCCGCGTTGCAGATTGCCCAGTCCGGCAAGAGCTGCGCTCTGTTGTCCAAGGTTTTTCCAACCCGTTCTCACACTGTTTCCGCCCAAGGCGGTATCACGGTTGCGCTGGGCAATGCCCACGATGACAACTGGCAGTGGCATATGTATGACACGGTAAAAGGTTCCGATTACATCGGTGATCAGGAAGCCATTGAGTACATGTGCAAGACCGGCCCCGAAGCCATCTATGAGCTGGAGAACATGGGCTTGCCCTTCTCCCGTTTCGATAACGGGTCTGTCTACCAGCGTCCGTTTGGTGGTCAGTCCAAGAATTTCGGTGGCGAGCAGGCTGCTCGTACCGCAGCGGCCGCCGACCGTACCGGTCACGCCCTGCTGCACACCCTTTACCAACAGAACGTCAAGAACAAGACCACCGTCTTCTCCGAGTGGTATGCGCTGGATCTGGTGAAAAACCAGGATGGCCATGTGGTGGGTTGTACTGCCATCGATATGGAGAGCGGTGAAGTGGTCTACTTCAAGGCCAAGGCCACCGTGCTGGCCACTGGCGGCGCCGGTCGTATCTACCAGTCCACCACCAACGCCCACATCAACACAGGTGACGGTGTCGGTATGGCGCTGCGTGCTGGCGTCGGCGTGCAGGATATGGAAATGTGGCAGTTCCACCCGACCGGCATCGCCGGGGCAGGGGTGCTGGTAACCGAAGGCTGCCGTGGTGAAGGCGGCTATCTGCTCAATAAAGATGGCGAGCGCTTCATGGAGCGTTACGCCCCGAACGCCAAGGACTTGGCCGGCCGCGACGTGGTGGCCCGCTCCATCATGATCGAGATCCGTGAAGGCCGTGGCTGCGACGGTCCCTGGGGCCCGCACATCAAGCTCAAGCTGGATCACCTCGGCAAAGAGGTGCTGGAATCCCGTCTGCCGGGGATCTGCGAGCTCTCTCGCACCTTCGCCCACGTGGATCCGGTCAAAGAGCCGATCCCGATCATCCCGACCTGCCACTACATGATGGGTGGCGTGCCGACCAACGTGAATGGCCAGTGCCTGACCCAGGACAAGAACGGCAACGATGTGCCGGTGGTCGGTCTGTTTGCGGTGGGCGAGATTGCCTGCGTCTCGGTGCACGGCGCCAACCGTCTGGGTGGCAACTCCCTGCTGGATCTGGTGGTGTTCGGCCGCGCGGCCGGCATGCATCTGGTCAACACTCTGGGCGAGATGGAACATGGTCGCGATGCCTCTGAGTCGGATCTGGATGCCGCACTGGCCCGCTTCAACCGCTGGGAAAATTGCCGTGACGGGGAAGACCCGGTGCAGATCCGCAAAGACCTGCAGCGCTGCATGCAGAACAACTTCTCCGTGTTCCGCGAAGGGGCTGCGATGGCAGAGGGGCTGGCCGAGCTCAAAGTTATCCGCGAGCGCCTCAAGTCAGCCCGTCTGGATGACACCTCCAAAGAGTTCAACACCCAGCGCATCGAGTGCCTGGAGCTGGACAACCTGATGGAGACGGCGTTTGCCACGGCGGTTGCCGCCAACTTCCGTACCGAGAGTCGCGGTGCTCACTGCCGCTTCGACTTCCCGGATCGCGACGATGAGAACTGGCTGTGCCACAGCCTCTATCATCCGGACACCGAGTCCATGACCCGTCGTGCTGTCAACATGTCACCCAAGACCCGTGAGGCGTTCCCGCCCAAGGTTCGGACTTACTGATTGCGGAGCCAGCCCTATGAACGTCACATTCTCTGTCTACAGATACAATCCGGATGTTGATAACGTCCCCCATATGAAGGATTATCATCTTGATATTCCTGAAGGTTCCGACATGATGGTGCTCGATGCACTGATCCAGTTGAAAGAGCTGGATCCCACGCTCGCCTTCCGCCGCTCTTGCCGCGAAGGGGTCTGTGGATCAGACGGTCTCAACATGAATGGCAAGAACGGTCTTGCCTGTATCACCCCGCTCTCCGACCTGCTGAAGAAGGGCAATAACGTCGTTATCCGCCCCTTGCCCGGCCTGCCGGTGATCCGTGATCTGGTGATCGACATGACCCAGTTCTACACCCAGTGGGAGAAGGTCAAACCCTTCCTCATCAACGATGACAAGTTGCCGCCGGTGCGTGAGCACCTGCAATCCCCCGAAGAGCGCGCCAAGCTTGACGGCCTGTACGAGTGCATTCTCTGTGCCTGCTGCTCCACTTCGTGCCCCTCCTTCTGGTGGAATCCCGACAAGTTCATCGGTCCGGCCGGGCTGCTCGCCGCCTACCGCTGGCTGGCTGACAGCCGCGACACCGCGACCACCGAACGACTGGGGAATCTGGACGACGCATTCAGCGTGTTCCGCTGCCATGGCATCATGAACTGCGTGAACGTCTGTCCGAAAGGCTTGAACCCGACCAAGGCGATTGGTCAGATCAAGTCGATGTTGCTCAATCGGGCTGTTTAGTATCAGGGCCGGCCAGGTGCTGGCCCGACCTCTGGATAGCCATCCCACCCGTGGCAGGATGGCTATTTGACCCCTACAAGCTGCGCAGCAGTAACAAGAAGTACAAGGGATAGAAATGCATAACGGCGTGATGAAGGCCTGGTTGGAGTCATCTCACCTGGCTGGTGCGAATGCAAGCTATATCGAGGATTTGTACGAATCCTTCCTGGAAAATCCTGACTCCGTGTCCGACGAGTGGCGCAGCCTGTTTAGCGAGCTGCCCCAGGTCAATGGCCATGCGGTTGAACAACCCCACTCCCAGGTCCGCGATTATTTCCGTCGTCTGGCCAAGGATCCCTCCCGTTACAGCGCGCCTGTCTCCGATCCGCAAGTGGATGCCAAGCAGGTGCGGGTATTGCAGCTGATCAACGCCTTCCGTTTCCGTGGTCACCAGAATGCCAATCTGGACCCGCTGGGCCTGTGGCAGCGTGAAACCGTTGCCGAACTGGATCCTGCGTTCCACAACCTGCAGGGCGCAGACATGGAGGCCACCTTCAATGTGGGCTCCTACGCCATCGGTCGCGAGACCATGGTGCTCTCCGACCTCTACGCCTCGCTGAAGAAGACCTATTGCGGCTCCATCGGCGCCGACTACATGCACCTCACCTCCACGGAAGAGAAGCGCTGGCTGCAACAGCGTCTCGAATCCATTGAAGGGAAGGGGAGCTACACCCTCGAAGAGAAGACCCGTTTCCTCGAGAGCCTGACCGCCGCCGAAGGGCTGGAGAAATATCTGGGTGCCAAGTTCCCGGGAGCCAAGCGCTTCTCGCTGGAAGGTGGCGACGCCATGATCCCCATGCTCAAGGAGCTGATCCGTCGCGCCGGTGAGCAGGGCTGCAAAGAGGCCGTTATCGGTATGGCACACCGCGGTCGTCTCAACGTGCTGATCAACGTGCTCGGTAAACGTGCGCAGGACCTGTTCGACGAGTTTGCCGGCAAGCATGGCGAATCCTGGGGCACCGGTGATGTGAAGTACCATATGGGCTTCTCCTCCGACTTCGCGACCCCGGGTGGCAACGTCCACCTGGCGCTGGCGTTCAACCCCTCTCACCTCGAGATCGTCAACCCTGTGGTCATCGGCTCGGTCCGTGCCCGGATGGATCGTCGCGGTGACAAGGATGGCTCCAGCGTGTTGCCCATCACCATTCACGGTGACTCGGCCATGGCCGGTCAGGGCGTGGTGGCCGAGACCTTCAACATGTCCCAGACCCGTGCCTATGGCGTCGGCGGGACGGTGCGCATCGTCATCAACAACCAGGTTGGTTTCACCACCTCCTATATCCGTGACCTGCGTTCCACCGAATATTGCACCGACATCGCCAAGGCGGTGCAGGCGCCGGTGCTGCACGTCAACGGGGATGATCCGGAAGCCGTGGTGCTGGTGACCCAGATTGCACTGGATTACCGCAATACCTTCAAACGCGACGTGGTGATCGAACTGGTCTGCTACCGTCGTCACGGTCACAACGAAGCGGACGAGCCGAGCGCGACTCAGCCGCTGATGTACCAGAAGATCAAGCAGCACCCGACCCCGCGCAAGATCTACGCCGATCAGCTGGTGGCCGAGGGGAGCCTCGCTCAGGAGCGGGCGACCGAACTGGTCAACGAGTATCGTGAAGCGCTGGATCGCGGCGAGCGGGTGAGCAAGGAGTGGCGGCCGATGGAGCTGCACTCCGTCGACTGGACCCCTTATCTGGGCCACGACTGGAACATGGCCTATGAGAGTGCCGTGCCGATGGATCACCTCAAGAGCCTCGGCGAGCGGGTGAGCCAGTATCCGGCGACCCACGTGCTGCAGCGTCAGGTCGAGAAAATTTATGAAGACCGCCGTCTGATGGCCGCTGGCGAGAAGCTGGTGGATTGGGGCTTTGCCGAGACCCTGGCCTACGCCACTCTGGTGGACAAGGGGTCCCGCATCCGCTTTACCGGTGAAGATTCCGGCCGTGGCACCTTCTTCCACCGCCACGCCGTGCTGCACAGCCAGACCGATGCCAGCACCTACACTCCGCTGTGCAACCTGCACGACGAGCAAGGCCCGTTCGAGGTATATGACTCTGTGCTGACCGAGAACGCGGTACTGGCCTTTGAATATGGTTACGCCAGCGCCGAGCCGGCTGGCCTCACCATCTGGGAAGCCCAGTTCGGCGATTTCGCCAACTGTGCCCAGGTAGTGGTGGATCAGTTCCTCTCCTCTGGTGAGCAGAAGTGGGGCCGGATGTGCGGCCTGACCATGTTGCTGCCGCACGGTTACGAGGGGCAGGGGCCGGAGCACTCCTCCGCCCGTCTGGAGCGTTATCTGCAGATGTGCGCTCAGCACAACATGCAGGTGTGCGTACCCTCAACCCCGGCTCAGGTATTCCACATGCTGCGCCGTCAGGTCGTGCGCCCGATGCGCCGTCCGCTTATCGTGATGACGCCCAAATCCCTGCTGCGCCACCCGCTGGCGGTCAGCAAGCTCGAAGATCTGGCAGAAGGCACCTTCCAGAACGCCATTGGCGAGATCGACGCGCTGGATCCGAAAGCGGTCAAGCGGGTGGTCTTCTGCTCCGGCAAGGTTTACTACGACCTGCTCGAAGCCCGTCGCAAGGCGGAGCAGCAAGATGTGGCACTGGTGCGAATTGAGCAGCTCTACCCCTTCCCGGAAGAGGAAGTGCGAGCCATTCTGGCCGATTACAGCCACGTCACCGATTTTGTCTGGTGTCAGGAAGAGCCGCAAAACCAGGGCGCCTGGTACTGCACCCGTCACAACTACGATGACGTGCTGCCGACCGGAGCCACCCTGCGTTATGCCGGTCGTCCGGCGTCCGCCTCGCCGGCGGTTGGTTACATGTCTGTCCACGCCAAGCAGCAGAAAGCCTTGGTGGAAGATGCCCTTACTCTGGCCTAAGCCCTGAACAAGAAGTAACAAGGAACTGATTAGATGACTATCGAGATCAAGGTACCGGACCTGCCGGAATCAGTGGCGGATGCCACTATCGCCACCTGGCACAAGAAGCCGGGTGATCTGGTTGCCCGTGATGAAGTGCTGGTCGACATCGAAACCGACAAGGTGGTGCTGGAAGTGCCGGCACCGCAAGCTGGCGTGCTGGGCGACATCCTGCAGGCAGAGGGGGCAACCGTCCTCTCCCGCCAGCTGATCGCCACCATCAAGGCGGCTGCCGTGGCCGGTGAAGAGACCAAGGAGAAGCCGGCCGAAGCGGTTGCCGATGATGGTGCCGATGGCCTGAGCCCCTCCGTGCGCCGTCTGATTGGCGAGCACGACATCGACGTGGCCAAGCTGACCGGCACCGGCAAGGGCGGTCGCATCACCAAGGATGATGTGGAAGCCTTCATCAAGGCCAAGAGCCAGCCTGCGGCAGCCGCACCGGTCGCCGCTGCCGCTCCGGCAGCCAAGGTTACTCCGCTGGGTGGTCGCACCGACAAGCGGGTACCGATGACCCGTCTGCGCAAGCGCATTGCCGAGCGTCTGCTGGAAGCGAAAAATACCACCGCCATGCTGACCACCTTCAACGAGGTCAACATGAAGCCCATCATGGATCTGCGCAAGCAGTACGGCGAGATCTTCGAGAAGAAGCACGGCATCAAGCTCGGCTTTATGTCCTTCTACGTGAAGGCGGTGGTGGAGTCCCTCAAGCGCTATCCGGAAGTGAACGCGGCGCTCGATGGTGATGACGTGGTTTACCACAACTACTTCGACGTCAGCATCGCCGTCTCTACCCCCCGTGGTCTGGTGACGCCGGTGCTGCGCGACTGCGACAACATGAGCCTGGCGGACATCGAGAAGGCCATCAAGGATCTGGCGGGCAAGGGCCGTGACGGCAAGCTGACCGTGGATGAACTGACTGGCGGCAACTTCACCATCACCAACGGTGGCGTGTTCGGCTCCCTGATGTCCACCCCGATCATCAACCCGCCCCAGAGCGCCATTCTGGGCATGCACAAGATCCAGGATCGCCCGATGGCCGTTGACGGCAAGGTCGAGATCCTGCCGATGATGTATCTGGCGCTCTCCTACGATCACCGTCTCATCGACGGACGCGAATCGGTAGGCTTCCTGGTCTCCGTCAAGGAGCTGCTGGAAGACCCGACCCGTCTGTTGCTGGACGTCTAAGCCTGTGGCACCCGGGCAAGGGGTTTGCGCCCCGAGCCGGATGTGCTGCTGGACGTTTGAGTAATACCCGAGCGATTGAAAGATAACGAGGGGCCGCCCAGGCCCCCATTCACAGGGGATTGAGAAACACCAGCCCCGGACGGAAATACCTACAACACGGATAGAGCATCTATGAATCTGCATGAATATCAGGCAAAACAGCTGTTTGCCGAGTATGGCCTGCCGGTCTCCGAAGGTTATGCCTGTGCTACCCCACAAGAAGCGGCCGAAGCGGCCGACAAGATTGGCGGCAATACCTGGGTCGTCAAATGCCAGGTACACGCCGGTGGCCGCGGTAAAGCGGGAGGCGTGAAAGTGGCCAAGAGCAAGGATGAGATCCGTGCTTTTGCCCAAAACTGGCTTGGCAAAAATCTGGTGACCTACCAGACCGATGCCAACGGCCAGCCGGTCACCAAGATCCTGGTGGAATCTTGCACCGACATCGCCAAAGAGCTCTACCTGGGCGCCGTGGTTGACCGTGGCTCTCGCCGCGTGGTCTTCATGGCCTCGACTGAAGGTGGCGTGGATATCGAGAAGATCGCCCACGAAACCCCCCATCTGATCCACAAGGCGGCTATCGATCCGTTGGTGGGTCCGCAGGCTTATCAGGCCCGCGAACTGGCCTTCAAACTGGGTCTGGTCGGCGATCAGATCAAACAGTTCACCAAGATCTTCATGGGTCTGGGCCAGATGTTCCTGGATTGCGATTTCGCGCTGCTGGAGATCAACCCGCTGGTGATCACCGCGCAGGGCAACCTGCACTGCCTGGATGGCAAGATCAACATCGACGCCAACGCCCTGTATCGTCAGCCCAAGCTGCGCGAAATGCACGACCCGTCACAAGATGACCCCCGCGAAGCGCACGCCGCCCAGTGGGAGCTGAACTATGTGGCCCTCGATGGCAACATCGGCTGCATGGTCAACGGCGCCGGTCTGGCCATGGGCACCATGGACATCGTCAACCTGCACGGCGGCAAGCCGGCCAACTTCCTTGACGTCGGCGGTGGCGCCACCAAGGAGCGCGTAACCGAGGCGTTCAAGATCATCCTCTCCGACAGCAACGTCAAAGCGGTGCTGGTCAACATCTTCGGCGGCATCGTGCGCTGCGACATGATCGCGGAAGGCATCATCGGTGCGGTCAAGGAAGTGGGGGTCAAGGTGCCCGTCGTGGTCCGTCTGGAAGGCAACAACGCCGAGCTGGGTGGTATCAAGCTGGCCGAGAGCGGCCTCAACATCATTGCGGCCAAGAGTCTGACCGATGCCGCGCAGCAAGTCGTCAAAGCAGCGGAGGCCAACTGATGAGCGTACTGATCAACAAGGACACCCGAGTCATCTGCCAGGGCTTTACCGGCGGTCAGGGTACTTTCCACTCCGAGCAGGCGCTCTCTTACGGCACCCAGCTGGTCGGCGGCGTCTCCCCGGGCAAGGGGGGCACCACTCATCTGGGCCTGCCGGTGTTCAACACCGTCCGTGACGCAGTCGAAGCGACCGGCGCCACCGCCACCGTCATCTATGTGCCGGCACCGTTCTGCAAGGACGCGATCCTGGAAGCGATCGACGCGGGCATCAAGCTCATCGTCACCATCACCGAAGGCATCCCGACGCTGGATATGCTGGACGTCAAAGTGAAGCTGCAAGAGACCGGCGTGCGGATGATCGGCCCCAACTGCCCGGGTGTGATCACCCCGGGTGAGTGCAAGATCGGCATCATGCCGGGTCACATTCACAAGCCGGGCAAGGTTGGCATCGTCTCCCGCTCCGGCACCCTGACCTACGAAGCGGTCAAGCAGACCACTGACGAGGGCTTTGGCCAGTCCACCTGCGTCGGTATCGGTGGCGACCCCATCCCGGGCTCCAACTTTATCGACATTCTGGAGATGTTCCAGAACGACCCGCAGACCGAAGCGATCGTGATGATCGGCGAGATCGGCGGCAACGCCGAGGAAGACGCTGCCGCCTATATCAAGGCCCACGTCACCAAGCCGGTGGTCTCCTATATCGCCGGTGTTACTGCCCCTCCCGGCAAGCGGATGGGCCACGCTGGCGCCATCATCTCCGGTGGCAAGGGTACCGCCGCCGAGAAGTTTGCCGCGCTGGAAGATGCTGGCGTGAAAACCGTCCGCTCCCTGGCCGATATCGGCAAGGCCCTGCGCGAAGTAACCGGCTGGTAATTCCTGTTAGCCCGTTATCTCTAATAAAAGTGCCGCCCGATGGGCGGCATTTTTTATACTATATATTTTGTTTTCACATAGGTATGATAAATAAAAACTAATGATGATCTAAAATTTATTCTTTAGAGCAGTGAGAAAGAAATGTTCAAAGGCGTAATGAGCCCTGTATAGTCTCGTCTTCACGAGCGTTGCAAACAGGAGCATTTCCTACAATCTGTAGGAAAGCTTCTTTTGAAGAGATAGCCTTCTCAAGTAAGCCTCGTTTATGAAGCGACATGTAGAGTGCAACGGAGTAGGCCTGACAGTTTATCGAACGCTCGGGGTTGAACTCTATATCTGTGAAGGCAGAGTAATTCAATAGTTTTTCTGTCAGACTAGGGTGTTTTCTCAACGCGTTAATATATAGCCAATCATAGAAAGCTGTCTGTGGCTCTAGACCCCATTCAACGCCAAAAAAACGGAATCCAATTAGACGACCAGACGAACGAATCCTCTCGTCCTTTTTTGCTTCACGTGAGGTCATGTCGAAAATGTCTAAAAATGGACCACCGTGTTCGAAAACCTTACTCCCCTGAAATGCACACTCAACACTTGTTGTACGGTTGTATTTGATAGTGGTAAAGGTGAGGTTGAAGGCGCTAAGGGCGATGCCTAGCTCTTCACGTGATTTACTGGACACCTCTAGTGCGCTATTGATACCAATTCTTTTACAGGCTGAAGCATGAAGAGAATCGATAGACTTTTGTTTCTGCGATACAGCCATCCCAGGAAACCATTGGAAGTCAATAGACTCTGTCCTTACTAAAACGGGGCCTTCTGTAGTCGGAATGAATACGGGTCTTTTTGCCATGGGGTGCCTACTCATACTTACGAGAGTATCCTCGTGATGCAAACATGCCTTTGTTGTTTGCATGAAGGTACATTTTCCGGTCTCCGAGGTACTCTGCATATGCATCTCGTGCTGCTGCTTTCTCGAAAACTACACTAGCTATATAATGCGGCTCAATGACATCAAATACCAGCACTTCAGCCTGTACGTCCGATGGGTCATAGGTTTTTAGCTTCTGTTCCTCCCGAGAAGGGATATCTGTCAGCTCCTGATACATACCTGAAAATGCTTGAGGAGTCATAAGGTTGGTAAGGGGCTGAGAACTAATACGTCCATCGGCAGCATTATGGCAACAGAAGGCACAATTTTTTTTCCAGAGAATTGAAGGGTGAAGAACTAGAATAACCCAATCAACAGTAGCGTCTAACTTTCGATACTTGTACAGCATCTGACAATTTGGAAATCCAATAGATAGAGAAGTGCTGTCACTATGACCATCTAATCGATAGTTATCATTGATAGCCGGAACTGCGCCCACCTCATGTGCGCGACTAACAGGATAAATACCATGCTTCATTATTGATGGAAGGTTAACTGCTCGGGTGAAGTGCAATAAATATGGTATTCCAATTTCTCTTGCATAACTTTCAATAATATGTTGTGACATATAAAACATCTCTCATCCTTGTGTTGATTTAATTAATAATGCACTTTTTTAGATGTTTTAGACAAGAGGCTTCATGTATTTCGCATGTGTTTGAATTCACATTTTATTGATGCATTTTTTATTAATGTTTAATTCTGGTGGGAATGAGAGATTCCATAGTTTCGAATAGCGAAGCGTATTCGGACGATCGGGGGGGGGGGAGTATGCCACAGCCTTTGTCTACAGGCAGAATCCAACAGGCCAAGATTGTTACGCTGTTGCAACCAAGTTGGCTAATGCTGTTGCGCTGGTGAATCAATCCTGCCGCCGCTCGGGAAAGTCAGTTGGCCATACTGGTTGCCAATGCCCCTCCGATTTGAGGCAAAGTACCAAGCCGAACGCGGGTTGGCTCCCGCTATTGACCCTTGCACCGCGCTCCTTGCCATCAGGGCTCGCTATCACTTCCCGAAGTAAAAATGCCGACCAAAAGGTCGGCATGTTGCTTTTACAAGGCGCTGTGCTTGCGGCATTCGCTCAGAGCGCCGCTGACGCGATCCTCACACTCGCCATTGCGCCTTGAGCCTATTGGCTAAAGACCGTCTGCCCGCGAAAGACGGTGCGGGTGACGTTGGTATCGGCGATCTGCTCCGGTTTGCCGCTGGCGACCATCTCGTATGTTGGGCTAAAAAGGGTAGGTTGGTGCTGAACGAAGTGAAGCCCAACGTTTACCGTGAAATATGTCTGTAAATCTGTTTTATGGTTCAGCCACATCCTTGTTTATCCCGTTCTGATTGGCATAATCATGCTCGCCTGTTGGGCTTCGCTACGCTCTGCGCCAATCTACAACTCACGCTATATCAATCCTGCCGCCGCTGGGACCATCAGCTGATCACGCTTGGCGATAATGCCCCCTCAGATTTCACCTGTAAAAATGCCGACCCTCGGGTCGGCATTTTCAAGAAATAGGGTGTGGGGCGAACAGTATGGGAAATTGTTGCTCTCTATCGCCGGGCTATTTATCCGCCTTGCCCGCCGCATCGGCAAGTTTGGCAAGCTGTTTGTCATACCAGGCCACCGGGCGGTTCTCATCTTCCGCCCGCTCTTTGCGCCGGATGGCATTGCGCACCGCCATGGCGCCCAGCCAGCGAAATGGCTCGGGCGGAAAATAGCCACGCGGGCCGCTGACCAGGGCGCATTCGCGCCACGGCTTGTCCTCCTCTCGCATCTCGTCTCTCACCAGGGCCGCCAGGATCTGTCCGCCCATCCAGCTCTGCGCCACCCCGTTGCCGGAGTAGCCGAGACCATAGACGATATTGGGCTGCCCTCGCCAGTTACCAAAGAAGGGGAGGCCATCTACCGAGCGGTCGGAGGCGCCGCACCAGCTGGCGGCGATGGGCACCTCTTTGAGCGCCGGAAAGAAGCGGCGCAGGGTGCGGGTGAGGGGAGCAAGATAACGGCTCGGCGCATCAAACTCGGCCAGATGACGGTTGGCAAAGGCGAAGGTGTTGCCCCCCTTGCCCAGCATCAGCCGCCCTTGCGGGGTGGAGCGGTAGTAATGGACAAAGGTGCGGCCATCCACCACGGAGCGGCCGTGCTCAAGCTGCTGGGCGGCCAGTGCATCCGGCGCGGGGTCTGTGATCACCATATCGGAGGAGACCAGCACTATACTGCGGCGAAACTCGCGAAAGTGCTGCACCATGGCGCTGTTGAGGGCCAGCACCACCTTGCGGGCACGCACCTCACCCTGCGGCGTTTGCACCCGCGCAGGCTGACCCGCCTCAAGGCGCCGCATGGGAGAGCCTTCATAAACCTCGACCCCCAGTTCCCGCGCCACCCGCAGCAGGCCGCGCACCAGCAGTGCCGGTTGCACCGAACCCGCGTGGGGGCTGTAGAGCCCCTCCAGATGAACGTGGGAGCCGCTCTGGCTCGCCAGTTCACCCTCTTCAACAGCCTGCCACTGGTTAAGACCGGCTCGCTTGAGTTCCTGCAATACCGGCTCCATCAGGCCGCGCTGGGCCTCGCTGGTGGCGGTGTAGCAGGTGCCCTCGACCCTCAGCTGTGCCTCTATATTGTGCGTTTCGCAGAAGCGGGCGATCTCGTGTACCGCCTGCTCGGATCTTTGTACCAGCCAGGCAGCCTGCTGCTCGCCAAACAGGCGTTTTAAGGTCAGGTATTTGGCCGACCAGGTGAGCAGGCAGCCGCCGTTGCGCCCGGAGGCGCCGCTGCCGCAGCGATCTTTCTCCAGCACCAGGATGCGCAAGTGTGGCTCGGCCTGTTTAAGGGCGATGGCGCTCCACAGCCCGGTAAAGCCGCCACCGACGATGCAGACATCGACCTCGTGGCTGCCGACTAGGGGCGTGGGCGGTGCGGGTTGTTCGGCGGCGAGCGCCTCGGCCAGCCAGAAGGGGAGAGTGGACATGATGACTCCTCGATAAGGTTATTGGTGGCGCCAGCGCTGGGTGCGATCCAGCAGGGCGCGGCTCAAAAAGAGCTGGAGCAGCTTGACGGTGGCGGCGGCCAGCAGGATCAGGGTGGCCATGGCGGCAGCCGCGGCGGTATCGCCGGAATCCTCCATGTTCAGCACGGCGATGGAGGCGAGCACGCTGTCGCTCGAGTAGAGGAAGATCACCGCCGAGGTGGTGGTCATGGCGTTGACGAACAGATAGATAAAGATCTCCAGCAGTGCGGGCAAGGAGGCGGGCAGGGTGACTCGCCAGAACGCCTTCCAGAGCGGAATGCGCAATGAGATGGCCACCAGCTCCAGCTCCTTGGGCAGTTGCTTGAGGCTGGTCAGCGCCGTCATATGACCCACCGTGTAGTAGTGGATGACGCAAGAGAGCACCATTAGTGGCAGGGTGCCGTATAGGCCGCCAAAGAGCGGATTGCCGTTGAAAAAGAAGATGTAACCCAGTCCCAGCACCATGCCGGGCACCGCCAGCGACAGCATGGCAAGCAGATGCAACAGCTGGCGCAGCGGCGCGAAGTGGCGCCCCTTCTCCTGCGCCCAGGCCAGCACCATCACCAGCACGGTGCCGATCAGCGCGGTATAGAAGCCCAGTTGCAAGGTGTTGGTAAAGGGCTGCCAGCCATAGACGCTGTTGCTGTCAAAGGCGTAGTGATCCAGCGTCAGAGTGAGGTTGTAGGGCCAGAACTGTACCAAGGATCCGTAAACGGCCATCCCCACCAGCGCCAGAAACAGCAGGGCCCAGAGCGTGCACCAGCCGAGCGCCAGCAGATCCCGCAGCCGATGGGGTTTGGGTTGATAGGGCACCGCCTTGGTGCTGCTCTGCTCCTGCATCTTGCTGCGCACCCTGTGCTCCAGGGCAAAGCTCAACAGTGCCGGCAGCAGCAGGGTGACGCTGGCAACGGCGCCCAGCGAGAAGTTCTGCATCCCGATCACCTGCCGGTAGATGTCGGTGGCCAGCACGCTGTACTGGCCGCCAATCACCTTGGCCACCCCGAAGTCGCAGATGGTGAGGGTGAAGATGGCGATGGCGGCGCTGAGCAGGCCATAACGGGCGGTAGGCAGGGTGACGGTGACAAAGGTGCGCCAGCCGCTGCTGCCCAGCACCCGGGAGGCTTCATAGAGGCGGGCATCGCTTTGGCCGAGCGCCGTGATAAGGATCATCAGGGCGTGGGGGAAGCACCAGAAGCCCAGACCAATGACGATGCCGATAGGGCCGTAGATGCTCTCGCCGCCGAGCAGCCCCTTGGCGATCCCCTGATTGCCAAACCAGTAGACCAGACTGATGGCGGGCAGCAGGGAGGGCATCAACAGCGGAATAAGGCCGATGAGACGAAACAGGGGCTTGCCCGGCATGCAGGTGCGGGTGAGGGCATAGGCGTAGCCAAAGGCGATGGTCACCACCAGCGCGGTGATCAGCACCCCGAGCCAGAGGGTGTTGCCGATGGTGCGCCCCAGATGAGGGGAGTCGAAGTAGGCGCTGAAGTTGGCAAGGCCTATCCAGAGGCCGTTCTCATCTTGCAGGCTCTTTTGCAGCATGGTCAGCAGCGGCAGCAGCAAACCGCCGGTGAGCAGGGCAATGCCGAGCACAAGCAGGATCAGTTGCAGCAGCTGATCCCGGCTCCAGCCACGGCAGAGTCGCTGCCAGCGGGCGTCTTGCCGGGCTGTCGTGGGCGGCAACAGGGAGGAGTTCGTGAAGGGGGCTGTCATGGGCGATCTCCTTCAAACAGTTGCATCGCCGCGGCGGGCCAGTGCAGCGAGCAGTGCATGCCGCTGCGCCAGCCACCCTGTTCGTGGCGGGGCAGCTCGTGGGTCGGGCGCTCCACCAGAATTTGCTGTGGGCCCAGATAGGTGTCGGCGGTGCAGATAAGACGCTGGGCGGCGCCGAGAAACTCCACCTGATCGATGGTTGCTTCAATGCCATGTTGACCAAGATACGGCTCGCTCGGCGCGCTTAGCGTGATTGCCTCGGGGCGGATCGCCACCTGCAATTTGCTGCCGGCCGCGGCCTGGTTGGCGAGTTGCAGCGGTTGTTCGTTGAGGCGCACCTGATTGGGGCTCAGCACCAGGGTGTCGAGGAAGTTCATGGTGCCGACAAAGCTTGCCACAAAGCGGCTGGCAGGCTGGTGGTAGATCTCCTGCGGGGTGCCTATCTGCACGATGCGGCCGCCCTCCATCACCACGATGCGATCGGCCATGGTCAGCGCTTCTTCCTGATCGTGGGTCACCATGATGGTGGTGATGCCAAGGCGCTGCTGCAGGGCGCGGATCTCGCTGCGAAGATGGGTGCGCACCAGCGCATCCAGCGCGCTGAGCGGTTCGTCCAGCAACAACAGACCGGGGGAGAGGGCCAAGGCCCGGGCCAGCGCCACCCGCTGCTGCTGGCCGCCAGAGATCTGGCTCGGGTATTTGTGGGACTGGGCAGTGAGATCCACCAGCCCCAGCCAGTGGTCCACCCGCTCCTTGATGAGATCCCGCGCCAACCCCTGATTCTCAAGGCCGAAGGCGATGTTCTGCGCCACCGTCAGGTTGGGGAAGAGAGCATAGGACTGAAACACGATGCCAAAGTCGCGCTGCTGGGGCGGCAGCTGGGAGATATTGCGTCCCCCTTGCCAGATCTCGCCGCTGTCCGGGAGATCCAGCCCGGCGATGGCTCTGAGCAGGGTAGTTTTGCCGCAGCCGGAGGGGCCGAGAAAGCAGATAAACTCTCCCGGCTCAATGGTCAGAGAGATCCCTTTAAGGGCCTGAAAAGCACCGAACTGCTTGTTGAGATGTTGAATGTCCAGATAGGGCTGGGTCATGGTTCGACTCGCTACTGATTTGGTATATACCAGTTTGCGGGTGAAGTGTGACGGTCAGGTGATCGGGGGATGACAGCTTGATGACAGTCAAATGAGATCGGGTCACCAGCAAGTGGCTGGGCACTGTGCGAATGGACTAAGCATCGCTAATTGAAGGCAATGCAAACTCGGGAAGTTAAAACCAAAAAGTGAAGGCCAACACCTGTTGGCCTTCGACTGGCAGTTTATTGGCGGCAGTGTGTGGGGCGTGAACAAACCGCCGCCCTTCACGCTTACTGTTTGGCTTCGGTCTTGCCGTCGAAGCTGGCGCTCCACTGGGCCAGGATGGCGTTACGCTCGCGGGCTGCCCAGCTAAAGTCGTTGTTGATCATCTGGCCTTTGATATCCGCCGGATAGCCCGCTCTCGGTTGGGCCACATCGGGGATGGCGACCACGGCGAACGACTTGTTGTAGAGGGCGTTGGCCTGTTCGGTGGCGGCAAAGTCGAGCAGCTGTTTGGCTGCTTCCAGCTTGGGGGTGCCCTTGATGATGGCGGCGGCTTCCATATCCCAGCCCGACCCCTCTTTCGGGAACACCACCTCGATGGGGGCCCCCTTGGCCTTGAGGCTGGTGGCCGGGAAGTCGAAGGAGATACCGATCACCGTCTCGCCGCTGGCGGCCAGCTTGCAGGGGGCGGAGCCCGAGTGGGTGTAACGGTCGATGTTCTGGTGCAGGCCGTTCATAAATTGCCAGCCTTGCTTTTCGCCCATGGTCTGCAGCCAGCCCGCGACGCTCAGGTAACCGGTGCCGGAGGAGCTGGGGTTGGGCATGATCACCTTGCCCTTGTAGATGGGCTTGGTGAGGTCGGCCCAGCTGGTGGGCGCCGGGATCCCCTGTTTTTCCGCCTCTACCTTGTTGAAGCAGATGGCGCTGAAGAAGGCGTCCAGACCGATCCAGTGCGGCTCGGCCTTGCTGTCGCGAAAGCGGCTGTCGAGCTTATCCAGCCCTTTCGGTGCATAGGCATTGAGCATCTGCTGCTGATCGAGCTGCATCAGGCTGGTAGCCGCCAGTCCCCATACCACATCCGCTTTGGGCTGGGCTTTTTCTGCCAGCAAGCGGGCGGTGACCACGCCGGTGGAGTCACGCACCCACTTGATGTTGATATCCGGATGCTGGCGTTCGAACGCGGTTTTCAGCTCGTTGAGCTGCTCCGGTTCGAAGGCGGTGTAGACGGTGAGATCGGTCGCGGCCAGTGCCGGGGCGGTCATGGCAGCCAGCACGGCGGCGGCCAGCAGATGGGTTCCCTGTTTCATCCTCTTCTCCAGTTAAATTGGTTTGGTATAAACCAGATTGGTCGAGAGAGAGGCTAGGGGATCTTTATGACGTGACCGTGACAGCCCCGTGACGTTTTGCCGTCCCTGATTTGTCCGTGACTAATCTTGGGTATCCACTTCGATCTCCAGACTGTCGTGGCGCCAGTACTCCAGATCGAAGTCGAGCACCCGGCCATGCTGATCGAAGTTGAGTCGCTCGAGGCGCAGGGCGGGCAGACCGGCGGTGGCCCCCAGCGCCTTGGCTACCTCGTCCGGCAGGGCGGTGGGGAAGAAACGTACCTGCATGCGGGCATAATGAAGATCGTAATGGGCCTGATAGATCTCGGTCAGGCTGCCGTTGAGATCCAGCTCCAGCAGGCCGGGTACTCGTTCAGGCAGGCAGTGGTTCTCGCAGTAGCAGATGGCGCGCCCGTTGGCGTAGCGCAGCCGTTTTAGCAGAAACAGGCTGTCGAACGGCTTGAGCTGCAGTTGCGCCATCAACGCGGGCGGCACCGCCTGGCGGCTTTTCTCCAGCAGCTCGGTACGCGGCTCACCCCCTTGCTCCCGCACTATCTGGTGAAAGTTGGAGGTGCGTCTGGGGTTCAAGCGAAAGCGCGGCGGGGTGACGAACCAGCCGCGGCGATCCTCCCGATAGATAAGGCCGTTTGCCTCCAGCTGAACCAGTGCCTCGCGAATGGTGACCCTTGTGGTGCCATAGAGTTCCCCCAGCAGCCGCTCGGAGGGAAGCTTGTCGTTGGGGGCCAGCCCCCCTGCCAGGATCTGGTTGGCGAGGGCATCCTTGATCTGCAGATATTGCGGTTTGCTCATGAAAATCCCTGATTGTGCAATAAGTTGTGCAATGAGTTGGGCAATGGGCTGGGCACAGGGCAGGACACCTGCCCGGTCGTTAAAGGGCAACATCAACATGCATTGGTAGATACCAGCATCGCCCCTGTTGTTCAGGCTTCCTAGATTATCGCGATCCCGGCGCTGAAAATGAATTTTTTGTTGCACGTAGCGCCACCCCTTTGACCTTGGCGGGGCAGTTACCCACAATGCGCTCATTCTGGTATATACCAATAGGAGCGAGATCATGACCCATATTCCTGCGGCCCCCGCCGCCGTCGATTACCTGCTGCTGACCCCTGGCCCCCTCTCGACCACAGCCACGGTGCGCGCCGCCATGCTGCAAGACAGCTGTACCTGGGATGCGGACTACAACCAGGGCGTGGTGGAGCCCATCCGCCGCGAGCTGGTGCGCCTCGCCACCGGCCCTGAATATGAGAGTGACTACAGTGCCGTCTTGCTGCAGGGGAGCGGCAGCTATGTGGTGGAGAGTGTGCTGGGCTCGGCGATCGGCGTCGACGAGTGTCTGCTGATCATCAACAACGGCGCTTACGGTGCCCGCATGGGGGAGATGGCCCGCTGCCTTGGCCTGCGCCACCACGAGCTGGACTGCGGCGAGACCACCCGCCCGGAGCCCGCCGCCATCGAGGCGATGCTGGCGCGCCACCCCGAGATCACCCATCTGGCCATGGTGCACTGCGAGACCACCACCGGCATGCTCAACCCCCTTGAGGAGGTGGCTGCGCTCTGCCAGCGCCGCGGCATTCGCCTGATCGTCGATGCCATGAGCAGCTTTGGCGGTATACCCATCGACATGGGACACCTTGGCATCGAGTTTCTCATCAGCTCGGCCAACAAGTGCATTCAGGGGGTGCCGGGTTTTGGCTTTGTCATCGCCCGCCGCGCCGCACTGACGGCCTGCGCCGGTCGTGCTCGCTCGGTCTCCCTCGACCTGCATGCTCAGTGGCAGACCATGGAGCAGCAAGGGGGCAAGTGGCGCTTTACCTCGCCCACCCATACCGTGCTTGCCTTTGCCCAGGCCCTGCGCGAGCTGGACGAAGAGGGGGGCATTGAAGCCCGTCATCAGCGTTACAGTGAAAATCAGCGCACCCTGGTGGCGGGGATGGCTGCGCTTGGCTTTGCGCCGCTGCTGCCAGAACAGTGGCAATCCCCCATCATCACCGCCTTCTACTCTCCGACCCACCCTGATTACCGCTTCGCCGACTTCTACCAGCGGCTCAAGGCACAGGGTTTTGTCATCTACCCGGGCAAGGTCTCCCAGGCCGACTGCTTCCGGATTGGCAATATCGGCGACGTGACCCCGGTGCGGGTGCGCGATCTGCTCGCCGCCATGGCCAGCGCTTGCTACTGGCAAGGGGACGCGCGATGACCAGCATGCTGGCTCAGGGTCGTGATCTGCGTGGCCGCGATTTGCATGACCATAAGCTGCACGGCAGCGGCCGCGCCGACAGCGAAGGGGATATTAACCTCGGCGAGGGGCGGGCGCGCTGGTGGGCGGGCCAGAGCGAAGATGTGCAGGCCGGATTGGCGGAGGATAGCCGCTACTTTCTCCATCAGGCACTCTCTACCCCCTGTCTGGATCTGCTTGAGCGCGCGCAGGGGAGCTGGTTGACCAGTGTATCGGGCAAGCGTTACCTCGATTTTCACGGCAACAGCGTTCATCAGCTGGGTCACGGTCACCCCAGGGTGGTGGCCGCGGTGCAGCAGCAACTCGCCGATCTGCCGTTTGCACCCCGCCGCTACACCCATCAGGTTGCCATCGACTGCGCCCGCACCCTGGCTGAACTGGCTCCCGGCGATCTCAACCGGGTGCTGTTCGCCCCCGGCGGCAGCGAGGTGGTGGGGATTGCCCTGAAGCTCGCCCGTTTCATCACCGGCAACAGCAAAGTGGTGTCCCTGTGGGATGCCTTTCACGGCGCCTCCCTCGATGCCATCTCGGTTGGCGGCGAGGCCTGTTTTCGCGCTGGTATGGGCCCGCTGATGGCCGGCGTGGAGCGCATTCCACCGCCCACCCGTTATCGCGGCGTCTGGTACCGCGGGGAGGGGGATGACCTGCACTACGCCGATTATCTGGAGTACGTCATCGAGAAGGAGGGAGGAATAGGCGCCTTTATCGCCGAGCCCATCCGCAACACCGATGTGCAGGTGCCCTCGAAGGCCTACTGGCAGCGGGTAAGGGAGATCTGCGATCGCCACAAGGTGCTGCTGATCGTCGACGAGATCCCCAATGCTCTGGGCCGCACCGGCCACTGGTTCAGCTTTGAAGAGTTTGGCATCGAGCCTGACATCATCTGTCTGGGCAAGGGGGTGGGGGGCGGGGTGGTACCGTTTGCCGCGCTCATTACCCGCGACCGTTTCAATCAGGCCGCAGCTATTTCGCTCGGTCACTACACCCACGAGAAGAGCCCTATCGGCTGCGCGGCGGCGCTCGCTACCATCGCGACCATCCGTGAAGAGGGATTGCTGGCAAAAGCGCAGGAGGATGGCCGTTTTATGGCGGCCGAGCTCGGCAAGTTGGCTAAGCGTCACCCGCTGATCGGGCAGGTGCGCGGTATCGGTATGCTTTGGGCACTCGATCTGGTGGTCGATCACCAGAGTCGCACCCGCAATAGCAAGGCCGCCGAGCGGCTGCTCTACCGCTGTCTGGAGCTGGGGCTCAGCTTCAAGGTCTCCCAAGGGAACGTCATCCAGCTCTCGCCACCGCTCAATATCGCCCGCGCCGATCTAGTGCGCGCCATCGCCATTCTCGATCGCGCCCTCGGCGAGATCGCACTTTCACCGAAACAGGAACATCACCATGACTGACTTGCAGATTGTTGTAGACCCGACCACCGACGTGGAGGCGCTGATCCTCGACTGGGCCGGCACCGTCGTCGATTTCGGCTCCTTCGCCCCCACCTCCATCTTCGTCGAGGCCTTCGCCCGCGCCTATGACTTTCCAGTGACCCTGGACGAAGCGCGCCAGCCCATGGGTCTTGGCAAGTGGGATCATATCGCCGCGCTGGGCCGTCTGCCCTCGGTGGATGCGCGCTGGCAGGCTCGCTTCGGCCATCCTATGAGCCACGCCGAGGTGGACCACATTTATCACACCTTTATGCCGCTGCAGATTGCCGCCGTGACCCGCTTTGCCGCCCCCATCCCCGGTGTGCTGGCGATGTTGGACGCTCTGCGGGGGCAGGGGATGAAAATCGGCTCCTGCTCCGGTTATCCCCGTCCGGTGATGGAGGCGCTGGTACCTGCTGCGGCCGATCACGGCTACCGCCCGGATCACTGGGTCGCCACCGACGATCTCAAGGCTGGTGGTCGCCCCGGTCCCTGGATGGCGCTGGCCAACGTAATTGAGCTGGGAGTGAGCGCGGTGCATCGCTGCATCAAGGTGGATGACGCCGTGCCGGGTATCAGCGAAGGGCTTAACGCGGGCATGTGGACGGTGGGATTGTCGGTTTCCGGCAACGAATTTGGTGCCACCTGGGAAGAGTTTGCCGCCATGAGCGAGGCGGAGATCGCCGCCCGGCGCGCACCGGCCGAGGCCAAACTGCGGGCGGCGGGGGCACACTATGTGATTGATACCCTGGCCGACATCGCCTCGGTTATCGCCGATATCAACCGCCGTCTGGCCGCTGGCGAGCGGCCATAGGCCATCTGCTTGGTCTAACAAAAGCGCTTGACTGGCTTTAGATACAACACGCCCCCATCCGGGGGCGTGTTGCATTTACAGGGGGAAGCCGTGTGCGGTCAGCGGATATCGACCCGCATCAGGGGAGAGGGGGCGTTGTCGACAAAGTGGTGCCAGATATGGTCGTAGAGCGCCTTCTGGCCGGGGAAACTCACCAGCGCCTTGGCTTCGGCCAGGGAACACCAGCGATAGTCTGTGTGCTCATCGTTGAGGGTCACCGCCTGATTGGCCGGGCAATAGACCACAAAAACCGGTACCACCTCCACCGTATTCAAGGCGGCATCGTAAAACTGCTCCAGATACTGGCCGTTGTAGAGCTCGGTGACCCGGATCCCCGTCTCTTCGCCAAACTCCCGAATAATGGTCTGCCAGCCGCTTTCACCCGCCTCCACCGTGCCTGCCACATGACACCAGAAGCCCCCCTTGACCCGTTTCATCACCAGCAATCTGGTTTCGCCATCGACAGTGGTAAGGGCAACGCCAGAGACGGCCTTGCAGCGAATGGGGATCATGATCTTCTCTCAGGATTTGGGCTCTGTGATAGCCACGAACAGTGTGAAGGCGTGTTAATTGAAATACGCCTCGGCGGGCAGGCCCATGACCTCTATTTCATTCAGGCCATTTTTGGCCAGATAGTTGGCCACCAGATTGAACCCCACCCAGTAACCGGCATATTTGGGAAATGGCCGGTTATCACGGCAGTAGAAAAAGTCTAAATAGTTGAACTGCTTGCTGGATAGATGGGGCGTCATCTCTGCCAGGAGCGATTGCCAGTCATGGTGATGAGACTCCTTGAACAGCGAGGGGAGGGTGCCGCCATTGAACCTCTGCTCAAAGTAGCAGGCCAGCCCTTCAAAAATCAGGTTTTCGGCCAGTGTTTCTGCTTCCACCTTGTTCTTCTTTTGCACGATATGGTGGACTTCGTGGGCCAGCACGGCAGGCAATTCGGTGATGATCACCTCTTTGATATCGGGCCGTTCCAGATCAAGCTGGAGTTCTATCCGATACATGTTGATGGCCCAGCCACCGATACCCGAATCGGGAGCATCCCCCTCGGCAAAAGGGCTGAAGGTGACATCCAGTTGGGAGAGATCGAACAAGGCATTCAATTTGTGCGCCGTCTCGGCAAAAACGTGCCTAATGGTGTCATCGAGCCCATCGAATTTACCCGAGTCGTTTAACAGGGTGAGTTGCATCCAGACATCCTTGTCTATTGAAAGAGAGTGCTGAGCCACTTGCGTGGTCGCGGCGCCATATCACCACGATTACCCTCCTTCAATCAAGGGGTTACCCGCCCATTATGCTTGCCGTCTGGATCGCCTCAATCAGCGCAGCCCGGTTGATGCGAGGGCGCTCGCCATCGAGCAGTTGCTGCCACAGCGCAATGGCCTGACTGTAGCGACCATGCAGGAAGTGATCGGAGGCCAGCAGCATCAGGGCGCTCACTTCCCCCGCGTCCTGCTTGAGGGCGCTCTCCAGCAGGCGTGTTGCCTCGGAAGTCAGCTGCTGGCCCGCCTGATAGTAGAGCACGGTGGCCTGCGCGGCCTGGGTCGCCGCGCTGGCGCCTCCCTCCAGCAGAGCGAGACGTTGGTAGGCGAGCAGGGCGTTGTCATATTCACCCCGATAGAGATAGAGCTGGCCGAGCGCCGCCCAGCTGTCGAGATCGGCGGGGCTGCGTTGAAGCTTCTGATGCAGACTCCCCAGCTCCTTGTCCTGAAGATCCCGCGGGCTCAACCCCGCCAGCGGATCGGGACGGGATGCATAATCCTGCCATGCCTGATAGCGGCCGCTGCTGAAATACACAGCGGCAACGGCCGCGATGGCCATGATGCCAAGCAGCAACAAGGTCCGCCCGTGCTGGTTATTGCGGCCGCGATTGTCACGCTGGCTGGCCAGTTGCGTGCGCAGGGCCAGCTCAGCCGCCGGGATGGCGTTGGCCAAACGGGCGGCGCTCAGCTTCCTGTAGAGTGGTTGGTCGGGGGAGAGGCCTGCCTGCTCCCCGTACATGATCAGCAAATTCAATTCGCTGCGCGGATCGGCGGCGGGTTGAGGGGGGGCCTCATCGATGGCCTTAACGGCAGGGATGGGGTGCGCCTTTGTGCGTGTCAGGCGGTGAAACAGGATCAACAGTGCCAGCCCCAACAGCAGCAGGGGGCCGCCCCACAGCAGCGCCGTGCTGCTCTTGAAGGGGGGATCGTAGCGGACGAAATCGCCGAAGCGCTCCGTCATGCGGGCGATCACCTGCTCATCAGACTGCCCCTCGTCCACCCAGCGGTAGACCTCTAGCCGCAGATCCCGGGCGATGGGGGAGTTGGACTCCACCAGGTTCTGGTTCTGGCACTGGGGGCAGCGCAGGGCGCGGGCCAGCTCTTGCGCCCGATTTTGCAGCTCGGGATGGCGAAATTGATAGGTATCGACCCCGCTGGAATATGCAGTTGCACTCAGCAGCATGCCGAGGGCCAGCAGGGTGCAGGCAAGAGAACGGCACATCATGGCTGTGTCCCCTGAGCTGATGTTGCAATAGATGGCGCAATCGTGGGTAACGTTGTGGCGGCCTTTATCTGCCCATCCGCTCGCGCCTTGTCGAGCAGGGGGGCAAACTGGCGTTGCCAGATCCCTTTGGTGAGTTCGCCGGTGTGGCGGGCGAGCAGGGCACCATCGGCATCAAACAGATAGGTCTCCGGCGTGCCGTAGACGCCGAGCTCCAGCGCGAGTTTGCCGTCGGGGTCGGCCAGTACGGCGCGATAGGGGTTGCCCGCCTGGATAAGCCAGGCGCGGGCGGCATCCCTCTTGTCCCGGTAGTTGAGACCGTAGAGGGGCACGGTGCCCGCGAGCTCGCTGAGCAGCGGATGCTCGGCGCGGCAGTTGGCGCACCAGCTGGCCCAGACGTTAAGCACAAAGGGCTCCCCCTTGAGGCTGGTGGTCTGGATCTGGCTCCCATCCAGCAGATTGTCGCTTTGCCACGCAGGCAGGGTACGGCCGAGCGTCGCCTCATCCTGGCTGTAGGGGTTGTTGCCAAGGCCGAGCCAAAGCAGGGCGCCGAGGCCCAGGGTCAGCAGCAGTGGAAGAAAGAGGCGCAGGCGGGATCTCATAACGCCTCCTGTTCGAGCCGGGGATGGGAGGTGCCAACCTCAACGGGACGGGAGGCAAGCAAGGGGCGACGGGCGAGCAGGCGCAGGGTGCCGCCCGCCATCATCAACAGGCCGCCGAGCCAGATCCAGCGCACCAGTGGCTTGTAGTGCAGCCGCATGGCATAGGCATCTGGTCCCATCTTCTCACCCAGCACCACGTAGAGATCGCCGAGCATTCCCCACGCGATGCCGGGTTCATTCATGTTCATGGTGCGCACGCTGTAGTGGCGCCGCTCAGGCGTCAGCTGTGCCACCTCTTTACCGTTCTTGTGCACGCTAAGTGTGATCCGCTCGGCGGTGTAGTTGGGGCCGATCACCGGCTCGCGTCCCTCATAGCGAAATTCGAACGCACCGAGCTGGTAGGGCTGGTTGGCACTTAGCACGGCGCCCCCCTCCTGACTGTGGTGACTCACCTGCGCAATGCCGAGGGCGCACACCGCCACCCCGAGGTGGGCCAGCAGGCTGCCGAGCCGATTGAGGGTGAGCTCGCGCAGCGACGTCGGTTGCAAGAGCGGGAGCAGCAGGCTGGCTATCAGCCAGAGGCTCACCATATTGGCGAGGATGCCAATCCAGCTACCGGAAACCGCTCCCTGTTCCAGATAGGCAAGGCTAAGCAGCCCGCCGCCAAGCAGGCCAAACAGCGGTGGTAACAGAACGTTTAGTCGGGAATGTGGCGCAAGCTCCTGCCAGCGCAGGCGCGGCAGCTGGGTCATCAGCCCCATCAGGCAGAGGGCCAGCGGCACGAAGATGGTATTGAAATAGGGGGCGCCCACCGACAGCGAGCCCAGATGGAGCGACTGGAATACCATGGGGTAGAAAGTGCCGAGCAGCACGCTGGCGCAGGCCACGCAAAGCAGCAGGATAGTGGCGCCGAGCAGCCCCTCTTTTGACAGCAAGCCAAAGCGGGCATAGGGGGCGCGAATGTCTGCCCGCAGGGCAAACAGGGTGAGGGCGCAGGTCAATAGCAAACCGAGCAGCAGCAAGAGGGTGAGGCCGCGGCTGGGGTCGACCGCAAAGGCGTGCACCGAGGTGAGCACCCCGGAGCGCACCACAAAAGTACCGAGCAGGCTCAGCGAAAAGGTAAAGATGGAGAGCAGCAGCACGGCATGGCCGTAAGCACCGCGCTTCTCGCACACCACCAGGGCGTGCAGCAATGCAGTGCCGAGCAGCCAGGGTAAGAGGGAGGCGTTTTCCACCGGATCCCAGAACCACCAGCCGCCCCAGCCCAGTTCGTAATAGGCCCACCAGGAGCCCAGCACGATACCGGCGGTGAGAAAGACCCAGGAGCCGAGTGCCCAGGGGCGACTCCAGTGGGCCACGGCGCCATCGAGCCGACCCGAGTGCAGCGCCGCCATGGCGAAGGCGAAGTTGACCGCAAAGCCGACATAGCCGAGATAGAGCAGGGGCGGGTGGATGATGAGGCCGATATCCTGCAGCATGGGGTTGAGGTCGCGCCCCTCCAGCGGCCCCGGGAACTGACGGTCAAACGGGCTGGAGAAGATCAGGGTATAGAGGCCGAACAGCCCGACGATCAGCCCCATGATGGCCAGTACCCGAGTTGTAATCAGCGGATCGACCCGCCTGGAGCAAAGGGCCACCAGGGCGCCCCACAGCCCCAGCGCAAAGACGAAGAAGAGCATGGAGCCCTCGTGGCCGCCCCACACCGCCGCCAGCTTGAAGCCCAGCGGCAGGGCGCTGTTGGCGTGCTGGGCCACATAGACCAGGGTAAAGTCATCGAGGCCAAAACAGCTGGCGAGCAGCAGCAGGGCGGCCCCGAGCAGGATCGCGACCAGGAGGCCCAGCGGCGTTGCGCAGCCGAGCAGCGGGCGTGAGGCGAGCCGCAGCCCCAGCCAGGGCAGGGTGCCTTGCAGCAGGGCGAGCCCGGTCGCCAGCAACAGTGAGAGATAGCCGAGCTCCGCCAGCACACAACCTCCAGTCAATCATTCGTCTATGTTATGCCGCAGCGTCTGCACCGTACCGGCGCTGGGGGATAACATCCACATTTCTAGAAATAACCAATCGCAACAAATAAGCGCCAGTCACCCGAGGGTGGCTGGCGCTGGTGATCATACCGTTATACGACCGTCATCTGGCCGGCGTAGAGCACGAAGTAGCGCAGCAGCAGGATCCCCACCAGGGTCAGGCTGCAGACCAGCACCAGATGGCCGTTTCGCTCCCGCAGCGGCGCCGGGGTCAGCAGAGCTAGCAGCTGGGGCAGCAGCATGCCGATGCCCACTACGCCGACCCAGAACACCTGAGCCCAGAAGCCGCTGCCGATGGCGGCCCACATGGCCACCTCTTTCTGGCCGCCACCGAAGTAGAGGCCGGTAAAGAAGCAGACCAGCAGCAGCACCTCCACCGCCAGCACCGGCCGCTCGAAGCGATGCACGAAGCTCACCCCCTGGCTGTGATGGTTCTCCTTGAAGAGCGTCACCGCCAGCAAGATGGTGGAGGCGATACCTGAGCTGATGCCCGAGACCAAAAACAGCACCGGCAGCACCGGGTTGTTCAAGAGCGGATAGGTCTTGAGCGCCGAGAGCAGAAAGCCGGTATAGGCCCCCAGCAGCACGGCAAGTAGCAGCAACAGCGGCGCCAGCAGCCGCTCGATGCGGGCGAGCCCGCCAATCAGCCCATCCACAAAAGCGAACTTCTCTTTCAGCAACCGGCTGCGCATTGTCTCGATCTCGGCCCGAAACACCACCGCCAGCCAGGCGAACAACACCGCCATATAGAACTGAAACAGCATGACCCCCATCGACATCACTGAGTCGAACTGGTAGTGGAACATCAGCTTCCAGAAGGTCCAGGGGCGGGCCAGATGGAAGATAAGGATCAGTAACCCCAGCACCACGCTCACCGGCGCCAGAATGGCGGTCGCCTTGATGATGCCGCTCTCGCTGCCTGCTCCCTTGCGGCGCAACAGCACCGAGAGGGTGGTGGCCCCAGCGGAGATGCCGAGCAGAAAGAGATAGATAGCGATGGGCCAGTCCCAGACAAGGGAAGGGAAGTGAAATGCGTCATGCAACATGATCCATTCCTCCTTCTGTTACTGCGGTAGATGGCGATCGGACAAATCCCCACACGAGGGAAGGGAAGTGAAATGCCGCTTGTATGGTCATGACGTTATCTCCCCTTTGGGCACGCGGTACATCTTGGGGGAGGTGCCGAGCGCCTGCTTGTAGCGATAGGTGGTCTCCTTCACCAGCCGTTTGGCGATGGGGCTGTCCGGGTCATCCAGATTGCCGAACACCAGCGCCTTGGTGGGGCAGGATTCCACGCACGCTGGCTCCTTGCCCGCCGCCAGGTTGGTCTTGCGGCAAAAGTCGCACTTGTCGGCAACCTTGGTCACAGGGTTGATAAAGCGCACCTGATAGGGGCAGGCGGCGAGGCAATACATGCAACCGACGCAGAGATCCGCGTCGACATCGACGATGCCATCCTCCTTGCGGATATGGGAGGCGCCGGTGGGGCAGACATGCACGCAGGGGGCGTTGTCGCAGTGCTGGCAGGACTTGCGAAAGAAGCGGTACTCGGCGTCTGGAAATTCACCGATGGGGCCTGAGCGGATGATCTCGAGGCGCGAGACCCCTTCTGGCACTTTGTTCACTTCCCGGCAGGCATCCATGCAAGCGGTGCAGCCGATGCAGGCCGTCTCATCGTGGATCATGCCATAGCGTATCCCGTCGATGGTCTGGCTGTGGGCGAGGGTGGTGGCAAGGGATCGGGTGTTGGCACGAGCAGCCCCCGTCATCATGATGAGGGCCCCCGCGCTCATCCCCGCCATGAAGTGACGGCGAGAGCAGCTCATGATGCCTCCTTGCCGGTAGCCGATTTGGACTGCTCCTGCCGGGCCTTGCTGGCCTCATGTTGCTTGCTGTGACAGTCGACGCAGAGCTTGATGCGGGATTTTTCCGGGATCCCCACCATGGGCTCCTTGACCGGATGCAACTGGTGGCAGCTGGTGCAGGTGAGCTTGGAGGCGTGCACATCGTGGGCCCAGAGCGCCTCGCGAAGCACTTTGGGCTCGTGGCAGCTCATGCAGACCCCGTTCTGCTCGGCGATGGGGTAGCTCTCGGTGCTTTGTTTGTTATTGAAGCTGTCGCTAAAGCGCATCACATCCTTGACCCCTTCCCGGTGCTGGGGGGAGGGCTGGCCGTGGCAGTTGGTGCAGGTGACAGGTGCCAGGTTGTTGGGATTGGTCGCCTGACCATGCTTGCCGTGCATCCCCTCGCTCTGCTCCTTGTGACAGTCGGTACAGGCCTTGTCGGGATTGCGTAAAAATTCCACCTCATGTGTAGCTGGAACAGGGGCTGCTGCCGGCTCGGCCGCCTGACTCTGCAGGCTGGTGAGCAGCATGGCTGCCATCAGCATCAGTCGTAAAAAATCCATCGTTAAATCACCCATAGGAAGCCTCCATCCGCTGCGGGCCCGACTTGGCGCCGGACCCGCAGGCGCCGTTACTGTGCCAGCCGTCCGGCCGCTTTGGCCTCGGCATCCCAGGCGGGGACCGTGGTCTTGAGGAACTGGGCCTTGTCGCTGTTGAACTGCTTCATATCCATGCCAAGAGCCGCTTGCGCTTTCTCCTTGGTGGAGATGTCGGGGATGGCGATTTCGTGGCTGATCCCCTTGCTGGCCAACAGGCGCGCCAGCTTGGTGCGGGCGTCAGCGGCTTTATCCAACGCGCTGCCAAGTACCTTGAGTGCCACTTCGGGGGCGTGCATCTGCACTCCGTGGGAGGCGATGGCGTAGTCCCAGCGCCACTGGGCGTGACGGATGTCCTGCAGAATATCCTTCATCTCTGCCTCGGTGGCGCCGGCATCCCAGGCCGCCTTGGCTTCAAAGTGGGCGTGTACCAGCTGCTTCTCGACCTTCAGCTTGGTCTCGATTACCGCCTCTTTGCGCTGCTTGACGATCCCTTGCAGCATCTCCTTGCTCTGGGTGTGACAGTTGCGGCAGGTTTGTTCGAAACGATCGAAGGGGTTGCCCACCTTGTGATCCGTATAGACCTTGCCCTGTTCGTTCTGCACCTTGGGCATGTGGCAGTCGACACAGGCGACGTTGTTCTGGCCGTGGATGCCTGCGCGCCAGGTTTCGTACTCGGGATGCTGGGCTTTCAGCATGGGGGTTTTGGAGAGGGCATGGGTCCAGTCGGCAAAGCCGATTTCATCGTAATAGGCCTCCATCTGCTCAACCGTGGTGCCCTTGTCCCAGGGGAATTTGACCGCCTTGGTGGGGCCGCTGAAGTAGTATTCCACGTGGCACTGGCCGCACACCTGGGACTGCTGATCAAAGCGCCCCTGATCCTTGAACGGCTTGCCGATGGCGGTCATGGCCCGATCGGCATAGGGACGGGAGAGGTGCAGGGCCGGTTTACCCTCCTTGAACTCCTTCGAGGCGGTGTCGTGGCAGTCGGCGCAGCCGATTGTGTTGACTACTTCTGGCCCACCCTTGGCCCACATCCCCTTGAAGTAGCCATCCTCGCCTCTTTCGTCGATGACGCGGGCCACATCCGGGCCTTTGCAGCTCCAGCAGGCCATCGGCAGGGGGCCATCTTCGGCTGTTTTCGGGGCGCCGGTACGCAGGGTTTCGCGCACATCGGTCAGGGCATAGAAGTGGCCCCGCGGCTTGTTGTAATCCTTGGCGAAGGGGTAACCGCCCCACAGCACCACCATATTGGGATCTTCCGCCAGCGCGTCGGTGCGCTCCTTGCTTTCGCTGGTGGCTTGCCAGCTGGTGAACTGATCGGCGTGATCCTTGGCGAACAGCTCGCTGCGCGCCTCTATCTTGCCTTTGGGTTGCGTCTCATCGGCTGCCTGTGCCCAGCCGCTGGTGCCAAGGCTGGTAGTCAGCAGCAGGGCGGCGAGGCCCAGCTTGATCTGTCTGTTGCGTGAACTCACGATCATCACTCCCTAATCGATCTCATTGCCAGACCTGACAGTTCCATCCTGTATGTGGGCATTGGTTCGCCCCCGCCAAGCAGGAGCAGGCAGGCCGCTTCATTGTTATTAGTGAATAAAACCCATGTTTTTTATGCGATTGCTCGAGCTGGATATTACCAAATGGGTAAAAAGAATGATGATTTATCAGAGGGGGGCTTGCGCTAGATCAATTACCGAGAGCACCAACAGACAGAAATGAGATCCCGGTTAAATTATTAAGAAAGTCAGAATATTGGAAGTGTAATGAGTCTCTGTGGCGGGACGGAGCGACACCTGAGGTATGCCTGTGTTATTTGGCAAGGCATGCAGGGTTATCTGTCATATCAATTATCTATTTATGGGTACAAAAATAACAAATGAATAAATATTCTTTTTTTGAGAGGGCTGTCGGTTACAGTCTGTACGGGCCGGGCGTTCCGCCGATGGGCGAGATGGTCGGCAACATCAATGAGAGAAGCCGGCAATGCCGGCTCCTCTCAGGTCTTATCGTGATCAGATACTGTTTGGGTTGCAGCCCCAAAGGCATGGTGGTGAACCAACGAATACCCCGGCTTCGGGGTTTACACCAGCGGATATGGTCACGCTCATCTTATGCCAGAGCCTGGGCCAGCAGATGAATGGGATGCTCACAGCGGAAGCTGGTGCTCATCTCGATCTGCCATTTGCAGGTCTCGCAATCGGTGATCACCAGATCGGGGGAGAGGCGGTTGATTTGATCAAACAGCCCCTCGCCGATGGTCTGGCTGGTCTGGTAGTTCTCTGACTTGAAGCCGTAGGTGCCGGCGATACCACAACACTGGGACTCCAGTACCGTTACCTTGACCCCGGGAATGGCGCGCAGCAATTCGAGGGTGTAGATGACGCCCCCCATTTTTTCCATGTGGCAGGGGGTGTGGTAGGCGATGTGCAGATTGAGCGGCTTCATCGCCGGTTTGTTGCCCTTGTAGAACTCGTTCCACAGGAAGCGGGTCACCAGCGAGATGCGATCCCGCACCTTGTGGTTGTCCTGCTCCAGCAGGTGGGGGTATTCATCGCGCAGGGTGAAGCCACAGGTGGAGGAGGTGGCCAGCAGCGGCATCTCGTTGCCCAGCAGGGAGTTTTCCATCTGCTTGATATTAAAGGCCGCCTGCTGCTTGGCCTTGTCCATAAAGCCGTTGGCAATCAGCGGTACGCCGCAGCACTTCTCCCGCTCCAGCAACTGCACGCCGATGTTCATGGCGTTGAGCACCTGCACCAGCTCCTTGCCAAGCTGAGGATGGTTGTAGTTGACATAGCAGCCGTGGAAATAGGCTATTTGGCGCTCATAACGGGCCTGCGCTTCTTTTTGCTTCTTGTACCAGCCGCGGAAGGTGCCCTGGGAGTATTTGGGCAGGTCGCGGTGGGATGAGACCCCCAGCGCCTTGTCCAGCACCAGTTTCATCGGCTTGAGGCCGGTGGTGAAGTTGACCACCGGCGCCATCAGGGTAGACATGCTGCCCATCAGATCGGTGTGGGAGAGCACGAACTCGCGGATCCCCGGTTTGAAGCCGCTGTACTGGTGTTTGGCCTTGGCGATGATGTCGCCGATGCGCACCCCGCTCGGGCAGGCTACTTCGCAGCGTTTGCAGTTGGTGCAGTGCTTGAGGGCGCTATCGAACAGCTCCGGGCTCTTGATGCGCAGCCGCTCGCCATCCGGGCCCGCCTGTTTCGGGCCGGGGTAGGCGGGGTTGGCCTTGGCCACCGGGCAGTAGGCGGTACAGACGGTGCATTTGATGCACTGATCGAAAGTTTGGTTGGCGTGATCCAGTAGCATGTCAGTTCTCCTCCCGGCGATGATGAAGACACGGGATATGGGACGTAGTAATCATTGGGCCGCGCCCAGAATATGGCCGGCAGCCTGCCAGCCGGTGGCAACGGCAACGCCGGAGCCGGAACCTTCACGAATTGGGTCGTAATGGGCCAAGACACTGCCCGTGCCATAGAGGTTGGCGAGCGGCTTGCCGCCACGCAGCACTCTGAGCTTGTCGTCGGTCTTGACCCCGAAGCCCATGAAAGGGTGGTGGTCGAACAGACGGCGACCGGCCCAGGCATCGCGCTCTTCCAGACTCAACACATCGGCATCGAAGATGGGCTCGCGAATGCCGCGCAGACGGGACTCCAGTCCGCGGCTGAAGAAGCTGCCGGAGGCAAGCACGAAGTTGTCCGCCTCAAACAGCTGATCATCGCCATTCTGGGTATGTACGCCGACCACCCGGTCACCTTCGTAACGGGCTCCCAGTACCCGCTCGCTGGTGAGGAAGGTGCCACCAAGGGCCATAAAGCGGCGCTTGAGCGCCTCCTGCATCCGCATCCCGATCAGCGATGGCGGCATGGTGGCCACCTCCTTGATGGTACAGCCGGTACGCTGCTCCAGCTCCGCCAGACGCGGGCCTACCAGCCCCAGCGACAGGCAGGCGGGCAGCACGATATGGCGGCAGCCGGGTACACCGCTCTCCTGCACCATGCGGCTGATCTCGCGGGCCAGATCGGCCACCAGATGATGCTTGTCACAGAGGCGCGCGATGTCGGCTGAGCGAAACTCGTGGGGATTGCGGCTGAATTCGGCCAGCTGGGGCAGGCGGATTTCGCCGGTCAGAATGCGGCAGTGGGCAAAACGCGGATGGGTCGCCAGATTGGCGGCCGCCAGTGCCGGATGAAAGTCGCGAAAGCCCTCGAGGGTGGCCAGCAGCAGCACGTCCGGGATCGGCGCATCGGTGACGCAGGCACAGGTATCGGGGGAGAGCCAGGTGCGCTTTAGGGTACCGATGGGGGTCAGGCGCTGGTGATTGGTTTCGTGGCGCACCAGCGGCAGCCCCTGCTCGGCGCAGTGGCGCTGCAGATCGGCCAGACTCGCTTCGATATTCTGCATTCCGACTTTGCTGTAGGGGTGATCCGGATGGGCTGCCATAAAGGCGGGCAGGGCAGCGCGGGGATCTCCCTCGCTTTCGAGCAGATCGACCGAGCCGGAGGAGAAGTGCAGGGCACTCTGGCCGGAGGCCATCAGCAGGGTCTTCTGTCCTGCCTCCACCAGCCGCAGGGCTGCCGAGAGTCCCGCCATGCCACCGCCGATAACGATATTGTCAAACTTCATGACGGCTCTCCTTGTGAGTGGTCTCGCTGGTTGGGTCGCGTGGGGTATCGGCAACCAGCTGTGGCGTCGTCCATTCCCCCAGGCCAAACAGCCCTTCGTAGATCCAGTAGGTAAACTCAGCCTCGCGCAGGGCATCGCCCCACAGGACGGGGCGGGTCCCCTTGTAGCGCTCCTCCAGGAACTGGCGCAGCATGACGCAGGCCTGACGGCCGTCAGCCTTGCCATACTCCTGCATCAGACCGGCGGCGCGATAGGCGCACAGCTCGCCCTGGCAGGGCCCCATTCCCAGACGGGTGCGGCGGCGCAGGTCGATGAGGTTGTCCACATCCAGCTCGCGCAGGGCGTATTCGATTTCGCCTGCGGTGACCATTTCGCACTCGCAGATGAGGGCGTTGGCTTTGGGGTTGTCACGGAAGAAGGCGATGACCCGCTCGCCGTGGCGGTATTGGGCTGAGCCTTCGACCGGCACCGAGAGGCCGGGGGCGGAGACCTTTTCCGGATCCCGCGAGCCGGGCAGGCTCAGTTCGGCGGTCTGGCAGGGTTTGCTGTTGCCGAGTTTCTTGGCCAGCAGATCGGTGGCCCACTCCGCCATCAGGCGGTAGGTCATCAGCTTGCCGCCGGTGATGGTGTTGAAGCCCTTGAGGCCGTCACGCTCGGCGTGATCCAGCAGCACGATGCCGCGACTGATGTTGCGGCCGGTGTCGTCACCATCCACCGCTACCAGCGGGCGCACCCCGGCGTAGGCGCGCAGCAGGCGGGTGCGCGCCATGATGGGAGCGAGCTTGATACCTTCGCGCAGCAACACTTCGACCTCTTCGGGTTCGACGGTGAGCTGGTCAATCTTGTTGTAATCGATGCGACTGGAGGTGGTGCCGATGAGGGAGATGGTATCGCCTGGCACCAGAATGTCCGCATCCGCCGGTTTGCGGGCGCGGTTGAGCACCAACTGGTTGATGCGGTAATCCATGATGAGCAGGGAGCCCTTGGCCGGGAACATGCGGATGCCGAGATCGGCATATTCGCAAATTTGCTGGCCCCAGATGCCGGCGGCGTTGATCACCTCCTGACACTCCACCTCGAACGCTTCGCCGGTGCGGGTATTGATCGCCTTGACCCCGTGCACCCGATCTTGCGTGCGCAACAGCCCCAGCACCTTGCAGTGGGTAAAGATGCGCGCACCGTGCTCTTTGGCGTCCAGCACGTTGGCAGCAGCAAGGCGGAACGGGTCGACCGTGCCATCCGGCACATGGATGGCGCCGATCATCGCCGGGTTGGCGTTGGGCTCCATACGCAAGGCTTCGCGCGGATCGAGCTGGCGGGTTTCGATACCGGCCAGGGCACAGGCATCCATAAAGGTGTTTTGGAAATTGATGTCATCTTCCGGCAGGGTGAGGAAGAGGCCGCCCGTGTCTTCGACACAGTGGCTGGCAATTCGCTTGAGGATGCGGTTTTCCTGGATGCATTCGCGGGCGGACTCCTGATCCGTCACCGCGTAGCGGGCACCGGAGTGGAGCAGGCCGTGGTTGCGACCGGTGGTGCCGGCGGCGATATCATCGCGCTCGAGCAGGATGCAGTCGATGCCGCGCAGTGCGCAATCGCGCATGATGCCGGCCCCTGTGGCACCGCCGCCTATGATGACGACTTGTGTAGTTATTCTTTTCATTGTTGCCCGTCTCATCTCTTCCAGATGAGGCCAGTGTGGCCTACTTCTGAGTGAAAATGTTTGATATGGGCCAAATTTGCGCTCGCAAACGCTCATTTGCTCGCGCGTTAATGAGCATTATGTGACATTTGTCACGCTTGTTATCGCATCGGTTGATGGCTGGTGGCGAATGGCAGACACAAAAAAGGGGCATCGGATGCCCCTTGTAACTGTTTGACGAGTCTGGTGGGTGTGTGATGCGTCAGCCGCAGCACTTCTTGTGCTTTTTGCCGCTGCCACAGGGGCAGGGATCGTTGCGGCCGGTTTTGAGGGGGGCCGGATCCTGCTCTCCCTCGGTGTAGACCCAGCGCCCCTGATAACGCACGAAGCGGGAACGCTCATGGAGGCAGTGACGCTCATCCCCCTCCAGAAACCAGGCTTTGAACTCCACCATTCCGGTTTCATCCTCCGTGCCGCCCTGGCTGGCGATGATCTCGAGACCGTCCCAGCGGGTGTCGATGCGTGAAAGCTCTTCGGCGGTGAGGCCGCCAAGGTGGGCCGGGTGCCAGCTATGGACCAGATACTCCCCCAGACCAAGCACAAAAGCGCTGTAGCGAGAGCGCATCAGCTGTTCCGGGGTGTCAGCCACTGCGCCACTGTGACGTGAGCCACAGCACAATTCGAGAGAAAGGGTTGAGCCGCAAGGACAAAGATTCATGATTTTCACGTTCTGGCCGATTTGTTTAAGGGAATTGTAACGAAAGCTGGGCTCGCCCTGCCAGCACCTATACTGATGAGTAAGCAAGGAATTCCAATAAAAACAGCTGCAAGGATGTGAAAGATGACGCTAAAGCAGAAAATCCTGTTACTGGGTGCAGTCCCCGTACTGTTGATGGCCCTGGTGGTCAATCTCAGTAACTACATGGTCTCCAAGAGTGATCTGGAGTCTGATCTGGTGGTGGCGAGAGAAAATGCCATCAAGGAGCGTAAAGCGCTGCTCAGCAGTTACATCATGATGGCCAAAACCGCCGTCGATGCCGTGTATTCTCTGCCGGATTCTCCGGAAAATCGACAAAAGGTCAAAGAGTTGCTAAGACCGCTGCGTTACAGCAGTGATGGCTACTTCTTTGTCTATGACTTCGAGGGCAACACCATACTGTTGCCGGTGCGTACTGAGCTGGAGGGGAAAAACCGCTGGAACGACAAGGATGCCAAGGGCAAATTGCTGATCCAGGAGATCCTCAAGTCGGCCCGTCAGGGGGATGGTTTTACCGAATACTGGACGGCCAAGCCCTCCATCGGTCGCGATGCCCCCAAGCTGGCCTTTACTCTGGTGCTGGACAAATACCAGTGGGCCATTGGTACCGGTTTTTATATCGATGATATCGACAACGAGCTGGCGGCCTTGCGGGCAGAGCGCGAGAGCAACATGCATGCCTCGTTGCAGAGCAGTGTGCTGGTGATCCTGCTGATCCTCGGTATCACCCTGGCGGCGACCGTTATTGTGGGCAACCGGGTCACCAAGCCGCTGGCGGATGCGGTACTGGCATTGAACGATATCGCCAACGGCGACGGGGATCTGACCCAGCGCCTCAAGGTGCAGAGTCAGGACGAGATTGGCCAGCTGGCCAGCGCTTTCAACCGCTTTGTCGAGCGGATCCAGTCGGTGGTGAGTCAGGTGGGCGAGACCAGCAACCACCTCTTTAGCGCGGTCGACAAGCTGCACCATCTGAGCGAACACTATGACCATCAGATGCAGGGCCACAGTCGCGAGACCGACCAAGTGGTTACCGCAGTGACCGAGATGAGCTCCACCGCTCAGGAGGTGGCGGCCAGTGCCTCCAATGCTGCGACAGCAACCAGCGATGCGGCCCGTGAATCGGATGCCGCCCGGGGGGTGGTGAGCGGGGCCATCAACAGTATCAACCGGCTGGTGGGGGAGGTGCATACTGCCTCCGGCGTTATCGAGCAATTGGCGCAAGAGACCGCCAAGATTGGCTCGGTGGTGGAGGTCATTCGCGGCATTGCCGAGCAGACCAACCTGCTGGCGCTGAACGCCGCCATCGAGGCGGCCCGTGCCGGTGAGCAGGGACGCGGCTTTGCGGTGGTAGCGGACGAAGTGCGTTCGCTGGCCGGTCGTACCCAACAGAGCACCAAGGAGATCAACGAGATGCTGCAACGTCTGCAGGGCGGGGTGAAGCAGGCGGTGGAGGTGATGCAGGCGAGCGAGGATCGCAGCCAGGAGACGGTGCAGGAGGCGAGCCATATCGCCAGCTCCCTCGACAGCATGGTGATGGCGGTCAGTACTATCAACGACATGAACATCCAGATCGCCACCGCCGCCGAGGAGCAGCACGCGGTCTCCGAGGAGATCAACAAGAACCTGGTGGCCATTCAGCAGATTGTCAGCGAGCTGACCAGTGCGGCGGTAGAGTCCAACAGCACCACTCGCGATCTGGCCAGTACCGGCGACAAATTGCGCAAACTGGTATCACAATTCCGTTATTGATCTTGCAATGGTCCGTGACGGTAACCACAAGATGCGGCCTGACCCCCGGTTCAGGCCGCACTTTATTTGGGGATTGACCAATAATGTGTGAAAATTGCCAGCCTCTTTTTTTCAGCCTTTGCCCCATACCCTATGAATGAGATCGTGAAAGGTAGTATCGATTTGATCCGGCAGCTCAACTACGGCCTGGTCTATGCCAGCCTGGAAGAGCACAAGGAGCTGTCGCGCACCGATCTCTCCCGCCTGACCGGCCTCTCGCCAGCCAGTATCACCAAGATCACCCGGGAGCTGCTCGATGGGGGTCTGGTGGTCACCTGTGGTGAAAGTTCGGTGGGGCGCGGTCGTCGTCAGACTTTGCTGCGCATCAATGAACGCCGCTTCCAGTTTCTCTCCATGCGTCTTGGCCGTGGCTACGTGGATATGGCGCTGTTTGACTTCTCCGGTCGCTCGCTGGCTCGCCAGCGCCACCTCTTCACCGAGGAGGAGCGCGCCGATCTGCTGGGCAGTCTGGTGCACGCCATCAAGGTGTTTTTGCCGAGAAAATCTCTCAGTCTGGCCTGTATCGCCCTCTGTCTGCCGGGTCAGGTAGAGCGCCACTCCGGTATGGTCAAGCACTTCCCCTTCTACGATCTGCGCAACTGGCCCCTTGGCCCGACTCTGCAACAGGCGTTCTCGGTACCTGTGCTGGTGAGCGGTGACGTGCGCACCTGGATCCAGGCCGAGCGGGAGTGGGGGGCCGCCAAAAATTGCGCCGATGCGGTGCTGGTGTTTGTCCACAACGACATCGGGGTCGGCATGGTGGTCAATGGTCAGCTCATCGAGAGCGAGAATGCGCTGCTCGGGGATCTCAGTCACCTGCAGCTCGAACCCTATGGCCAGCGCTGCTACTGCGGCGGCTTTGGCTGTGCCTGCACCCTGGTGACCAATCAGGCGCTGGAGGCGCAATACCGGGATCTGCGCGAGCGGATGCAGGAGCACGACTTGCCCGAGAGCGTCACCATTCGCGAGCTGTGCGAGCTGGCGCTGGCGGGTAACAGCCTTTGCCAGGATATTCTCCATCAGGCGGCGGGTCGCCTCTCCAAGGTACTCTCCAATCTCATCTGCCTGCTCAATCCGGGCAAGCTGCTGCTGGGGGGCGAGATCACCCGTGCCGATCGGCTGCTCTTCCCCATGCTGCACCAGTCGCTGGCCAGCCAGTTACCCGCCGAATATCTGGTACGGCTGCAGATTGAATCCACCCACTTCTACGAAGATCCCACCAAGCCCACTTCGGTGCAGGTACACAAGGCACTGCGCGATGGCAGCCTGTTGCTGGAGCTGCTGCGCAGCTGTCAGGAGTCGTAAGACAAGAGGGGTTGGCACTGCGTTTGGCGAAAGGGTCAGGGATTGCTGTTCCGCCAGCGCGTAACTCGGTACAATCTTGCGCTTTTCCGGCAGTCCCCCTGTTATCGCCCCCTGTGGCGCCATGACATGTTGGCACCGCTGCCGTTCCTGTTTTGACTCCAGTTGTGAACCTAGATGAAGCCTGTTCCTGATCACGCCGTCAACCGCCTGCGGGCCTGGCGCAAGAGTATCTCTACCCGACCGTTTCTTGCCCGTGGCGGCACCCTGGCCCGCTGTCCGGCCTGTCAGCTGCGCGAGGATTGGTGTGCCTGCGAGTGGCGCCCCGAGCTCAAAGCGGAGGCCGGTTTTTGCCTGCTGATGTATGACAGCGAGCCGATGAAGCCCTCCAACACCGGTCGCCTGATCGCCGATGTGTTGCCGGATACCACCTGGGCGTTTCTCTGGTCGCGCACCCAACCCCATCCCGAGCTGCTGGCCCTGCTGGCCGATCCCGCGTGGCAACCCTATGTGGTCTTTCCCGCCTGCGAAAAGGAGCCGGCCCGTTTGACCGGCGAGGTTGTGCTGGCGCCCGGCAAGAAGCCGCTCTTTATCCTGCTCGATGGCACCTGGCCGGAGGCGCGCAAGATGTTCAACAAGAGCCCCTACCTGGACGGTTTTCCGGTGCTTGCCATCAAACCCGATGCGCTCTCCACCTACGGCATGCGGGTGGCCAACAGCGAGGAGCACCTCTGCACCGCCGAAGTGGCGGCCTGCGTGCTGGAAGTGGCGGGAGAGCTCAAGGCGGGGCAGGCACTGCAGCACTGGTTCAATCTGTTCAGCAGCCGCTACATGGCCGGTCGGGTCAGCCGTTTCCCCGGTGCCGATGAGGATCATCTCTGTGAGGCACTGGCGGCCATCAAGGAAGCGAACGTCGCTTCAACGGCTTGCTAACGGGCACTCTGAGGGTTGGGCCAGGGACGTGGCCGCTCAAATTAATGAAAATCAGGAATCAATTGGCTGCCACTGTTTCGTTAGATTCATGGTCAGGGGCCCGCTAGGATAGCGGGCAGCCTGTGCAGCCCCCCGCACAACGTCGTTTTGGTTATCTCCGGTTGCTCCTTCGGGCAACCCACTCTCGTGAGGTCTATGGATGGAATTGGAACTGGTTACCCTGTTTGCCCTGTTTGGCGTGGCGCTTGTCGCCGGCTTTATCGATGCCATCGCCGGTGGCGGCGGCCTGCTGACGGTGCCGGCCCTGCTGGCCACCGGCATGCCGCCCGCGCTAGTGCTCGGTACCAACAAGCTGCAGAGCAGTTTTGGCTCCTTCTCCGCCACCTGGTTCTATGCCCGCAAGGGGCTGCTGGAGTGGGCCATGATCTGGCCTGCGGTGATCTGCACCTTTATCGGTGCGGCCATCGGCACGCTGGCAGTGCAGACCATAGACGCCGCCATTCTCGAGCGCCTGCTCCCTTTCCTGCTGATGGCCTTTGCCTGCTACTTCTACTTCTCGCCGCGGGTAAGCGATGCCGAGAGCTCCCGCCGTCTGACTCCCATGCTGTTTGCGTTGCTGGTGGGGGGCGGTGTCGGCTTTTATGACGGCTTCTTCGGGCCGGGCACAGGTTCGTTTTTTGCCATCGGTTTCGTGGCGCTGGCGGGCTTTGGCATGGCGCGCGCCACCGCCCATACCAAGCTGCTCAACTTCACCTCGAATATCGCCTCCCTGCTGTTCTTTGCGCTCGGTGGCAAGGTGGTGTGGAGTGTCGGTTTTTGCATGGCGCTGGGGCAGTTTATCGGCGCCCGCTTCGGCTCCAAGATGGTGTTGAAAAAAGGGGCGAAGCTGATCAAGCCGCTGCTGGTGACCGTTTCCTTGCTGATGTCTGCCAAGCTGGTCTGGAGCCAGTATCCCGAGCTGTTTGCCTGGATCTGATGTGCGCCTTGCTTGCCGCATCGAAATTGTTAACGGGGCCCTTGGGCCCCGTTGTCATATCTGGTGTTTTACAGCGCTAGCGCGGTGTGTCGCTGCAGTGGCGAAAGTGTTGGTGCAGGGCGCTCACCAGCCTGGCGATCCGCTCTCGCTTTAGGCTGTTTGGTCGGTAGACCAGATGCAGGGGGCGGCCCAGCCTGGGCAGTGGGCGGGCCATCTCCCCCTGTTCTCCCACCAGCCCCAGCAGGCCAGCGGGGAGCAGCACAGGGCCAATACCTGCCTTGGCGAGTTCGATGAGCGCCAGATAGGAGTCGAGCTCCATGGCGGGCTCCAATCCCATATCTGCCAGCGGTTCGCGAAGGTAGCGGTTGGAGGGGTTCTCCAGATCCATGGTGAGGATCTTGCGCCTGCTTTCTGCGCTGGCTGGTGGCAGGCTCTGCTGCGCCTCGCCCACCAGATAAAAGGGCTCTTCCAGTAGCAGATCTGCGCCGAGTCCATGGCCGGGAGGGAGCCGACCGGCGCAGATGCCGAGCAGGGCATCGCCGCTGCGCACCCGTGCCAGAATGACCGGCGTGTGGTGGGTAGAGAGGGCAAGATGCGGGTCGCGGCCAAGGTAGCCGTGCATAAAGTGGGCGAGATAACCCGCCAGCAGGGTTTCGGAGCAGGCAATGGGGAGGGGGCTCTGATCCGCCAGATCCTGACTATCGGCAAGCACCCCCTTCATCTCTGCCAGACTCGGGGCCACTCTCTCCAGCAGCTCCTGCGCCTGCGGGGTGAGGCGGATCTGGCGCCCCTCCGGCTCGATCAGCTTCTTGCCAAGGCGCAGCTCCAGCTGGGCAATCCGCTTGCTTACCGCCGACTGGCTGATATAGAGGCGACTGGCCACCTTGGCCATGGTCCCTTCACTCGCCAGCAGGCTCAGCGTCTCCAGCCCTTCCAGTAACATCTCGCCCTCTCGTGTCGCCACCATACATATCGAATGGCGCTACCTTAGGGGCTGACTGGTTCAGGAGCAAGGGTCGTTTGCTGCCTTGGCCGGTCGAATGCGCCATTCGCTTAAGGGTGGCGCGAAGATCACCAGATTGCCGATGAGGCTCACCACCACTCCGGCTACCGAGACCGGCAGCCAGACAAAGCCTTCGTAGAAGGTGGAGAGGGTAAGCGCCACCAGCGGAAAGAGCACGGTGGCGTAGGAGGCCTTGCTGGCACCGATGCGACCAACCAGGGTCAGGTAGGCGGTAAAAGCGATCACCGAGCCAAACAGGGCGAGATAGACCATGGCCGCCAGATAGTGGCCATCGGTCGGCACCACCAGTTGCTGTCCGAGCAATGTGACCCAGCCCAGCAACAGCACCACGCCGTAAACCATGCCCCAGGGCACCAGTTGCAGTACGTGGTAGCCGTGGCGTTGCCCCTGTGCCGAGACCAGATTGCCTAGCGAAAAGCAGAGGGTGCCGCCGCAGGCGAGCAGCAGCCCCTTCCAGCCGTTTGTACCCAGTTGCGCATTTGCCAGCACCGGCCAGAACAGTAACAGGGTGCCAAAGAGCCCCAGCAAGGAGCCTTGCAGCCAGCGCAGGGTGGGGCGCTTGCGCTCGAACAGCCAGAGGTTGAGGCCGTTGAAGATGCTGGCACTGGCGAAGATCACCGCCGACATGCCGCTCGGGATGTAACGGGTGGCGTGGTAGAAGCAGAGAAAGTTGGTGGAAAAGAGCAGGGCTCCGAGCAACGCGGCGTAACGCTGGCCGTGCAAGGGGAGGCGTGGAAAGCGGCCGCTGGCGGTGAGCAGGGCAAACAGTGCCACCGCTGCCAGCAGGAAGCGGTAGAGCACCGACACCTCGATGGGGATGGGGCCAAGTTGCCAGGCGATGGCAATCCAGGTGCTGCCCCAGATAAGTACGGTGGCAAGATAGAGCATCAGATTCATCACAGTTCCGGTGAGTCAGGGAGAGATGACCCACTATGGGGCGAGCCCTGATGGCTGGATTGCACCATCTTGCGGTTTTTCATCGCCTTGCGCTGTCATCTGCGGGCGCGGTTGGTAAGATGGATGGCTGCGGCATAATACGTACACCTGAACAGGCGGCAGGGGCGAATGAAAACAGCAGGGGTATTTGATGCACTGGTCAGCACCGGCGCCCGGCTGGAGGACGCCTGCTGGCTCGAACCCGGGCTCGGGGTGGCCAGTTGGCGCAATTGCTATGACCAGACCCGCTATCACAAGCCGGGCCACCACACCCTGAGCGTCTATCTGCAAGGAGGCGAGCAGACCGAGCGACTCGATGGGCCGGGTGGCCACGGTGGCACCGGCAAGGTGTGCATCATGCCGGATCACCACAGATCCGAGTGGCTGGTGCGCGAAGAGTTTCGCTTCTTTCATCTCTACTTCACCCCGGCTCACCTCACCCGTATCGCCGAGGAGGCGTGTGACAAGGAGGGGCGCCACCTGCAACTGGTGGACAAGACCTTTATCGACGATCCGCAGGCGGCCGGACTGGTGCAGCGCCAGTTGATGCAACTGGAGTGGCAGCACGGGGTCGATCGGCTGGCACTCTCCCACGGCGCCTGGATGTTGATCCTCCACGCCTACCGCCACCACACCGAGGAGGCTCCCGGTTTGCCGCCTCTGCGCGGCGGGCTGGCGCCCGTGGTTATCAAACGGGTGCAGGAGTATCTGCAGGCCCATCTGGCCGACTCGGTCACGCTGGCAGAGCTGGCCCAGCAGGCGGGGCTGAGCGAGTATCACTTTGCCCGCATGTTCGGCCAGAGTCTCGGCTGCCCGCCCCACCGTTACCTGCTGGGGCTGCGGCTCAAACGGGCCAAGCAACTGTTGGCTGGCCCCGAGCCGCTGGCCAGCATCGCCAGTCAGTGTGGCTTCTCTTCGCAGGCCCATTTCGGTAATCGTTTTCGCGAGGCGTTTGGTTTGACGCCGGGGCAGTGGCGGGCGCAATTGTCATCTTCCCGTCACAGATAAGCCTGAGACTTTGGGCAAAAGAGGTGTACTCTCTACCACTTATCCATTGAAAGGAATGCACATTGAATTATCGCAAACGTCAAATCCGTACCCGTCACCTTTGGTTCAGCCACTGGAATGCCCCGCAAGATCGCACCGCTGTCGTCACCCCTCCCGAACCTGCAGTGCCTCACAGTTCACGTTGAAAAAGCCCGGCTGCCGATAGGATTTTCCAGTTAACTTTGCCACTATTGCTCAATCTGAGTGACGTGGACATTGCAGGATGTTTCTGGAACGTATTGAAGTAAAAGGTTTTCGTGGTATAAATCGTCTTGCGCTCGGGTTGGATCACACCACAGTGCTGATTGGCGAGAATACCTGGGGCAAGTCGAGCCTGTTGCGCGCGCTCTGGTGTCTGCTGGGGCAAAATGCCGAGCCCTATCAGTTCACCGCCGATGATTTTCACCAACCGGAAGATCCCGAGCTGGCCCCTTCGCGTCATCTGCAACTGGTGCTCACCTTCAGTGAGCACAGGCCACAAATGTGCCAGCATTCTCGCCGTCTGGCTCGTCTTGGCGCCTCCTGGGTGCTGCACAAGGACAAGTTTCATCGCATCCACTATCGTGCCAGTGCCGAGCTGCAAGCTGATGGCTCTGTGCTCACCATTCACGACTTTCTCGACGGGGTGGGCAAGAGCCTGCCTATTGCCAATACTAACGAACTGGTTAGCCTGCTGATCACCATGAACCCGGTGTTCCGGCTGCGGGACGCTCGCAGTGCCCGCAACGGGGTGGAAACCCTGCAGTGGGGAGATCTCTCGGAGCACAGACTCAGTGAACTGGCCGACAAGCTGATCGATGAGCCCCAGCGCATCGGGGAGCCGGAGTTGAAGGAGGCGCTGCAAGCAGTGCGCCAGCTGATGGATCACTATTTCAACGCTCTGGCCCCCATCAAGAACAAACCGCGCAGCCAGCGTGACATCATCAATCGTCCCATGACGCTGCGCAATCCTGGCAACCTGCACACCCTGCTGCGCCATGCCGATAACCGCACCCTGCAACTGGCGATGGCCGGGATGGCGGCGACCCTGCTGCAGGCGCGAGGCAATCGCGAGCTGGAGGAGGGGGCTCGCCCCATCATGATCCTCGAAGATCCCGAGAGCCGCCTGCACCCCACCATGCTGGCGCTGGCGTGGGGGCTGCTGGAACAACTGCCGGGCCAGAAGCTGCTCACCACCAACTCGGGGGACTTGCTTTCTTCACTGCCGCTCAATCAGGTACGACGACTGGTGCGTCGCCAGCAGGATATCCTCTGTCACCAGCTGGGGGGCGAGCGCTACAGCAGCGACGATCTGCGCAAGATCGCCTTCCATGTGCGGATCAACCGCCCGATGTCGCTATTTGCCCGTTGCTGGCTGCTGGTGGAGGGGGAGACCGAAATCTGGTTGCTCTCCGAGCTGGCCCAGATCTGCGGCTACAGCTTGCGGGCCGAAGGGGTGCGGATCATCGAGTTTGCCCAGTGCGGCCAGTCGCCGCTCATCAAGGTGGCGCGGGATTTTGGCATCGAGTGGCACCTGCTCACCGATGGCGACGAGGCGGGGCTCAAGTATGCCGCCTCGGCTCGCGGTCAGCTCAAGGGCGAACGGGAGCGGGATCGCTTGACCCAGCTCCCTGCCGCCGACATCGAGCACTACCTCTATCACAACGGTTTTGAAGCTGTGTTTCGTCGCGAGGCCGGGGTGGGCGGGCGCGCCATGTGGAGTGCCAGTCATATCATCAATAAGGCGATTCATCATCGCAGCAAGCCGGGGATGGCGCTGGCGGTGGTGGAAGAAGCCGAGCGGCTTGGTGCCGAGCATATTCCTCCCGTGCTGCGTCAGATGTTTGCGCGGGTAGTGGCACTGGCTCGCGGTCAGGTGTGAAGTCGGTGTGATAATGGGCCTGTCGGCAGCATCATGACCTTCGGGGCATCTGCTCATTTTTTGCCGGTCTGTTTGTCGTGATTGGGGATAGCCGCAGGTTTGGGTATACTCGCCCACTCTTCTCCGGCGCCCCGGTGGCGCCCCCGAATTCTTGCTGCTGGAGGCGTCATGTTCGTCCAACTCCCACTTTGGCTCTTTCCCCTTACCGGCTTGATGGCGCTTGGTGCCCTCATTGCCCTCGGTATCGTGTTGTGGCGCGGTGATATCTGCCCCGGCCAGCGCTCACGCATCACTCAGCAGCTCTTTTCCATCTGGGTCATTACCGCGCTCTCCTTGATGCTGGCGGTAGAGGCCAAGGCGGCCAGTTGGCTGATCTGGAGTGGTGGTGCCGCACTGGTGCTCGGGGTCGGCTTGTCGCTGGCCCAGTCACGGTTGGAGGGCAAGCGTGCAGTCCCCTCAACGCTGCTCTGGTTGCCGGCGTTGCCACTCGCTGTTTATGGCTTCGGGCTGCTGCAGCTGCAGGGCTGGGTGAGCGGTTTATTGCAGATGGTGATGCTGGGAGCGGCCTTTGCTCACCTGATGCTGTTGCGAGCCCGTCACCGCCTCAAGGCGTTTAATACTCTTCTGCCGCTGGCTGCGCTGGCGGGCGCCATGGCCAGCCTTATCTGGCTGGCCGTGCTGGTGGGCTGGCAAGGGGCTGAAGCCAATCTCGATGATCTGATCCCGGCGGTGGTGACACAGGCTGCCTTGTTGGTGGCTTCCCTGCTGCTCTGGTTCAGCCCGCTCTACTTGCAGCGTGATACCGCGCCTGTGGTGGTTTCCACTTCCCTGTGTGGCCTGCTTATCGCCCAGATCGCCGCTACCAGCGTGCTGTACCAGCTGATCTGACACTGGTACTGAAAAGAGCAAGCCCCGAGCCAAGGCCCGGGGCTTTTTCATATCTGACTCTCGAGAATCAATAGAAGTCATCGGCCCCGCAGATAAACAGGCAACTGCTGCGTGGCTGGGCCAGATACTCTCTGGTCAACCCTTCCAGTGGCATGCCGAAAGTGCAGATATCTTGCGGTGAGGGGAGGGCGGTATCGAGGATCCGCCGCCAGTAGCCGCCAACTCCCTTGGGCGGGCTGGGCAGGTTGAAGGTGAGGGGCTCCCAGTAGGCGTTAAACAGTACGTAAAGGGCCAGTCGGGTTTCGCTTGACAGGGCCGACATGGCGATGGCATGGGAGTGGGGACTGAAGTCTGGCTGCATGGCATTGACTCCGTGCCAGCAGATCTCGCTGTGCCGCAGGATTTCGGTGAGCGACAGTGGCATGCTCTCCTGCTCCGGGCGCTGGAACAGATGTTTGCGATATTGGATCAGCTCCTTCATGAAGCGGAACATCTCCTGGCTGCGGGGAGTTGGTTGCCAATCCATCCAGCAGGTCGCGTTGTCCTGACAGTAACCGTTGTTGTTGCCGTGCTGGGTGCGCAGCAGTTCATCCCCCATCAACAGCATCGGGGATCCCACCGATAACAGGGTTGCCACCATCATGTTCTTGGCTTGGCGCGTGCGCAGGGCATTGATCTGGGGATCGTCCGTTACCCCTTCATGGCCGTGGTTCCAGCTGAAGTTGTGATCACAGCCATCACGGTTCTGCTCGCCATTGGCCTCGTTATGCTTGTTGTTGTAGCTGGCCCAGTCCCACAGGGTAAAGCCGTCGTGGCAGGTGACGAAATTGATGCTCTTCTCGGGATCTGCATGGTGATAGTGATAGATATCGGGGCTACCGCACAACCGTTCGACAAAGGCGGTGACGCTGTTGTCATCCCCGCGCAGAAACCGGCGTACGTCGTCCCTGAACTGGCCGTTCCACTCACGCCAGCGGGCGCCGGCCAGTGATCCCACCTGATAGAGCCCCCCTGCATCCCAGGCCTCGGCGATCAGCTTGATATCGGCGATCTTGGGATCGGTATCTATGGTGCGCAGGGTCGGGGCATTGGCCTGTGGCTGGCCCGATTCATCCCGCGACAAAATGGCAGCCAGATCAAACCGGAAGCCATCGACGTGCATCTCCTGGCGCCAGAAGTGCAGGCTGTCCATGATCATCCGCAGTACCACCGGGTGTGCGCCGTTGAAGGTGTTGCCACAGCCCGAGTAGTTGGTGTCCTTCTGGTTGTTGTCGAGGATGTAGTAGGCCTCGTTGTCGATGCCGCGAAACGAGAAGGTGGGGCCATTATCTCCCCCCTCGGCGGTGTGGTTGTAGACCACATCCAGGATCACCTCGATATTGGCCCTGTGCAGCGCCTTGACCATATCGCGAAATTCGGTCAGCGGATCATCGCCACAGGCGTACTGGGCATGGGGGGCGAAAAAGGACATGGGGCTGTATCCCCAGTAGTTGGATAGCCCCCTGGGAGCATCCTGAGGATCGAACTGAAACACCGGCAGCAGTTCAACGGCGGTGACTCCGAGAGATTGCAGATAGGGGATCTTCTCAATCAATCCAAGATAGGTGCCCCGCAATGCAGGATCAACCCCGGAGCTCGGGGAGTTGGTAAACCCCCCCAGATGGAGTTCGTAAATCACCGAGCGGGAGAGAGAGTGAGCAGGCAGTTTGTCTCCTTCCCAGTTGTAGTGGCGGGTATCGACTACCCGATTTTTGGCGCAGCAAGCCATATTGCTGCCGGGGCGTGCAGCCGCCCATCGGTCATAGTTGGGGCCCAGTTCAATACTGCGCCCATAGGGATCGAGCAGAACCTTGTCACCATCAAAGCGGGTGCCACAATAGGGACGCCATGGTCCCTGGATACGGTAGGCGTAGCGTTGCCCGATGGGGAGTCCTTCAATATGGATATGCCAGTAGTAGGCAGTTCGGTTGAAACGGGGGGAGAGGGGAATTACCTCGGGACTATCATCTTCGGCACTGGAGAAAAGCAGCAGCTCTACCCGGCTGGCCAAGCGGGCCCAGATGGCGAAGTTGACGCCGCGGTTGTCGGGTGTCGCCCCCAACTGACGGCAGTGACCGGCGGAGATGCGCATATCATACCTACCCAAAATGAGGAGTGTTCATCTCACTGAGTGTAGTGCCTGGTATGTGGCTTTGACTCTATTGCCTGAAAAAACAGCATGATGCTGCTAATGTCCTCACTCTCTGTCTGATTAATCTACGAATAAACTTTTTTTGAGATATTTACTTGCAATCTGTGCGCTGGCGCCTATTATTGGCGACCTCAGACGCGGGGTGGAGCAGCTCGGTAGCTCGTCGGGCTCATAACCCGAAGGTCGTCGGTTCAAATCCGGCCCCCGCAAC